>JBDNCP010000076.1:0-22402 GCA_046719575.1 Cyanobacteriota bacterium
CAGATTTGCAGGGACAGATTTGCAGGGACAGATTTGCAGTAATACATTTTGTGAATTACGCTTTGTTGCCCCGGCGACACAGAACCCGATCGACTGGCGTAAGGTCAAAATATGTCCACATTAAACACTTTGCAGGAGGACAGACCATGGCCGCTCAGATTCTGATGCTGGTGGGAGACTTTGTAGAAGATTACGAAGTCATGGTGCCCTTTCAGGCGCTGCAAATGGTCGGGCACACCGTTCACGCCGTCTGCCCCAACAAAAAATCGGGCGAGTTTGTCCGCACGGCGGTTCACGATTTTGAAGGCGACCAGACCTATTCTGAAAAGCCAGGACATCGCTTCACGCTCAATGCCACTTTTGCTGAGGTGAATCCCGCCAGCTACGACGCGCTGGTGATTCCCGGCGGCCGCGCTCCAGAATACATCCGGTTGAATGCTGAGGTGATCAGCATCGTCCAGCATTTTGCCAATGCCAACAAACCCATCGCTGCCATCTGCCACGGGGCGCAGCTTTTGACTGCCGCCGGAGTCGTGCATGGCAAGCGCTGCTCGGCCTATCCCGCCTGCGGCCCAGAAGTCAATGCTGCGGGTGGGCAGTATGTTGACATTCCCGTGACGGAGGCAGTCGTAGATGGCAATCTGGTGACGGCTCCTGCCTGGCCCGCCCATCCGCGCTGGCTGGCAGAATTTCTCAAGGTGCTGGGAACCCGCATTGAACATGCAGAACTCCTGCGGGTGTAGGGTTTCGCGGCGGAGACATCATTTTGGAAGATGTATTTTAGAGGATGCATTCGGGGAGATGCATTCGGAGAGGCGCATTCGGAGAGACGCATTCGGGGAGGCGCATTCGGGGAGACGCATTTTAGAGGATGCTTAGAGGATGCATTCGGGGAAACGCATTTGCATTAAAGATGCATCAAATCGTCTGGTGTATTGCAGTTGAATAGGTGGGCAAAATCAACAGCCGGAATTTCGGCAACGGTGTGTTGGGCCAGCCATTGCTGAAACGAGCGCCCGCCCGCCTGCACAAAGTCTCGCAACAGGGGCAAACTGCTCAGGCGATAAAACCCACACAGCGGCTGCCAGCCCTGCTGATCGCGGGGCAAATAGGCGATCGCCTCTGGTTGCACTGCTTCCAACTGCGTTGCCCACTGCTGCACCTCGGCTGCTTGTAGCCGGGGCAGGTCACAGGCTAGCAGCAGCGTCCATTCTGTTGGTTGCTGATCTGTTGGTTGCTGAGCCGCAGCTCGCTCTAACCCCTGCAAAAAGCCCACCAGCGGCCCGTGAGGCTCGGTTTCTCCGGGTAGCGGCACTTCGGAAACAAACTGGCTGTCGGGCAGCAGCGCGGCGTAGCGATCGGGCCAGGGCGTGACGACGAAAACACTGGAACAGCAAGAGTGGGCGATCGCCCCCATTCTTTGCAGCAGGGGCACGCCTTCAACTTCGATGAGGGCCTTATCGCGTCCCATGCGGGTGCTATGGCCGCCTGCGAGGATAATCGCCGAGGGAGACATCGGGGTGTTGCGTGACTGCATCTCGTCATCCCACTAACTATCTCATATCAATCTCATATCAATAGACTTCTTGCGTGAATCGTGGCGCGGCGGTACCGCGCCACGATTCACGCCCTCAAAACAGCATTCACGCAAGAGGTTTAATCTCATAAGTAGGTGGACACAAATAGAGGACAATAATTAGAGGACACTAATAAAACGCCAATAAAATTTATTCCACGACCTCCTGGCTGCGATCGCGCTCTTAGCATTCTTGCTCGGCACGCTCCTCTGGCGATCGCCCCCTGACAGCACTCTTGCCCAGCAGCACCAGCAGACCCAGCACCAGGCTCGGCGCGGGAACGGCCCTCACACCAACTTTGCTTGCTTTAAACTCAACCAACCGAATTCGAGTGGGAACCTGAAACGTCTGGCGATAAGAGCCACTGAGGACGGCTCCTACTCCCGCTTCAACGGTATTAGATCCGCCGCTAATGTCCGTACTCAGCGTTCTAAATCCACTGCCAAATTGGGAAAATTGAGTCGAGTTTTGTCCTGTGGGCAAGTGCAGATTTGCTGACAGGAGAAATCCTGCAAGTTCGGTAAATTCGTCGCTATCAAATGCTGCGATTAAAACACCCAAACCAATGCTGCCAAAGGAGAACGCGCTTTCTATCGTGGGATGATCAAGACTTGCAAATAAATTTAGGTTTCCGCCAAAGTCGAAGGCAAATGTTTCATTTGCATTGAAGACAAAATCACCGACTACAGATGCGCTGCTGGCTGCCAGTCCGAGATAATAATTGCTGTCGCCAAAGGCTAAGCTAAAGATATCATTGGTGGCGATCGCCCCCTCCAAAGACGGCGTTAGAAACGCGACTGTGGCAGTGCTTTCAGCAACAACAGTGCCATCCGATGCGATGGTAAAAGTATCCGCTTGTGAGTCCACGATAGCGCTCTCTGGCAGCTTTGAAAAGTTTGTAATCAAAAAGCTGCTGCGGGATTCAGCAAAGGTTAGCGCCTCTGCGGGCACAGCTAAAGCCAAGGCTCCGGAGATTCCAAAACCTATCAAGGCAAGAGATTTTTGAGCCAAACGGTGAATAAAAACCATAGGTATCTCCAGGAGGCTTGAAAAGCGATAATTTGTGGAACATTCCAAAAGAATCGCAGCACCAATCACGCCCGTCTTGGCGAAGGTCATGATTGATTGCCATAATCGGCTGCCGAGATTGATTCTTGACTAAGCCTATGACTGAGCTAATGACTGAGCTAATGACTGAGCTAATGACTGAGCTAAGTGTCGGCAAACCCACCTGAAATGTAGCGATAGATGGAGCCTGATTCTTAATAGAAAAACACCCAAAAAGCCATCAGAGCTGAGGCATAGCGGCTGCAATAAAAGCTTGAGGTTCTTATGCTGAATCGTAAAACTTGTTACGGAAAACCTTTGGCTCCTCAATCCTATCCAGGAGAAGCGCAGGTGTCCATTAAGCGGTGATAAAAATAGTCCGGTATTGTGTAAAGCTGTCTTTAGAATGCAAAATTGATCGAACGCCAGAAACGACTCCTATCGCCCACTAATAATGACTGATTCCGATGTTCGCATTTGCTTTGTCGGCGACTCGTTTGTGAATGGCACAGGCGACTCAACGCTGCTGGGCTGGACGGGGCGCGTCTGCCAGTTTGCCAGCCAGCGGGGTGTGCCGCTGACCTACTACAACCTGGGCGTGCGGCGCGAAACCAGTGCCGAGATTGGCGTGCGCTGGCAGTTTGAGGTGATGGCGCGGCTGCCAGAAGGCTGCGACGGGCGGGTGGTGTTTTCCTTCGGGGTAAACGACACCACCTGGGAGCAGGGCGGCGTGCGGGTGAAAACATCGGACTCGCTGCGGCACACGGGCATGATTTTGCTGGTGGCCAAGCGACAGTATCCAGTGCTGATGGTCAGTCCTCCGGCGATCGCCGATGAGGCGCAGAACGAGCGCATCGCTGAACTGGTGAGCTATCAGCGGCAAATCTGCGACGGCTTCGAGATTCCCTACCTGGACGTGTTTACACCACTGCGGCGATCGCCCGTGTGGATGACAGAAGTTCGATCGGGCGACGGGGCCCATCCCAACGCGGCGGGCTATGCCGAACTGGCGCAACTGGTGCTAAGTTGGTCAGCTTGGTGGAAGCTGGAATAGTGTGATCAATCAATTTTTAGCGTTTAATAAAAAAATCAACACCCAGACTGTGGACTGAGATTCCATCTCGTCTAGGAGAATCCATGCCCCCCGCCACTAAAGTCCGCTGGAGTCGCCAAAATATTCGGACTCTGGTTCAGCAAGAGTTGCATCCTAGTCGCCTGGTTCCGAGTCTGACGGCGGGTATTATTGCAGGTATTTTTCTAGTGGTTTACGCTGTTTCTTTTGGCGCATTGATCTTTTCGGGTGAGCTAACGCCATTTACATCAGCGGGCATTGGTCTAGTTTTATTTACTGCGATTACGGTCAGTATTATTGTGGCGTTAGGTAGTTCGCTGCCTGGCGTTTTGATTATTCCGCAGGACGGCCCAGGCGTGATCCTATCGCTGCTGATCGGCGCAATAGTTACGAAGCTGTCTGGGTCGGCTACGCCAGCAGAATTGTTTGCAACGGCGGTGATGGCGATCGCCACAACCTCTCTACTCACGGGGGCTATATGCTTTTTACTGGGAGCCTACAGGCTGGGTAATCTAACGCGATTTGCGCCTTATCCAGTGATCGGCGGCTTTCTGTCCGGCACGGGATATCTGATAGCTCAAAGTGGCTTTAGCTTGCTGAGCGATCGCTTTTTTAGCCTGTCTGAACTTGATATTCTCCTGCAACCTCAATTTCTAATTCGCTGGGTTCCGGGAGTGGTGTTTGGCCTGATCTTGCTTTGGGTTTTGCGTCATCGCAATAGCGTATTCATTGTGCCTGGAATGGTGCTGGTCGGGTCGCTAATCTTTCACGCTGCGCTGTTTCTCACTCAGACGAATATTGCCGAAGCGCGGGAGCTAGGGCTGCTGCTGCCAGAGTTTCCCAAGGGCGCATTGTGGCAACCTCTTAAGCCAGATCTGCTGCTGCAAGCACATTGGCAATCGATCTGGGAGCAGCTTCCTCGCATCGTCAGTATTGTCCTGGTTACAGTTATGATGCTGCTGCTCAATTCCACTGGAATTGAACTTGCAAGCGGGAGAGATATTGATCTGAATCAAGAATTGCGGGCTGCTGGACTGGGGAACATAGTTGCAGGTTTGGGAGGCGGGATTATCGGATTTCATGGATTAGGATTATCCACGCTTTGCTCCGCAAAAATTGGTGCAAAAAGCCGAGTTGTCGGAATTTTGGCTGCGCTCGTTTGTGTTTTAGTTTTATTCGCTGGAGGTTTTGTTTCGCTGCTGCCAAAAGCTGTTTTAGGTGGCATGTTGATATTTTTAGGGTTCGGCTTTTTGGTGGAGTGGATTTATGATTCCTGGTTCAAGCTGTCGAAGTCTGAGTATGCACTAGTACAGATTATTTTGCTGGCGATCGCCCTGGTGGGTTTTTTGGAAGGTGTGGGGTTGGGGTTAGCGATTGCGATGGTGCTGTTTGTGGTGAACTACAGCCGCACTCGCGTAGCAAAGCACGTACTGTCGGGCGTAAACTATCGCAGCCGCGCAGGGCGATCGCCCACCGAACATCGCACCCTGCGCCAAGAAGGTGAGCAGCTTTATATTCTCGATCTCCAAGGATTTCTCTTTTTTGGCACTGCAACCACGCTCATTAACCAGATTCAGCAGCGCGTTCAAGCTGAGCAATCGGCTCCTCTAAAGTTTGTTGTTTTGAATTTTCAAGCGGTGACTGGCTTAGATTCTTCAGCCATCTTGGGCTTTGAAAAGCTCAAGCAAATTGCT
This sequence comes from Cyanobacteriota bacterium, assembly GCA_046719575.1. GTDB lineage: Bacteria > Cyanobacteriota > Cyanobacteriia > Elainellales > Elainellaceae > Thermoleptolyngbya. The sequence continues at coordinate 5,391 of JBDNCP010000076.1, forward strand.
CAGAGAGAATCTTTTGACCTGCTGTTTACACACCTCTCTCCTGAGATTGCAGAACAAATTCAGCGCGGTGGATTGATTCAAGAAGACGACCCGATTTGTCTAATTTTTCCAGATTTGGATCGCGGTGTGGAGTGGTGTGAAAATAAAATTCTGGAATCTATTTCCTGGCGACGCAAAAAGTCTTTGCCCCTAGTGTTGCAGTTGGAAAGCTGGTTTCCCAATTCACCCCAAATTGCCGAAATTGGAACCTATCTAGAGGAACTGGATTTGGAGGCGGGGGATACGTTGTTTTGTGAGGGCGAAACGGCGATCGCGCTTTACATCATCGAGTTTGGTCAGGTGACGGTGTGGGCGCAGGCAAACCAGGCAGCGCCGAAACGCCTGCAAACGCTAGGAGCCGGGAGCTTTGTGGGCGAGATGGAGTTTTTCTCAAACACGGCACACCAAACGACGGCGATCGCTGATGCGCCCAGCACTATGCACCAACTGACCCGCACGGCCCTGACCGAAATGCAGTCCGAAAACCCGCCAGCGGCGATCGCCTTCCAACAAGCCATGAATCAACTCATGGCCGAGCGCCTGTCTCACGCCTATCAGGAAATTAACCAACTGCTCGATTAAGCACCTGCATTCCTGACGCGACACAAAATTCTAGCAAGGATACCTTGCTCTGTGGCAGGTGTGCTGAATCTGCTGGAATGATTGATACGCGGGAAACAGGAGACTTTCCTCGCTGCCTAATCTCTCTTTCAAGAAGGCGGCACAGAGGTCTTCTGGCTGACAGGTTGAGTGTCACGGTGCATCAATTAAATTAATCGTGTCACCGTACACCACACGGCGACCCTGCCGCATTGTTGGAGAGTTACGGACAGGTAAGTCGGCTGCACATAAAGCCTATTTCTACCGGAATAAGCCTCAACAAGAAGCAGGCAAAAAAACGTTGTCCCAGTCGTCCATATTTAACCACCTCAAAAGTATGGCTCGAAAGAACTCAGTAGAGTTACATCAATCTTCTAAATACTTGCTACACATAAAGCACTAACCATCCAATCCCGTTGGGCATCGCTTGCATTAGGATGGGGAAGCTTAGAGGTTGTCTCGCGGCGATCGCGCTCTACTGTCTCACCAGCGCATCAGCACTGACCTGAAACCTGTCAGGGCGAGACCTCAGCATCGTTGCTCTCTTGAGGTAGGAGGTCTACGTCTTCATACAACAGCTCAATCGGACACTCAAACTCAATGCTGGTGAACTGAACGGTTTCTCCCGCAGCGTAGGGGGTCAATTCCCATTTGTTGCGCTCGTTGAGTCGAAAGATTTCTACGTTGAGGCTATCTGAGCTAATCAGCACGTATTCTCGCAGACTTTCCATGCGGCGATATTGGGCAAACTTTGCCCCTCGGTCGTAGCTTTCAGTGCTGGGCAATAGCACTTCCACAATGATGCAGGGATGGCAGACAAACTTAAGCGCGGTTTTGTCTTGTGGGTGGCAGGAGACGAGCAGGTCAGGATAGAAGAAAGCACCGCCCTCACTCGTATGCACTTTGACATCGGCAACATTAACCCGATAGCCTTTGGCTCGCACCACAGGGCGCAAGGCACTGTAGAGGTTTAGCGCGATGTCGTTATGGGGCAGTGTACCGCCTGTCATGCCATAAATGTCATTTCGCACATACGCCACGCCGTCAACATACTCGTAGCGCAGTTCCTGCTTTTCTTCCCATGCCAGATACTCTTCTGGGGTCATGTACGGCTTGTCAGGAATGGCAATCATTTGGCTTTCCTCAATCAGTCCTGAGCAGACTCGAACAACAGGCCACAGATGTAGCTTTTCTGAATGTTACCTGAATCTTAACCCTGACTCGGCGCACGACAATCGCGCTTCCAGCGGCGCGACAGCGGTTTTACTAAACGCCAGCAGTCGCCTCTAGCTAGAGGTTCTGTTGCTGCTGTGATCTTGCCTCAGTAGGTCAGACCGAGCGATCGCGCTTCAGTGGGTAAAGGAGGGCAACCGCTCCTACTGACAAGCACAGCTAACACAGCACGACCACACTCAGCAAAAGCCTCGGCGCGTCAGCGCTTCCAGAAGACAACCCTTGGCAATCGCACTCTCAACTGGCAACCGAATGCCCTGGTCGTCGGCGCTGGCGTAGCTGGCTTGCTCTTGCGGAGTCATGCAAACTTTGGCATCAATGGGCTGGTTCCACCGCGCTTCGTCATCGCCGTTGCCAGGAGGGGTTGCGCCGCTTTCGGCGATCCACTCGCTGCGGACGGTTTCTAGCAGGGTGCGGCTGGGGCGATCGCACGTCCACACCTTTACCCAATAGCAGCCCTGCGGCACACGCACCAGATGTTGCAGCAGGCTGGCGGTAATGTCGCGGGAATAGCCGATGTATTGCAACGTGCGATCGGCATCGAAAATGGCGTAAGCGCCTACTTTTCCGTCAAATTCGTATAATCTCGCCCTGGTCGTCTAGGTGCAAAAAGGGCAGTTCTGCGAGAGTAGGCATGGGCAGGGGTGTGGGTGAATCGCTGGGGCTTTGGAGATCCCCCCTAGCCCCCCTTATTAAGGGGGGAACCGGATCGGAAGTCCCTCTTAGTAAGGGGGGAGCCGGGTCGGAAGTCCCTATTGCTAAGGGGGGAGCCGGGTCGGAAGTCCCCCTTACTCAGGGGGATTTAGGGGGATCGCACGCGAACAGCAAACTACGACATTTGTTGGAGATATGCCTGGTATCCTACTGCGTCGAGCTTCGACTGTTTCTCTAGCACCATGTCGCACAAGCTCTGGCGATAGCGCTGCACTCGGATGAGTAGTTCCGGCTGCTGGCAAGCGAGAATTTGCACCGCGAGGAGTCCGGCGTTTTGGGCATTGCCAATCGCCACAGTCGCCACCGGAATTCCGGCAGGCATTTGCACGATGGAATAGAGCGAGTCCAGTCCTTGCAGGTGGCGGCTGGGTACGGGAACGCCAATCACCGGCAATGGCGTCAGCGCGGCGACCATTCCCGGCAGATGGGCCGCGCCGCCCGCTCCAGCGATAATCACTTTAAGGCCGCGTTCGTGGGCGGTTTGGGCGTAGTCCACCATGCGCTCTGGAGTGCGGTGGGCGGAGACGATCGCTACTTCGCAGGCGACCTGGAACTGTTCGCAAATGGCGATCGCCCCCTGCATCGTGGGCAAGTCAGAATCGCTGCCCATAATAATGCCCACCGCAGGAGGAGCGGCGGGCGATGGTGTGGATGGTTGTGTCATGTCAAGCAGGAAATGGATTCAACGAGAAATGCAGAGCCAATGCGCCCCTACTCATCGTCCATTAGACCAAAGATCACCGCGCAAAACGCAAACGCCAGCACCAGCGGCATCGGCGACTGAAGATAGACCCCCAGCCCCGCCGAAACCACCGCACCGACCCAAGCCACACTGCACCATAGGCGTTCTTGCGGGCTAAAGCCCTTTTCGGCTTTGATGGCCAACAGCGCCTCTGACGGAATGGGAAGCGGCATCACGGCATGGGGCGGAAACGCCCAATATTCACGGCGCTCCTGAAACAGATCTGTCCAACCGTTTTGGAGGCACCACTCTTGAATCCATTCAGTACAGTACTTGTTCATAGCCACGGCGGATCGATCGACAAAAGAGGTTAAAAAAAGCGAAGATCCCGAAGAACGCTGGGTAGCATCAACCATTCGGAACCCAAAGCAGCGCTAAAAGCTAGGAAAAAACTAGAAAAAGCTCAATGGCAAAGCTTGACTGCTTGCTATGTTTGTAGACTAGCAGAGCGGAGTAAATGCCCGGTTGACAAGACATCAAATGTTACTTAACAACCAGTTAGAATAGAATGCTGCTGGGTTGAAAGCATCGTCAATTCAGGCGGTTCAACGGATTCTCACCGGGTTTCAGTATGGGCAGCACCTTTGGGCATTTGTTTAGAATTACAACATTTGGCGAGTCGCACGGCGGCGGCGTGGGCGTGGTGATTGACGGCTGCCCGCCCCGTGTAGAGATTTCTGAAGCCGACATTCAAAAAGAGCTAGACCGCCGCCGCCCCGGCCAGAGCCACATCGTGACACCGCGCAAAGAAGAAGACCGCTGCGAAATTTTGTCGGGCGTGATGGACGGCAAGACGCTGGGCACGCCGATCGCCCTACTGGTGCGAAACAAAGATGCGCGATCGCAAGACTATGACGAAATGGCGGTAAAGTATCGCCCGTCCCATGCTGACGCAACCTACGACGCGAAATACGGCATTCGCAACTGGCGCGGCGGCGGGCGCTCCTCGGCGCGGGAAACGATCGGGCGCGTGGCCGCAGGGGCGATCGCCAAGAAAATCCTGCACCAAGTCGCAGGGGTGGAAATCATCGGCTACGTCAAGCGCATCAAAGATCTAGAAGGCACAGTCGATCCCAACACCGTAACGATGGATCAGGTGGAAAGCAACATCGTCCGCTGTCCCGATGGCGAATGCGCCGAGCGGATGATCGAACTGATCGAGCAAACCGGGCGATTGGGCGACTCCATCGGCGGCGTGGTGGAATGTGTTGCCCGCGCCGTCCCCAAAGGACTAGGCGAACCCGTGTTCGACAAGCTCGAAGCCGACCTGGCCAAGGCGGTCATGTCTCTGCCCGCCAGCAAAGGCTTTGAAATCGGCTCTGGCTTTGCCGGAACCCTGCTCACCGGCATCGAACACAACGACGAATTTTACGTCGACGACCGGGGCGAAATCCGCACCGTCACCAACCGCTCCGGCGGCATCCAAGGCGGCATCTCCAACGGCGAAAACATCATCCTGCGCGTGGCATTCAAGCCCACCGCCACCATCCGCAAAGAACAGCGTACCGTCACCGCCGACGGCACCGAAACCCTTCTTGCCGCCAAGGGTCGCCACGACCCCTGCGTGTTGCCCCGCGCCGTGCCAATGGTGGAGTCAATGGTTGCCCTCGTTCTCTGCGACCACCTGCTGCGCCATCATGGCCAGTGCGAGCTATTCTAGGGGGCAAGCTATTCTAAGGGGAAATAAAACGGCGGATTCGAGCATTGGCATCGTATTTATTTTGCCATATTCCTGCTCAATAATGCGCCAGCAGGTTGCAACTACCCCTGGCTCCAAACTTAAACGGCTGACCATTTGTTCTAACAGAGCATCTGCGTTCTTGAGTCATCAGTTCCTTAAACCCTGTAGATTTTTTGTGGATCGGCAGCATCAAGCTTGGGGAACGAAAGCGCAAGTTGCTTCCCAAATGGTTCAATCTGGTTGAATAAACCTCTTGCATGAATGCTGTTTTGAGGTCGTGAATCGTGGGGCGGTTACGCCCCGGCACGATTCACGCAAGAAGTTTAATCTTACGCTAAGAGCATCATGCCTGCGGGCGGTAAGTTAACGTGAACTACCCGTCGATCTTGATAATGCTCTACCGTCACGGTTTCATTCGTCGGTGGGTTCTGGAGTTGCTCGTCACTCCACTCGCTGTTATATAGCACTGTCAGGGTCGAGCCGTTGGGATGCAGCGAGCGGTCAATCGTCACGTATGCGCCCCGCCCCTCTGTGCCGTGAGTATTTAGTACCATCAGCACTTCTGTGTTGAACTGAATTTGTGACCAAGCGGCCAGTTCTCCCGCGCCCGGATAGGCAAAGGGGCGATCCATGAATGATGTTTCGCGGGGGTAGTGCTGCCCCCGGCGCAGGGCGCGACCAATGCGATCGGGGCGCTGGCGCACGCGGGCGATCGCCGCAATTCGCAAGTAGGTCGGATGCTGCGGGTTAAAAAAGTGACACCCCTCTGTGCCAAACGCGCCAAACTTGCCGCCAAACATACACTCGCGGATGTAGCGGTCAATGTAGGCGTGCTGCGGCTCGATGCCATAGTCGTGGTAACTTTCGGAGCCGTCGAGAGCCTGCTCTGTGCCGTAGTAAATCGACGGCACCCCCGGCATGGTCAACATGACCCCGACCGCGTGGGCCGCTTGGTGATAGCGGGTAGGGAGGTCGCTGCCCGCTGCAAACCGCTGCTTTGTTGGCCGCGAACACATATCATGGTCATCCAAGACTGAAACGTGATACGTCCCCAACTGACGGATGCTGCCCGAAAGTTGCGCCTCGTCATATAGTCCAAAATAGGCATTAGGATGGCCCAGTCCCTTCACCAGCGCCATCAGGTTATTGGGCGCGGCAGCAATATCCAGCACCGAGTCTAGGTTGCGTCCAAAGATATCGCGATAGCCCTGCACCAGAGTTTCGTCCGTTAGCTCACCCGCCAGCAAAAAGTTTTCCTTGCCAATGGCCTGGGCGTAGCCGTGAATCTCGCTGCAAAATCGGCGCGAAGACGCAGGCGAAACGTGTTTTACGGCATCTACCCGAAAGCCGTCGCAGTCTGTCAGCGCAATCCAATATTGATAGACCTTGGCCAGGGCCGACAGCGTTTCCTTGTTTTCTAGGTTGAAATCGCGCAACTCAAAAAAGTCGCCCCGGCGAAACTCGACATTGGGATTGAGTCGGTCTTCCCAAGGCAATACTTCCCATTGAGTAATCATGCCTGCCCGGTTATACCAGTCAGGGTTTTGAAATTCTTCAGGAAACACACCATCCTCTAGGGTGAGGGGTTGGGGAATGCTGCGGCTCTCGTGCGATCGCCAGCCGTGAATCTCGTAGGGCGGCGAAAAGCGGTAGGGCATTGTTTCTGCCGGAGCGCCATCTGGGCCGCGATAGTACCAATTGCTGCCGCTGTGGTTGTAGATAATATCCAAAACCACATACATGCCGCGATCATGGGCTGCATCGACCAGATCGCGCAGGTCTTGTCGCGTGCCAAAGCGCGGATCGACATCCAAAAAATTCTGAATCCCGTAGCCATGATAGGTTTCAGTATCCACCCGCTGCTTCCAAGGGGGATTCACCCAGAGCGTGGTCACGCCCAGAGTTTGCAAATAGTCCAGCTTGCTGAGAATGCCCTTCAGGGTGCCGCCATTGAACCGATTGCCTGCGGCCATCCAGGCGGCCTTGCTCTCGGCGCGAAACTGCTCTGGTCGATGGCGATCGAACATCGGTCGCTCTCCCTCGCGGCCATCGCTGAAGCGATCTGGCAAAAGCTGGTAGAGGAACTGATCGCGCCAAGACAAAGGACTGGGAAACACACGTCCGCGGGGATTGAGGTCCGCATCTGCGAGCCGCCGGGGGGCCTCCGCTTCAATAACAGTCAGCATAGATGTTTAGATTTTTAACGTCAGCGAGGAGCAATGTGCCCAAATCATAATCGCCGCCCCCAAAAACCCCTGGTCAAGGGGAATACGTCAGAGGAGCGCGTCGGGGGGCGATCGCCTCTATCCTCAACCCCTGATTGACTAACAAAACCTGGGCACCAGGCGGTTGAAACCGCTGCTACATCAACGAAGTCGGCCTTCGCCGACTCTCTTTACCCAAAACCTGCGTAGGCGGGTTTCGCCTGTGTAGGCGCGGCTTCTAGCCGCCAGTGGTAAATGTTTTGTCAGTCAACGAGCCTCCTCTCTATTCCTCTCGCCCTATTTCTAAAGTTCTATTTCTACTGCCCTATTTCTAATGCTAGATGTTCCTCATCTCGCCATCGCCAATAATAAAGTCGCTAGTTCAAGCTTTCCCAACGAAAAAACTATGGCAAGTCCTATTGAATTCAGTTTGTTTGCACCTTATAACGAGGCAGTATCCTTGATTGGCTCTTTTTCAGATTGGGATGAAATCCCCATGAAAAAGGGCAAAGACGGCTTCTTTCGAGTCAGTGTTGACTTAGAAGATGGTGTTTATAACTATAAGTTTCGGGTTCAAAGTAAGTCCTGGTTTTTTGAACCCAACCAATGGGTCGATGTGACCGATCCCTACGCCACCGATGTAGACGGCAAATCTTCTGAAGAAAATGCGATCGCCCGTATCAAAGATGGCAAACGAATTGTTGATACCTACGTCTGGCAATATGACGACACGCCGCTGCCTGCTGATCACGAACTCGTGATTTATGAAATGCATGTGGCAGATTTTTCGGGTGGGGAGGATGACTCCTATGCCCGTGGGCAATATAAGCACGTGGTCGAAAAGCTAGATTATCTGTGCGAACTGGGCATCAATGCCATCGAGCTAATGCCCGTAAAGGAATATCCCGGTGACTATAGCTGGGGCTACAACCCGCGCCACTTTTTCGCCACCGAATCCAGCTATGGCTCCACTGCTGACCTAAAGAGGCTGATCGACGAGTGCCACCATCGGGGCATCCGCGTCATCATGGATGGGATCTATAACCACTCAGAAGCCTCATCGCCGCTGACGCAGATCGACCACGACTATTGGTATCACCACGAGCCGCGTGACCCCGACAACAACTGGGGGCCGGAATTTAACTACGAACATTACGACGAAAATCTCGAAACTTATCCGGCGCGACGCTTCATTGGCGACACGGTGCGCTACTGGGTGCGCGAATACCATTTGGATGGCATTCGGTACGACGCAGCGCGGCAAATTGCAAACTATGATTTCATGCATTGGATCACGCATGAAGCAAAAGAAACCGCAGGTGCAAAACCCTTCTTTAACATCGCCGAACACATTCCCGAAACCACCAGCATTACCAACGTAGACGGGCCGATGGACGGCTGCTGGCACGACAGCTTTTATCACACTGTGCTGGCGCACATCACAGGCGACACCTTTGATTTGGAATCGTTAAAGGACGTGATCGATGCAAAGCGGCAGGGCTTTATGGGCGCGACCAACGTGATAAATTACCTGACCAACCACGACCACAACCATGTGATGGCAGAATTGAGCGATCGCCAAATTTTTGACGAAGCCGCCTTCCGCCGAGTCAAGCTGGGCGTGGCGTTGCTGATGACGGCGATGGGCGTGCCGATGCTGTGGATGGGCGAGGAATTTGGCGAGTATAAGTATAAAACCACTGACCCCGCCAAGATTGACTGGCCGCTGCTGAGCAACGACCTGAATCAGGGCTTGTTTGAATATTACAAAGGGCTGATTGCGCTGCGGAAACATAACGCCGCTCTGCACACGGCAAACGTCGAGTTTTTCCACGAAAATCCCGATGCCAAAGTGCTGGCCTATACCCGCTGGAACGACGAAGGCGCTCGCGTGACGGTGGTGGCCAACTTCTCTGATCAGTTTCTCGCAGGCTACACTGTGCCCAACTTCCCTGCCAACGGCACCTGGCACGAATGGACGGGCAACTACGAAGTGCAGTCGGGCGATGACCAACTCATGACTGACCTGGGCGAGTTTGAAGCCAAGGTCTTCGTCTGGAAAGGATAGCCCCTGGAACGGGTCGCGCTCAGCTTTTGCCACTGCCCATCAGGTAGAGCAGCGCCATCCGCACGGCCACGCCGCTCGTCACCTGCTGCGAGATCAAGCTGAAGTTTGGGTCATCCATCAGTTCAGAGCTAATTTCCACACCGCGATTCACCGGGCCCGGGTGCAGCACCTTTACGCCTGGTTTGCAGAGCTTGAGGCGATCGCCCGTAATCCCAAACTGCTGGTGATATTCCCGCAGGCTGGGCAGCAGGTGGCTGGTCATCCGCTCCTTTTGCAGCCGCAGCGTCATTACAAAGTCGGCGTTTTCGAGTGCTGGGGCGAGTTGCCAGTGGAGGGTGGGTGGGTGGAAGTGTGGAGGGGTGGAGGGGGGAAGCCGCTCTCCCGCGCTCTTGCGCTCCCCATTGTGTTCGGCGGGCGCTCCCACAAACCCCTCAAACCAGCGGGGCAGTAGTGTGGGCGGGCCCGCTAGGTGAACCTCCGCACCGCTGGCAGTGAGGCTCCAAATGTTGGAGCGGGCGACGCGAGAATGGAGGATGTCGCCGACGATCGCCACTTTTTTGCCGCGCAGCAGTTCCACGCGCGGATGGTCGTGATCGAGCAGCGTGCAAAGGGTGAAGAGGTCGAGCAATCCCTGCGACGGATGTTCATGCTGACCGTCGCCCGCGTTTAGCACGCCGACATGGGTGTTCAGCCGATCCATTTCCTGGGCGATCGCCTGAGGAACGCCTGCCTCCTTATGGCGAATCACCATCATGTCGGTGCCCATCGCCAGATAGGTCTTGGCGGTGTCGAGAATAGTTTCGCCCTTGGTCAGCGATGAGGTTCCGGGTGCAAAATTCAGCGTGTCGGCGGAGAGGCGCTTGGCGGCGAGTTCAAAACTGCTGCGGGTGCGCGTAGAAGATTCAAAAAACAAATTCGTAATCACCTGCCCCTGGAGGGCGGGCACTTTTTTGGTGCGGGTAGACAGCACTTCGCGGAAGCTGGCCGCCGTTTGTAGCACGGTGTCGTATTCCTCTGGCGAAAAGTCGGCCAGCGAAAGGACATGGCGGCGCGTCCAGTTTGGGGTCACCATAATGGTCATATGCAATACGATTTAGAGTTTAGACCATTGCTTTACTTCCTCCGCGTCTGATTCGGCGGAATCCGCAAAGTTTGGGGCGATCGCCCCTCCGCTGGCTGCATCCGATTAACGAAATGACGAAATGACGAAATATAGATTATGAAAAATAGATTGATGAAAAACCTCTGGAGAAACCCTGCTCAGAAACGGGCGCAAAGGGCGATCGCCACAACTTCCCTAAGCCCTGCCCGCCTTCTGGGACTGGTGACCGTGCTACTTCTAGCAAGCTGCGGCGGCCGCACAGCCGACACGTCCAGTCCGTCCACTCCTCAACCCTTAGCGAGTGGCGCTCAGCCCTCTCCAGCCGCCGCTTCTCCTGGCAGCGCCAGTCCCGATAGCGCCACCAAGCCCGCCGAGTCCCCCGCTACTCCGGCCTCGCCCCAGTCGCTAGCCACGCCGATTTCCCCGGCTGCTGCCCGGATGACCACGGTCACGGTCTATCAGGCCGATGACCAGTGTGTGAATTTCGTTCCAGAGCAGGTGCAGGTGCCCGCCGATCGGCCAATGCAAGCCGCCGTGGGCAAAGTCCTGGAAAAGCAGGGCGATGGCGACTTTGACCTGGGTGGCTATCGCGTCAGCCTGAATGCCCAGACAGGCGAAGCCACCGTTGACCTGCGCCTGGTGCCGGGGTCAAAGCGGCAGATCGTCTCGCTGTCGGCGTGCGAACAGTTCGCGTTGTTTGGCAGCCTGCGCGAAACCCTGATGAAAAATCCCGATTGGAACGTCAAGTCGGTTCGCTTTACAGAACGCGGCGAGGAACTTGTGTTGTGATGGCGCGGTGACTCACCCCAACACCCCGTCACTCCATTACCCCAACATCCCTCACCCCATCCCCCCCTCCCATGCCCAAAGCCCCCATCATCCAACCGGATCAGTCCTACACGTTTGCGGATTACTTTAAGCTCAATTTTGCGCCGAGGGATATCCTGTCCTATTTTGGCGTGACGCTGCAAAAGCAGGCGATCGCCTTTTCGCCCTATGCAGGAGCGCTAGATCGATTGGAGAATTTGCAACAGCGCCTTGAAGAAAGCCTGCCCCAACTCAGCCTGACCAGCGAGGCGGCGCGGCGAGAGTTTCTGATAGCGCCCGTGCTGACGGATGTGCTGCACTATACGCAAGCGCTGCTGAATGTGGAATATCCGGTCGCCGTGAGCAACCAACTTAAGGGATCGCTGGACTACTTTCTGCAAACGGAGGTGACGGTTTTGGTGATTGAAGCCAAAAACGAAGACCTAGAGCGGGGATTTTTGCAGCTTGCGGTGGAGTTGATTGCGCTCGATCAATGGATCGAGTCGGATCAAGCCATGCTGCCTGGGGCGGTGTCTACTGGCAGCATCTGGCAGTTTGGTTTGTTTGACCGGCGCACGCGGCAGGTGACGCAGGATCTAAACCTGTACCGAGTTCCGGCAGATTTGGAGGCGGTGCTGCGAATTTTGGTGGGCTTGCTGAAGCCTGCGCCGAGCGATAGCTTGGTTGCAGAATCTTAGCCTTTAGCCCAGTCTTATTTAACTTATACTCATGCCTCAAGTTCATGTGGCGATCGCCATTTTGCATCAAGACGGTCAGTTTCTCCTGCAACTGCGGGACGACATTCCGGGGATCTATTACCCTGGTTGCTGGGGCTTTTTTGGGGGACATGTCGAGCCAGGTGAAGCGCCCGATGTAGCGGTACGGCGGGAACTGCTGGAGGAAATCGGCTACGCGCCGCCTGTGCTGGAGTCGTTTGCCCGGTATGAGATGGAAGACGTGGTGCGGCACGTTTTTCACGGTCGGCTGGAGGTGCCTGTAGAGGCGCTGCAACTCAACGAAGGGTGGGATTTGGGCTTGCTCAGCCTGGAGGATATTCAGCGGGGCGATCGCTACTCGGTGCGGGCAGGGCAGGTGCGGCCGCTCGGACAGCCCCATCGGCAAATTTTGCTGGAGTTTGTAGAGCGGGGTTTGCTGAAATCGGCGTGATTCAGAGTTTCGTGGGTCAGGCAGGGGTTATGAAGGATGCGTTTGGCAAAAGAATAGAGAACGGAGCAATGGGCGATCAGAGGGCACTAGGGGCAAATACGGCGGGCGATCGCCCCAGCCTCAACCATCCAAACCTGGATTACCGCATTCGCGTCAGCAAGCGGGCCAAAAACATCAACATTCACGTCTCTCACTGGGGCGACGTGGAAATTGTGATTCCGCCTGGCTTTGACCCGCGTCAGGTGCCAGAAATTGTAGAGCGGCGGCGGGAGTGGATTCTGCGGACTCGGCAGCGCTTTTTGGCTCGCCAGGAAACAATGCCGCTGGACGTGGTGCAGCCGTTGCCGGAGGAAATTCAACTGCGATCGCTCCCCGAAACCTGGAACGTCATCTACGCGCCCGCACCTGCAACCCATCTCACCGCCACCACCCAGAGCGGTTGCAATCTCCATGTCCACGGCCCGACAGAAAATCTGGAAAGCTGTCAGGCTTTGCTGCGGCGCTGGCTCAACCGCAAAGCAACCTACCACTTTTTACCCTGGCTGCGGCAGGTGAGCCGCGAACTCGACCTGCCCTATACCAGCGCCTCCGTCCGCCAGCAAAAGACGCGCTGGGCCAGTTGCTCGAGCAAACGCACCATCAGCCTCAATGCCAAGCTGCTGTTTTTGCCTCCGCCGCTGGTGCGCTACGTGTTTGTTCACGAACTCTGCCACACGGTTCACATGAACCATTCCGCTCAGTTTTGGGCGCTGGTGGGCAAAAAAGAACCCGACTATGAACGGCTGGATCGGGAACTGCAAAAAGCCTGGTGCTATGTGCCTGCCTGGGTCGAGCGATCGCGCCCCAGCAGCGCCGCCCAATAAACTTGCGCCCAATAAACTTGCGCCCAATCAATTTGCACCAAGCGGATGTGTTAGAAAATCTGAAAACTGAAGTATCATGACACAGCCAAGGACGCAAGCTGCGAATTGAGTGCCTCAGAGAGCGACTCAAGCGCATTGCCAGAGTGCAGTTTTGGCTTTTGGCTTTTGGCGAAGAAGGGCGATCGCCCCGCAAGCTGTCCATGCTCTCCCCACCCACCCACCTAACACTTTTTGACCTAGCGCTTCCCTCCCATCCCCGTACAACCACAGCTGCACCCCAGATCAAGCCCATGTCATTATGTTTTGTATAACCTTGCCCAAAAGGCGGTTCCCATGAGGTGTCCCTTCTGTCAATTTACCGATAACCGCGTCCTAGAGTCTCGCTCGGCCGAGTCGGGGCAGAGCGTCCGGCGACGACGCGAGTGCCTGAGCTGCGGGCGGCGGTTCACCACCTACGAGCGCATTGAGTTTGTGCCTGTGATTGTGGTTAAGCGGAACGGCACCCGGGAATCTTTCGACCGCTCCAAGGTGCTACGCGGCATTATGCGGGCCTGCGAAAAAACAGGTATTCCCCATTTAGAACTGGAAAACCTGGTAGACGAAATTGAGGCAGAGCTTCAGCAGCGCTCCGTGCGCGAAGTGCCCAGCCAGGAAATTGGCGAACTGGTGCTGGATCGGCTGCAAGAGCTAAATGAAGTCGCCTACATCCGCTTTGCCTCGGTCTACCGACAGTTTCGCGGCATTCGGGATTTCGTAGACACGCTCAACCAGCTTCAAGGAGCGCTAGGAAACGGCAGCGACTCTGAGCGGAGAGGGGCGATCGCCCCTGCGGTGCTAGATCCCTCCGAGCAGGAAGACGAACTGGGCGTGTTGTGAAGCCAGCCATCCGCCAACGGGTTAGCTGGGGACAACTTGGGAAAGCCATCTGCTTCAGAAAGCCCATTATGTCCGAGTTTCAGCTAGACGGAACCCCGCACACCGAAAAGTTACAAAATGACAAGAAAAATTACGAACTGAATCGTTGCAAATTCTACAAGAATTCCGCAAAACTCTAGCGACCTGAAGGGCGGCCGTGGGGTATCATAGATCTCCTAGGGTTAGCAACAACTTTGATGCTGCGCTTACAATAGAAAGCGGCTGAAATAGCAGCGTCTAGAACGCAACATCTTAGAGCATCTGGTTACGCCCCTTTGGGTGTACATCTGTCAGTCCAGCGCTAGCGGATGCAGGCGGCGGTCGGGCATGTTGTGCATTAGCTTAAGGAGAATATCGGCCCAACAAAAACTACGGAGACGAACACTAGGAAACGATTAGCATGGTCAATCAGGAAAAAGTAGACATTGGTTTTACGCACGAAGACTTTGCCGCTCTTCTCGACCAGTATGACTATCACTTTAGCCCCGGTGATATTGTGGCGGGGACGGTGTTTAGCTTGGAGCCGAGGGGCGCTCTGATTGACATTGGCGCTAAAACGGCCGCCTACATCCCCATCCAGGAGATGTCGATCAACCGCATCGACACGCCAGATGAGGTGTTGCAGTCTAACGAAACCCGCGAGTTTTACATCCTCACCGACGAAAACGAAGAGGGCCAGCTTACGCTGTCCATTCGTCGGATAGAGTACATGCGGGCTTGGGAGCGTGTTCGTCAGCTCCAGGCAGAAGACGCAACGGTTCGCTCTGCCGTCTTTGCCACCAACCGAGGCGGTGCCCTAGTGCGGATTGAAGGGCTACGCGGCTTTATTCCGGGTTCTCACATCAGCACTCGCAAGCCCAAAGAGGATTTGGTCGGCGAGGAGTTGCCCCTGAAGTTTTTGGAAGTAGACGAAGAGCGTAACCGCCTCGTTCTCAGCCATCGTCGCGCCTTGGTGGAGCGCAAGATGAACCGCCTGGAAGTGGGCGAAGTGGTCGTGGGTACCGTTCGCGGACTAAAGCCCTACGGCGCATTTATCGACATCGGTGGGGTCAGCGGCCTACTCCATATCTCCGAGATTTCTCACGATCACATCGACACGCCGCATAGCGTCTTTAACCAAAATGACGAAGTGAAGGTCATGATTATTGACCTGGATGCTGAGCGGGGGCGGATTTCGCTATCTACAAAGCAGCTTGAACCCGAACCCGGCGACATGGTGAGGAATCCTGATGTGGTTTACGAGAAAGCAGAGGAAATGGCTGCTCGTTGGCGGGAGCAAAAACTCCAACCCTTGCAGTCGGCTGATGCGGGACTTGCTGAGCCGACAGACTATGAGGTTGAAGAAGTGCTGCTTGCTGCTGAATAAGCGTCGGATTTTTGGAAATCCTAACTGTTTGAAGCAATTTACCTGCGCGGTGGCATAGATAAATTGATGACACCATGCTAATCGTCGGCGTTTCAGATTGAGACGCTTTTCACAGAGGAGGGATCATCCCTCCTTTTTATTTGCCAGATCCGGGTTTGTTTGCGTAGATCAAAGATGCTGATTCGATGTGGCTGGGTGACGTTTTCAGACGTGCAGGCGGTGGTCTTTGATAAAGACGGTACGCTGGCAGATTCGGCAAATTTTCTGCGGGTGCTGGCCCAGCGGCGATCGCGCTTGATTGATGCTCGCGTTCCCGGTGTGGAAAGTCCCCTCCAGCTTGCCTTTGGTCTGGAGGGCGATCGGCTGAATCCGGCTGGATTGATGGCAGTAGGCACCCGCCGCGAAAACGAGATTGCCGCTGCGGCCTACGTTGCCGAAACCGGACGCGGCTGGCTAGAGTCGCTGGCGTTGGTTCAATCAGCATTTCAGGAGGCAGATCAGTCCTTTTCGCGCAAAGCTGACTATACGCCCTGCTATGAAGACGGGGCAGAAACGCTGCAAAGGCTAGCAGCCGCTGGGCTAAAGCTGGCAATTCTGTCATCGGATACCACGGCTCAGGTGGTAGACTTTGCCGATCGTTATGAACTCACGCCTTATTTGCAAGTCTGTCAGGGCACGGAGGATGGGCCGAGCAAGCCTGATCCAATCTTGCTAGAGCGGGTATGTGAGCGGTTGGATGTGCTGCCACGGCATACGCTGGTGGTGGGCGATTCGCAGGCAGACGTGCAGTTGGCGATCGCCGCTCGATCGGCCGGATGTATCGGCATTGCTCGCTGCCCTTCTGCCATTCCTGCCCTTGCGGGAGCTAGCATCGTGATTAAAAGTCTTCGAGAAATTCACCTCTGATACTGCTTATGGCAAAAAAGGAGCGCAGAATCTGATCTCTACGCTCCTTGCCTTTAACGCAATGGGGTTGCTGAAATAGACCTAGTCGAAAGCGACCCAGTCCATCGACACCCAGCCGCCGTCAGCCAGACGACCCCAGCCGCCAAAGATTTCTACAATGTCGATGTAAGTACCGTTGGCGATTTCGTCGATATCCAAATATCCTAGGCCGGGCCCGCTCCGAACAATCAGCGTGCTGCCGTTGGTGGAAACATAGTAGCCACCGCCGCCACCGCCGCCGCCACCGCCGCTGCCGCCAGCGCTCAGCCAATCCATCGACACCCAGCCGCCGCCAGACAGCCGTCCCCAGCCGCCGGACGTTTCGACAATAGTGACCGAGGTTCCGTTGAGCAGTTCCCCAACGACTGCAAAACCAGTGCCAGGGCCATTGCGAACCAGCAGCGTGCCACCGTTGGTGTCAACGAAATAGTTGCCGGTGCCGCCGCCACCGCCGCCGCCACCGCCGCTGCCGCCAGCGCTCAGCCAATCCATCGACACCCAGCCGCCGCCAGACAGCCGTCCCCAGCCGCCGGACGTTTCGACAATAGTGACCGAGGTTCCGTTGA
>JBDNCP010000077.1:0-22358 GCA_046719575.1 Cyanobacteriota bacterium
AGACTGTTACCTTCAACACCAACTTAGGGATTTTTGGGCTGCTGTTATCCAGTTATCAAACAGCATTCAGAATTGTGCGGTAGGTTCATAGCCAAATTCACATACTACCCGGTGCGCTGATTCGTCAATGGTTCGCTTGTTAGATTTGTTAGCAACCTCCACCCCGCCACTGCCGCTATGAAACTCCTCACCCCCCGCACCAAAATTGTCGCTACGATTGGCCCCGCCAGCCGCTCACCCGAAATCCTCAAAAAAATGGTGAATGCGGGCATGAGTGTAGCTCGGCTCAATTTTTCTCACGGTTCCTACGAAGATCACGCCAAGACGATTGAAATGATTCGCGCAGTCGAAGCAGAACTCGACACGCCGATCACCCTGCTACAAGACCTGCAAGGGCCAAAAATTCGTGTCGGGCAAATGCCAGATGGGGGCATTCCCCTGGAGGAGGGCGCACCGCTGATTTTGGTGCCAGATGATGCCCTCGGTGGGCAGCCCAACACGGTTTCGATCGACTATCCGCACCTGTGGGAAGAAGCAACGCCAGGAACCCAAGTGCTGATGGATGACGGCTTGCTGGAATTGCAGGTCGAGGAGGTGGTGGGGCGCGAGGTGCGCTGTCGGGTGGTGAAGGGCGGCTTGCTGAAAAGCCGCAAGGGGGTGAACCTGCCCAGCCTGAATCTGAAACTGCCGTCGATGACGGATAAAGACATTCAGGATGTGGAGTTTGGGCTGTCGCAGAATGTCCACTGGATTTCGCTGAGCTTTGTGCGGCGGGGCGATGACGTGCGATCGCTCAAAAATCTGCTGGCATCGAAGGGCCACGCCGATGTGCCCGTGCTGGCCAAGCTGGAAAAACCCCAGGCGATCGCCAACCTAGAAGACATTCTCTGCGCCTGCGATGCAATCATGGTGGCGCGGGGCGACATGGGCGTGGAACTGCCGCCAGAGCAAGTGCCCTTGACACAGAAGCACATTATCCGCCGCTGCAACGAACTGGGCATTCCCGTAATCACGGCGACGCAAATGCTGGAAAGCATGATCCAAAATCCGCGCCCGACTCGCGCCGAGGCCAGCGACGTGGCCAACGCCATCCTCGACGGCACAGACGCAGTGATGCTGTCGGGCGAGTCGGCGATGGGGGCTTATCCCGTAGAGGCAGTGCAAATGATGACGCGCATCGCCCGCGAGGTAGAGCGCGACTATCACTTTGTCAACTATCCCCCTTCTAAGGAAGACGAGGCTCATGCCATTAGCGAAGCGCTGAACGCCATTGATCAGTTTTTGCAACTCCAGTGCATTGTGGCGTTTACCAACACGGGCTATACAGCAAAGCTGGCTTCTAAGGAGCGACCGACGGCTCCGGTGGTGGCGCTAACGCCGAATATCGACGTATACCATCGGCTGAATCTGGTGTGGGGCGTGCGGCCGCTGCTGCTGGAGGAAGAAACGACTGAGTTTGAGGCGGTGCTGCGGCAGGCGGAGGAATGCTTGCTGGAACGGGGGCTGGCCTCGGTGGGCGATCGCATTCTGGTAGTCGGCGGCATCCCCATGAAGGTAACAGGCGGCACGAATTTCCTCAAAATTCACACCATCGGCACCTTTGCAGCCAGGTAGCACCCTCCTTCAGGTTTAAGCTGTTTTAAGCTTCAAAAAGACTTTTTCTTTCACTTGATTTCACAGTGTCTAAATTTCACAGCGTCTAACGCTTGTTTAACTCTATGGCAAAACTAATTCTGACTCGGCACGGACAGAGCCTCTGGAACGCCGTCAACAAATTCACCGGATGGGTCGATGTGCCGCTGAGCGAACGGGGACGGGCCGAGGCGACGATTGCTTCGACCAAGCTGCGCGAATATCGCGTAGATGTGGTGTTTACCAGCAAGCTGATTCGGGCGATCGAAACCGCCGTCTGCATTTTGACGGAATGCGACGACATCTGTGGCGGCAAGATCCCCATCATTCAGCACGATGACGACGACCCCGACTGGAAAGGTCTGGATAACTACGACAATCCAGATGAAGTGCTGCCCATTTTCACTAACGCTGCCCTAGACGAGCGCTATTACGGCAACCTGCAAGGGCTGAACAAAGCGCAAACGGCGGCAGAATATGGAGCCGATCAGGTGCAGATTTGGCGACGCTCCTACGACATAGCGCCCCCCGGTGGCGAAAGCCTGGAAGATACGCAGGCCCGCGTATTACCTTACTTCAACGAAACCATCTTGCCTTACTTGCTGCAAGGCAAAAACGTGATGATCGCCGCACACGGCAACTCGTTGCGCTCCATCATCATGAAGCTGGATAAGCTATCGGGCGAAGAGGTGGCCAAGCTAGAACTGGGAACGGCTGTGCCGATTGTGTATGACATTGATGAACACGGTGAAGTGACCCATAAGGTGGTGCTGGATCTGTAGGCGATCGCCCGATGTTTGCAAGGGACTGGCATGACAGCAACAGTGTTGAGCGCCAGGGTCTAGGCTTGTGCAACTCTAGTGTGCAATTCTGGGAAGCAGTCAGCGCAAGCCAGAGACGGTTGCGGGGTTCCGCCGAGGAGGACTACCAATTCTCGCGACCCTCGATGCTGGATTCACGCTGGATTTACGACTTTAGATTGTTTGTCTTTAGAATTGTTTGTCTTTGAATTATTGAGGAGAGCTGGTCATGCTTGTCAGGGATTTACAGGGCTTCCAGCAATGGCATTGTTAGCTCCGCTCAGGAGCATCGATGCAGGTGGAAACGGATGCACTCAAGGGTAAAATCATTGGGACGCTGGGAGTTGATGGATCTGGGCCAGAGGCTCTGGGCTAGAAGCAAATCTGTTTTTTGAAGATCGGTTCTTAAAAATCGGGTCAATGAGATGATTCAGGACGGTGTTTTCGAGCAGTTGCTCAGGTTTCCCAAAATTATCATGACCGGAATCATGACCGGAATTATGCCCAGAATCATGACCGGACAACCAGCCTTTTTCACTGAAGATGTGCTGAGGGATATCGCCAAACCAGTCCTGAACAACCTGGATGACTTTGAGGATACCTTTGAGGATACCTTTGAGGATGACTTTGAGTAGGGGCTGCCCCGTCCCAAATGAACTCACCCTGGATCGCCCAACCACTGGTCAGCGCATGAAACTTGCTTAACCGAGAGGATTGTCGATGAATATTCAAACCGTTTCTACACAGCCTTTTGCCGATCAGAAACCCGGAACTTCGGGGCTGCGGAAGTCTGTCCCCATTTTCCAACAACCCCACTATCTGGCAAATTTTATCCAGTCAATTTTTGACAGTTTGGACGGCTATCAGGGGAAAACGCTGGTGCTGGGCGGCGACGGACGCTATTACAACCGCGAGGCGATCCAAATCATTCTGAAAATGGCGGCGGCTAACGGCTGGGGACGGGTAAAGGTAGGGCAACACGGCATCCTCTCTACGCCTGCCACCTCCTGCGTGATTCGCAAGTACCACGCCTTCGGCGGAATTATCCTGTCTGCCAGCCACAACCCTGGTGGCCCCAATGCCGACTTTGGCGTGAAATATAACATTGAAAACGGCGGCCCTGCGCCAGAAAAGGTGACGGATGCCATCTTTGCCCGAACCAAAGAAATTACAGAATACAAGCTCCTGGATGCGCCCGATGTAGACATTGACACGCTGGGCGAAGCCAAACTTGGCGGCATGATCGTCGAGGTGATCGACTCGGTTGCCGACTATCAGGAATTAATGGAGTCGCTGTTTGACTTTGACCGGATTCGGGCGCTGCTGACCAATGGTTCGTTTCGGATGTGCATTGACGCGATGCACGCGGTCACTGGGCCCTATGCCCACGCCATTTTCGAGCAGCAGTTGGGCGCACCCGCAGGCACGGTTCGCAGCGGCACACCCCTGGAGGATTTTGGCGGCGGCCACCCCGACCCCAACCTGACCTATGCCCATGAACTCGTGGAAATCATGTTTCAGGAAGACGCGCCGGATTTTGGGGCGGCGTTTGACGGGGATGGCGATCGCAACATGATTTTGGGGCGCAATTTCTTTGTCAACCCCAGCGACAGCCTAGCGCTGCTGGTGGCAAACGCGCACCTGGTTTCTGGCTATAAGGACGGACTGGCGGGAGTGGCCCGCTCGATGCCCACCAGCGCCGCAGCAGATCGGGTGGCTCAGCGGCTGGGCATTGGCTGCTACGAAACGCCGACGGGCTGGAAGTTTTTTGGCAATTTGCTGGATGCGGGCAAGGCAACGCTCTGCGGCGAGGAGAGCTTTGGCACGGGGTCAAATCATATCCGCGAAAAGGATGGCATCTGGGCGGTGCTGTTTTGGCTGAATATTTTGGCGGTGCGGCAACAGCCCGTAGAGCAGATTGTGCGAGAACACTGGCAAATGTTTGGGCGCAATTTTTACTCACGGCATGACTATGAAGAGGTGGCGAGCGATCGCGCGAAGGCGCTGGTCGATCACGTCCAAGCGCAAATGCCGACCCTGCCTGGAAAAACCTTTGGCTCCTACACAGTTGAATATGCTGATAACTTTAGCTATACCGACCCGGTAGACGGCAGCGTTAGCCAAAATCAGGGCATTCGTATTGGCTTCACAGATGGTTCGCGTCTGATCTTGCGGCTGTCGGGCACTGGCACCAAGGGCGCAACGCTGCGGCTCTATCTGGAAAGCTATGAACCCAACATCGCCAAACACACCCTCGACCCGCAGGTGGCGCTGGGCGACCTGATTGCGATCGCCGAGGAGATTGCCCACATCAAAGAGTATACGGGCATGGACAAGCCGACGGTGATCACCTGATATTTCCTAATCGTGCCTGGGGCGATCGCCCCAGGGCCCCGCAGCCAGACTATCGAGGCAGCGGGTTGAATGGCCGCGTGAGGGGGGCGGGCAGGGGTTGGATGGGAGGAACAGGTTGCGGATCGGGGAGCGGTTCGGGGAGGGGCGTAATCGCGGCCTGGCCGACCCCGCCAAGCCTGACCCGACCAGGGCTATTGGGGGCGTTGTTGGGAATCACCAACTGGGCTGTGCGATACCCTGGCTCCGTCGGGCTGAACATGATTTGGACGGTGCAACCCTCACCCGGAGCCAGCGTTACGTTGGTGCAGCTAATTGCAAAGTTGCTGTCATTGGACGTTGAAAAATCAAACGGGTTCTCACCGCTCAGCCCCAGATTTCCCAGAATTAAGGGCGCATTGCCGCTGTTTCGTAGGGTCACAGAGCGGGGCGCACTCATGCTACCAATGATCTGATTGTCAAAATCAATGCTGGTGGGCTGGATGCTGAGGGTGGGGAAGCGCTGCACCGAGCCGTTGCCTCGCAGCGCGACGGTGGTCGAGCCAGTGTTTGTGGGGATCACGATATTGGCGTTGCGCGACCCTTCCACCTGTGGAATGAAAACCACATTAAAGCCGCAGCTTTGCCCCGGACGCAGCGAGAGGTTAGAACATTCTGCGCCAATGGATGAATTGCGATCGCTCACAAAGTCGGGATTGCCATTCACCCGGATGTCGCCTAGCAGCAGCGGCGCAGTGCCCATGTTGCTAATGGTGACGGCGCGGGGGGCGCTGGCCCGCTCTAGCTCAATGCTGCCAAAATCGATAGACAGCGGATTGACCCGCAGCGCAGGCATCGCAGGCGGCACTCCCTGACCCATCAGCATGACGCGGGCCGTGCCCCGATAGTCGTTGCTGTCAAACCGGAGCGCAGCACGGCGATCGCCCTCTTGCTCTGGGCTAAACACCACGCTCACCTCGCAGCGGGCCCCCGGCGGCAAGTCGCTGGGGCAGGTGTTGCGCGTCAGGCGAAAATCTCCCGTCCGGCTTTCAATGCTGATATTGCGAAGCTGGATCGGCACACCACCCGTGCTTTGCAAAAAGAAGCGCTCCTCACGGCTGGTATTGCGGACGGTCACAGAGCCAAAGTCTACCCGACCTGGTGTGATGCTGAGGGTGGGCGTTTGGGGCGTAGTTGCAACGCCGTAGCCCGTCAGCGGCACATTCCACGGGCGGTTGCTGGTGTCAATCACGTTGATATTTGCCGTGCGCTGGCCCTGGGCCGTGGGGCGAAAGGCGACAAAAATCGGGCAGCTTTGTCCGGGGGCCAGGGGCCCGCCCGTACACTGCTCACTCACCAAAAAGTCGCTGCGGGCCTGCCCATCGGCCCGCACCAGTTGAATCGTCACCGGAACAGCGCTGTTGTTGACCAGGGCGATCGTCCGCTGGCCGGTTTGGGCATTCACCTGCCACTCGCCAAAATCCAGCGTGCCAGGGTTAAACCGCAGCGCCACATCAGGGTTGACGGGGGGCGTGGGAGAAGGGCTACCGGGACTGGGGCTACTGATCGTGCTGGAGCTGTTGCCGCGCAGCGGAATCGTGTAACGAGTTACGCCCGTCATGTCGTTAAAGGCTAAATCAGCAATGCGATCGCCCTGATCCTGGGGCGTAAACGTGACCTGGATCGTGCAGGACTGGGCAGGCGGCAGCGGGGCGCGGGTGCATTGCTCAGCTACTTGAAAATCAGTCGGGTTTGCGCCCACAGGCGTAATCCGCCCTAGCCGCAGCGCTTGGCTGCCCGTGTTTTGCAGGGTCACGGTCTGGGGCTGACTGCTGGTGTGAACCGTCTGGTTGGAAAAGGTAAGGCTGCTGGGATTGACACTGAAGGAAGGGCGATCGCGCACCATCAGCCAGGCCGCCAGCGCCCCCAGCAGCAGCGAGGCCACCAGCCCCCCCAGCAGCAGCGGCGAAAAGCGTGAAGAAGCTGCCTCGGCTTCGGGGTCAGAGGTTCCCGGCATCGGCGGCGGCGGCTGGTAGGGCGGATGGGGCGCGGGCGCAGGCTGGGTCGGCAGCGGCGGCAGTTTGGGCTGTGGCTCTGGTGCTGGATATTGGGGCGGCTGGGACTGGGGCGGCTGGATCTGTGAGGGATATTGGGGCGCTGGATATTGCGGCGGATATTGCGGCGGGGGCTGATACTGAGGCGGCTGCTGGGGCTGCGGCTGGAGGTGCTGCATCGGAGCCACCAGCAGGCTAAGGTTGTGGCGCGAGGCGGCAGCAGCGGTTTGATTGCCCCCGGCTTCTCGCAGGCGCAGCGCCTGATTTAGATAGTTAATCGCGGCAAAGCTGTCGCCCAGACAGAGGGCGCGAGTGCCAAGCTGGTGATTGGCCAGGGCGATCGCCTGGGAATTACCCAAATGCTCAGCCGCCCGCAGTCCCGCCTCCCAAACTTGCTCCCATGCGCCCCACCGCCGCCCCAGCGCCAGCGGTCCATCCATCAATCGGGCAAACTGTACCACCTCTTTCCACTGTTCTGCTTCGGCCGCCAGGTTCACCACGCGCATCAGCAAGGGCAGATCCGGCAACAGTGCCCCTTTGATCGGAGCCTGCTGTTGCACCCAATGCAGGAAATGCCGCACCACAGGCTGCACCCACTGTTCCAGGTTCCAAAACTGCCGCAGGGGAGCCAGCAGATTTCCGGCTAGCGTATGATGCACACCGTCGCTGCTCAAAAAGCCCCGGCTGACCAGGGTTGCCACGATGGGCTGGGGATTGGGCGTGCCTGTCAGCCCGGCCAGGTGGTGCGTCTGCACAGGCACGTCCCCCAACACCGCCAGCGCCGCCAGACAGCGCCGCTCGGCATCGGGGAAGTTGGCGCAGGCTCGCAGCACCAGCACCTCTAGCGTCGCCCCTGATTGAAGTTGCTCCACCATTGCCAGCAGGGACAAGTTGCGATTCCCGTAGGGATCGCCTTGCGAATCGCGCATCAGCATCGCTGCCTGCAAAATCCGCTGCGGATGCCCATACAACAGCGTACAGAGCAGTTCTGCGCTGGGCCGCTGCTCTGGCGTGAGGGGATCGTTTAGATAGCGCTCTAGCAGATTTACCGCCTCAGCCTGGGGCAAGCCGCTCAGCGGTAAGCTGTGGCTATCGTTCCACAGATGGCGCTCTGACGCAGTGACGATCAGACCCAGTGCAGGTAGGTTGCGCGTCATCCGCTCTAGCACATTAGGCGGCAGGCGCACGTCATCCAGCACCACCAGCGCCCGCTTCTGGCGCAGGGCATACTGCACTTCTTCTTCGCTCAGCTTGTGGGGGATGCCTTCATCCGGTTCAAAAAAATCTTCAAATAGGCTTTGGTAGAGGTCTTCAACGGGCTGTTCGCCGACGATGCGGTAGACCAGCCCCTCAGAAGCCAGCCCCAAAACCGACGGCTGGTGCGCCAAGGCGCGGGCCAGGGCGCTTTTGCCCAATCCCGACTCGCCATAAAACTCGACGGGCACCGACTGCTCCAGCGCGGCGATCGCCCCGTCTAGTTCCTTTTCGCGCCCCACCAGATAGGGCATCGGCGGGCAAGCCGCTGTGGGACTGGGCAGGGTGCGCGATCGCAGCGAGGGAGCAGCGGGCTGCGGCAGCAGGGTAACCACTGCGCCATGAGGAGTCATCTGCAAGCGGCGATCGCCCGCAATGACCTGCTGCCCACCAGCCCCTAGCTCAAACTCTGTTACCGGCAACCCGTTTCCTGTCTGGGTTCCCTGCATCACCGTAGACACGCCGCCCAAGCCAGAAGCCGCCGCCAGACTAAACGCCTGCTGCCACCCGATCTGACTGATGCCACGCTGCCGCCCGTAAATCTTGAGTGTGCTGGCAGCGTTGATGCCTAGCCCCGCAATGCCCTGATGGACAAACGACGCGAGATCCGGCGGGGGCGCGGGCACGGCTTCGACCAAAACATGCAGTGTGTTTTGCTCCAGTCGAACCATCGCCGTGATGCCCCTGGGGTTGAGGCTGCGGTTGAGCAAGGTGGCGATCGCCTCCGCATTTCCCTGTCGCGCTTGGTCTAACAGGTTCTTTTCAGCTAGCAAGTGTTCGTAGGTTTGCGACATGACAATACGAGAGCGAAGTTCACCCTAAAGCCAGATGGATTTTGGACGCAGACGGATTTTTTTGTGGGTAGTATTCATGGGTAGTATCCATAACGATAATGCGCCCATCCCAAAACGCAACACCGAATGGCCGAGATTTAGGGGGGCGGGGGCTAGAGGCGAAGGGGGTTGACCGTGTTGTTTGACCTCAATGTTTGACCTCAATGAAAAGTCTTTGTCCAAAAATGTTGCAAGAAATGTTGCGAAATTACAGAACTCTTGGTTAAAATGATGAAGCCGTGACGGAAACAAAGTAAGCGTCTACGGTCTTCAATCTTGTTGGGGCGTCGCCAAGCGGTAAGGCAGCGGGTTTTGGTCCCGCCATTCCTAGGTTCGAATCCTAGCGCCCCAGTTTTTACAGCCTAATTTCTTAGATTTTGTCTCCAGATTTCTATTATCTCTGGGGTCTAAGGTTTTTTTAGGGTTTAGCCCAGGTTGCCTTTAGAGGGTTGGACCTGTGGAATCTACATTTGCAGGAATGTGTCGGGGCGCACTTCCAGAACCTTGTCGGTTGAGTGGTAAGGTGACTCCAGATTTCGTTTGGCCACCCAGTACAAGGTCTGACTCATGATCAGAACAAAAATTGTTGAACTTTCCACGATTGAAGCCGCTGCCTATCGCCAAAAGCTGAGAAATGGCAAGGGCGGTGTGGTGATTTTGCGCTATGACCACGCCCAGCCGGGTCTGGCCACCATTAACCGTCGCACGGGCGAACCGGAACCTGCGGCGAATATTAACCTGGAAACCTTTCCGCTGGAGGCGTTTCGGGAAGCAATCGAATTGACCTCAGGAATGCCCTATTCTCGTCGGGGCCCGGTTCAGCTTAGCGGCGTGCAGGAAAAACCTGAAGATGAAGAGGCCTCGCCAGAGGAAGTGGCGACGGTAGACAGCGCCGAATATGAAGCCATCGTCAAAGCCTATACTAACAAGAAGGGTGAACTCTCCTATGAACTGCTGAACAAGGATTTCATTCAATTTGCCAAGTCCAGCAAGATTGTGGCAGACATGGTGGCCAGTGGGGCTTCGGAAAGCGACATCCGCGATCGCATTTTGAAGGTCAAGCTGGAATCGCTGACGGGCAACCCATCACTGACCGACGCGCAGACACAGCGCATCGTGGAGATGCTGGATGAGGTGAGTCCACGGCATGTCTTTCGTGAGCTAAACGACGAAATTCGCAAGATGCTAAGTCAGGCAAAGCCTTGAGGGAAGCGATTTTTGATGGAAGCATTTTAAGCCCTTAATCCGCTAAATCTTAATCCGCTAAGGGTGGGGTGCGCTGAGCCAGCCAGCGGGCATTGAGCTTGCGATCGCACCGGATCTCCAGCACCCGCACCCCCTCGCTGGGCAGCCCCTTTAGCGCCTGGGCGAGTTGCTCCCAGGTGTGGATGCGTTCGTGTGCGATGCCGTAGGTGGCACAGAGCGCGGCAAACTCCACGGGCTGTGGCGTAGCAAAAAATTCTTCAAACGGCGGCTCAAACTGGGCAATGGGCAAGTTCTCAAAAATACCGCCGCCGCGATTGTTGATCAGGACGATGGTGAGGTGGCCGCGCAAACGCGGGCACAGCAAAAAGCCATTCGTATCGTGCAGCAGCGCCAGGTCGCCCGTCAGCAAGACGCTGGGCTGGTTGCCGTGTGCAATACCGAGGGCGGTTGAAAGCGTACCGTCGATACCATTTGCGCCCCGATTGCAGAAAGGCTGAATGGCGCGATCGCCCGGTTCCCAAAACCATTCGACATAGCGGACTGCCGTGCTGTTGGCGATGAACAGCGGCGTTCCCGACGGCAGGCATTGCGACAGCACCCAGGCCGTTTTGGCTTCGATCAGCGAATCGAGCGATCGCAGGGTGTCTCGCTGCCGTTGCCAGCAGGTCTTCTCCAGATACAGCCAGCGTTTCAGGTAGTCCGTTGGCGGGGCGGGCGGGCTAGGGAGCGATGCGGCCAGGCGTTGAACAGAAGTCCGCAGATGCGTTGTCCGTAG
This sequence comes from Cyanobacteriota bacterium, assembly GCA_046719575.1. GTDB lineage: Bacteria > Cyanobacteriota > Cyanobacteriia > Elainellales > Elainellaceae > Thermoleptolyngbya. Next base: position 10,886 of record JBDNCP010000077.1, read on the forward strand.
GTGCAGCGGGTCTAGGTTGCGATCGCCCCCATCCACTACCCACTGCTGCGGCTGGGTTCGCTCTAGCCAGCCCCGCAGTTCCTTGCTCGTCGGCATTTCGCCAATCCGAATCACCACTTCTGGCGCAAGCTCGGCTGCCAATTCTGGGTTGCGGAGCAGCGTGTCATAGCTGGACACCAGATACGGGTTCAGGCGGGTATAGTTTCGCAGTGGCGACAGCCCCTCCGCCAACACCGGAAAGCCCAGGCAAGCCGAGAGATGGGCGATCGCCCGACAATAGGCCTGGGCCGCCGTCGTGCTGGGGAATTGGGCGATGCCCGCAATGATCAGGCCGCGGGGAGAAAGAGCGGAGAACGGGAGCGCCGGGACTGAATCACCCCCTCGCTCCGGCCCTCCATCACTCTGAGCAATGTAGGCCGCGACATTGTAGGCCGCGACATTGGCAAAGAAATGGGCTTCATCCAGGGATGCCCTGAGAGCCAGCACATCGGGCTGGGGCACGGGAGCCAATGGGTCGCGGAAGGGCAGATTGAGATGCACTGGACCTGCGACAGGCTGCTGAGTCCGCTCCCAGGCGTGAATCGCAGTTTGGCGCAGGTAGGCAAGTTGAGACACCTCCGCAGTGGGCGTGGCGACTTCGTGATACCAGTTCACAAAGCTGCCGAAGAGTTTTTGCTGATCGATGGTTTGCCCTGCGTTGCAGTCGCGCAGTTCCGGCGGGCGATCGGCCGTCAGCACCAGCAGCGGCACTCGGCTTTCGCGGGCTTCGATCACCGCTGGATATACGTTTGCGCCTGCTGTGCCAGAAGTGCAAACCAAGGCCGCAGGTCGGCCGGTCTGCTTCGCCAGACCCAGCGCAAAAAACGCAGCCGATCGCTCGTCAAGCACCGGAATCGCCTCCAAACCAGACTGCTGGGCCAGGGCGATCGCCAGCGGAGCCGAGCGCGACCCCGGACACACCACCGCCACCTGCAATCCCAGCCGCACCAGCGTTTCAGTCAGCACAGAAGCCCAGAGGGTGTTGAGATTGCGGAAGTCCATGCAGCGATAGGAAGAGAAAAGTGGTCAGAGCAACGGGAAGAGTAAAGTAGAAATGGCAAATCAGTCCATCCCATCATCCCATCATCCCCCTTCCCCCTCATTCTTCCCTCTTCGTTCTTCCCTCTTCCCCCTTCCCCCTTCCCCCTTCCCCCATGTCTTCTGCCCGCCCCATCCGCCCCATCAACCACCCCTTGCGGCTGCTGCTGTATCTAGAGTGGAGCCTATTGGCGATCGCCCTCCTCAGCGAGCTTCTGGGGCCGCTGTTTCCGGGGCCAATGCGGATACCGCGAGGCTTTGGGCCAGAGCCGCCCTTTGGCTGGGTGTCGCCGCTCGATATTGTTTGCCTGATCGGCTTTGGGTTGATGGGGCTGTGGCTCCCCACAGGGCGGATGGCCACGCGCATTGGGTTTGTGCTGCTGGAGGGGGTGCTGATTTTGATTGCCACCACAGGCGACCTGCGAGAGATGCGGCTGTTTTCGTTTTTGGTGGTGGTGTTTGCGCTCCGCAGTTGCCTGATGTTTGCGCTGCCCGGCCGCTTGGTGACCACGGGAATTGCCTACGGGCTGTTTTTGCTAATCTTGATCCGACGCTTGCGAGATCTGTATGAGCGCTTGCCAGCAGGATGGCGCGATCGCCCGCGAGTGCCCGCCTGGAGCTTTGCCTACAGTTGGGGTCTGCTGCTGGGGCTGACGCTACTATTTCTGCTGTTGCTGGTGAATGCGCTGCTGACCGAGCGCCAGAGCCGCGAAAAACTGACGGCCGCCAATGCCCAACTGCGAAACTATGCGCTGCGGGTGGAAAAACTGGCCATGTCCCAAGAGCGCAGCCGCATTGCCCGCGAAATCCACGACTCGCTGGGGCATTCATTGACCGCATTGAATCTGCAAGTGGAAGGGGCGCTGAAGTTATGGCAGAGCGACCCCCAGCGGGCGCACCAGTTTTTAAAAGAAGCAAAAGTGCTGGGTTCTACGGCGCTTCAGGATGTGCGACAGTCTGTGGCGACGATGCGAGCCGATCCGTTGCAGGAGCAGTCTTTGGAAGGGGCGATCGCCCTCTTGGCTCGGAATGTCGAACAAGTCACCGGAGTCTCCCCAATCTGTCAAATTCATCTTGATGCATCTCTGCCCACAGACCTCTCTACGAGCCTTTATCGCATTGTGCAAGAGGCGTTTACCAATATTTGTAAATATGCCCAGCCTTCTCAAATTTTGCTCGATTTGCAGGATACATCCGCGACGCTGCACCTGCTAATTCAGGATGATGGGGTTGGATTTGATCCGTCCCAAAACCGCACTGGGTTTGGGCTACAGAGTATGCGCGAGCGGGCCGAGTCGCTGGGTGGCATCTTTGACCTACAAACTTCTCCAGGACAGGGCTGCACGATTACGGTTCACATTCCGCTAGAGAGGATTGTTCCATGATTCGCGTCGTTCTGGCTGATGATCAGCATTTGATTCGTCAGGGCATGAAAGCGCTGCTTGAACTAGAGTCTGATTTGCAGATCATTGGCGAGGCAGAAAATGGTCAAATTGCTGTGCAGCAGGTTGAACGACTACATCCCGATTTGGTGCTAATGGACATTCGGATGCCTGTGATGGATGGCGTGGCCGCAACCGAGGCGATCGCCCGTCAGTTTCCCAGCACCAAAGTCCTGATTCTCACCACATTTGACGATCAGGAATATGTCACCGCTGCCCTGCAAAACGGCGCGACGGGTTACTTACTCAAAGACACGCCCTCGGAAGATCTAGCCGAAGCCATCCGCGCTGCCCACAAGGGCTACACCCAGATCAGTCCTGGCATTTTGCCGAAGCTGCTGGCCCAGGTTGCGCCGTCGCCCGCTCCACCCCTCATTCCGCCCGATGGATTTTCTAGCCTCACGCCCCGCGAGCGTGAGGTGCTGGTTCTTGTTGCCCAGGGAGCCAGCAACCGAGAAATTGCTCAGACGCTCTATATTTCAGAGGGCACAGTCAAAAACCACGTTACCAATATTCTGAACCGCCTGGAATTGCGCGATCGCACCCAAGCTGCCATCCTTGCTAACACCTTTCTCGACTGGCTGACCCAATGAATCTCGCTGGAATCTTGCCAGAATCTCGCAGTGCATCTGCCCCAACTGCCGAACTGCAATGCTATGATGTAGGGCGATCGCTGGTGTAGCTCAGTTGGTAGAGCTGCTGATTTGTAATCAGCCGGTCGCAGGTTCGAGTCCTGTCACCAGCTTTGGCTCAGTCTGAAAGGTAGAGCAGTAGAATGCTATGAAATACTACTTGAGGCGCTCAATGAGGCGATCGCCTACCCGCAGCGCATTTGCCATGATCGTCAGCGCAGGACTGGTGGCGGAAATCGACGGGAAAAAGCTGCCGTCTACGATGTAGAGGTTATCCACATCATGGGCGCGGCAGTCGGGGTTGAGAACCGAGGTCGCCGGGTCTTCGCCAAAGCGACAGGTGCCGCAGGCATTGGCCACCACCGACAGCGGCATCTCCCCGCTGGGATGGCGACCGCTCATCTGAAGCAGCGATTTATCCATGCCCTTCTCAGCCGTCTTTAGCACCTCCGTCCAGCGATAAACCAGCCGTTCGTGTGGCTCCGTGTTGTTGGGCGTATAGTCTACATACAGCTTCTTGCTGTCTACCCGCACGCGGTTGTCGGCGCTGGGCAAGTCCTCACTCTGCACCCACCAGCCAATCGAGCGCGTTGCCATTTGTTGCAGCCCAAATCCGGGCATCATCTTAGCCAGCACCGACAGCACCGGCGGCGACTCGGCAAAAATAATGTCTTGCAGCAGCCCGCCTGTGTTGTAGATATGCCCCATCGGGTACTCAAACCCTTCTTCGCCCCAGTAAAAATCGTTGACATAGACGCTGCGCGGAAACTTACCGCTGTTGGGCTTGGAAAGCTGCACCACAGAGGACAGGCGATGCTTCATCAGGTTGCGCCCGACCAGCCCAGAGCTATTGGCGAGTCCTTGCGAACAGGCTTCGCTACACGAACGCAGCAGCACCGCCGCCGTGTTGATTGCGCCGCAAGCCAATACGATGATGTCGCCCAAAAACAGGTAGGGCTGTCCACCGATCTCGGCTTCAACCGCTTTCACCGCTTTGCCCGACGGGTTAGTGTGCAGCGCGGTGACGGTTGCGCCTGTTTTTAGCATCACGTTGGGATGCTGGAGGGCGGGGTTGATGCCGCTGACTTCGGAATCGTTGGTGGGGTCGTCGGTCTGGCGGGTCAACGCCATCGGCAGCGAGGCTGGGTGGAGTGACTGAGCGGCGATCGCCCCAATCACTTCCTCAATTTGAGGATCATGTCCCACAGCAGGATAGGGATAATCGGCGCTGTGGGGAGGCTCGGTGGGGTCGGCTCCGACCGCGCCATGCACCTGATACAGCCGCTCCGCTTCGGTGTAATACGGCTCAAAATCGGCGTATTTCACGCACCATTCCGGCGAAACGCCCTCCTGATGGGTTACGGTTTCAAAGTCGCGCTCCCGCATTCGCAGCAGCGCCGCACCGTAGATCTTGGTGTTGCCGCCGACGGCGTATTTGGTCTGCGGGGCAAAGGGTTCACCGGCAATGTCAAACCACTGCTCCGGTGCGTGATATAGTTCCTTTTTGAAAATATCGACATTACTGCGGTTCTGCTCCTCCAGCGGCATCACTTCGCCACGTTCCAGGATCAGGATCTTCTTGCCTGTAGGCGCGAGCTTCCGAGCTAGCGTGCCGCCGCCTGCTCCCGTTCCCACAATAATCACGTCATAATGCGCGTCGTCGATAATCATGCGTTACTCCTCGTCGCCCCATCGATAGCGGAATGAACTAGCCAATCGATTCCTGAATGCGTGCCCCGATCAATCCCTTCTGATTTCCCTAGCCCTCCAGATTCCCTCTTAAGTCTTCCTAAAACACTATTGCCAGATGTAAATCAAGATAAACAAGATAATCCAGATGACATCCACAAAATGCCAAAAGAGCGAGGTTGCGTCTACACCCGTGTGTCCCCCAACATAGTTATTGGGCACAAAGGACTTAAACAGCATAATACCCATGAGTAAGATGCCTGTGAGGACGTGCAACCCGTGAAAGCCCGTCAGCAGATAAAATAATCCGCCAAACACGCCATCGGAAAAGCCGAACTCCAGTTCGCTCCACTCGATCGCCTGACCCACCAAAAAGTAGACCCCCATTGCCATCGTCAGCAGCCACAGCAGCCGAAACACTAGCAGGTTTTCCTTTTTCAGCGCCCGTTCGGCGAAGTAAGCAACAAAACTGCTGGCCACCAAGACAACAGTATTGATCGCAGGCTTCGACACTTCCAGCCCCGCCACGCCTGCGGGCAACCAGTTGGGGGTGGTGGTTTTTACCAAGATATAGCCCGCAAAAAAGCTGAGGAAGATAACGCTTTCCGACAACAGGAAGACGATGAAGCCAAACATGCTGTTGCCCGCATGGTCTTCTTCATGAGCATGGGCGGCATGAGGGGCGATCGCCACATCGGGCTTTTCGGTCGAGATAGAGCTATCCATAAGCTAGAAGAAGTGAAGTCGGCAGAAGTTCAGCAGAAGTTCAATCAGACAGGGGCAACGTTGAATCAGGCAGCCTATCCCTCTTTCAGGGCAGGAGCATTTTCTACCAGTGGATCAGACTTGCCATAGCCATAGGGGCCAGATACCACAATCGGCAAGGCTTCAAAGTTCTCAACGGGCGGCGGCGACGACACCAGCCACTCCAGACCGATCGCCCGCCAAGGGTTATCCGGTGCAGGCTTGCCCTGCACCCATGCACCTACCATATTCAAGATGAACGGAATGGTAGACATCCCCAGTAGGAAAGCCCCAATACTGGCAACAACATTCCAGAAGGCATACTCCGGGTCATAAGAGGAGACGCGCCGCAACATACCCTGAAGGCCCAGTGGATGCATCGGGAAAAAATTCAGGTTTACCCCAATGAATGCCAGGAGAAAGTGCAGTTTACCCAACCCCTCGTAATACATGCGGCCAGTCATTTTGGGGAACCAGTGATAAATGGCAGCAAACATGCCCATTGTAATCGTGCCGTACACGATGTAGTGAAAGTGACCGACCACGAAGTAGGTATTGTTCACATGAATGTCGATCGGCACGGAGGCAAGCATCACGCCCGTAATGCCTGCGAACACAAACATGATCAGCGCTCCCAGGCAAAATAGCATAGGTGTGTCCAGCCGCAGTTTCCCTTTCCAGATGGTGGCCACCCAGGCGAAGACCTTGATTCCGGTCGGCACAGCGACCAGCATGGTCGTCGCCATAAACAGCATCCGCATCCAGCCCGGTGTATTGCTGGCATACATATGGTGAACCCAGACAAGTACGCTAACGGTCGTAATCAGCAGCGACGACACAGCCACTACTCGATAGCCAAACAGCGGCTTGCGCGAATAGACCGGGAATATCTCTGAGAACACGCCGAAGATGGGCAGCACCATGACATAAACCGCCGGGTGCGAATAGAACCAGAAGAAGTGCTGGAATAAAACCGGATTGCCGCCTTTATCAGGATTGAAAAAGGCCGTGCCCGCTGCCACGTCAAACAGCAGCATGATTGCACCTGCCGTCAGCGCAGGCAGCGCCGCAAGCTGAATGATCTGAGCGCTGAACACGGTCCACACGTAAACGGGCATCCGAAAGAAGGTCATTCCTGGTGCCCGCATCCGCACGATCGTCGTCACGAAATTCACCGCGCCCATAATCGAGGACACGCCGGAAATCGCCACTGCCAAAATCCAGACGAACTCACCAGTGATGATGCTATCGGTCGGGTTTTGAGTGCTGACGGGCGGATAAGACCACCAGCCCGCCTGAGCGGTGCCTGCGGGCAAGAAGTAGCTGGTCATTAGCAAAATGCCAAACACGGGCACCATCCAAAACGCGGCTGCATTCAGCCGGGGAAAGGCCATGTCTCGTGCGCCAATCATCAGCGGCACCAGGTAGTTTGCCAGCCCCACCAGCGACGGAAAGATCCACAGGAAGATCATGATTGTGCCGTGCATGGTGAACATGCTGTTGTAAAGCGTGCGATCGATCAGATCCGCTTGCGGCGTAATCAGTTCGGCGCGAATCACCATCGACAGGAGTCCGCCAATTAGAAAGAAAACGAAGGACGTGACCAGGTATTGAATGCCAATCACCTTATGGTCGGTGCTGAAGCTGAAATATTTCCGCCAGTTGTTTTGCGGTTCAGGATGGGCAATATTAGGAATTGCGATTCCTTCAACGGGGACGTTTGTCATGAATCTGCCTGGAGTAACGGCGAGGGCAAGTGGAGGATTTTAGATTTTGGGTAGCGGGAGAGGAGTTAACCGCTTTTCAACTACCCTTCGGCTAATGCATTCACCAAGGGCGGTGGTGCAGGGGCGATTGTCTTCCAGCCGCCAAAGCGCTTCAGCCGCTTGTTGGTGTATTCAGAATAAGCCGGATTTTCGGCGGGAACGGCGGGCTGAGCGGCGGCACTGGCAAGCCACTGGCGATAGGAGTCGGGCGACTCCACCACCACATTGGCTGTCATGGTGGCAAAGTAGGTGCCGCTGAACTGCGAGTCGTTGAGCCGATAGGTGCCCTCGCGCACGGGCGTAAATTCAAACTCTGTCGTGCGCTTGGGCATGATGTCTTGCTTGAGTCGAAAGGCGGGCACATAGAAGCCGTGAATCACTTCATCTGCGGTCATCAGCAGACGCACACGCTTGTTGACGGGCAGATGCAGATCGGCACTGACCACGCCCGTATCGGGATAGCGGAATGACCAAGCCCACTGCTTAGCGTAGACTTCTATTTCCTCTACAGGTTCGGGTTCCAGGTCTGCGGCGTAGGCTGTGGGAGTCGTTCCTGGCATGTGGTGCAGGTGAACCAGATCCATCGGTCCGCGCACCGCCATCTGTTGATAGGTCTGGTAGCTGTAAGCTGCCAGGAAAAACACCAGCAGCAGCGGCACGGCCGTCCAGAAGATTTCTAGTTTGACGTTGCCCTCTATGTGGGGGCCGTCGCTTGTGTCGAAGCGGCTAACGCTCTGGGTAACAACGGTGTAGAGGACTAGCCCAGTGATACCCAGCAAGATAAACGTGCCGATTGCAGAGAACAGGCTAAACAGGTCATCGATTAGCATTGACTCGGCCGAGGCCTGGGGTGGCAACCAGCCATAGGCCTGCTGCCCCACCCAAATGCTAGCTGCTACCAGAACCGCAATATAGACTCCGATTCCGGCAATGGTCTTCAGGTTCATCGTTTCTCCTTCGCAATTACTTTAGCAGCACGTTGGGGTCTTGGCCAGTCCGCAAGAGCTCGCTGGCGGTAATGTGAACGCCAAATTCGGCCGCAAGTTGTGCGCCCAGTGTGCCGTGGACAAACATGATGCCCAGCACTGCTACGCCTGCCAGGAGATAGCTCCACTGCACCTGGCGACCCATGTCTTTGCGCCAGGCGAAGCGCTGAAACCCGCGCCATACCGCCATGCCGACGATGATGGCGAGCAGAAACACACCGCCTACACCGTGCATCAGCATAGTGGGCATAGCCTCTAGACCCCAGGCGCTTTTCACGCCTGTTTCTGGTGTAGCCAGCATGATTTCATAAAAACCTGCTGCCACGGTAAAGAAGGTGACAATTGCCGATGCCAGGATGTTGTACCAGCCCACATCAAAAAAGTTAGACCGGACTGCCGTCAGCGACAGCATCTTGAGGATAGATTTTTCGAGTGGAAAGAAGGCTCCGGCGAAGTCAAAGGCGATGCCGATGATGAATAGACCTAGGGTAATGTGAACCAAGTTGGGGTGAATGGGAATGCTGTAGGGCAGTCCGTTGGGGCCAAGCTGCGACCCAAGCTGTTTGAGTAGTTCTGGATTCATCTACAGCACTCCCTCGCGAATTGCTTCGACCACGGGCACGGTATGTAGTCCATAGACCCAAACCAGCTTGTCACCCAGGTAGACCTGCACAAACACCAGCGCTGCCAACACTAACCCAGCGCCTAGGTAGGGCATGGGCAGTTTTCCGGGATCGCGCGATCGCAGGATAAAGCGCCATGCGGTCATGCCTGCCAAGATTGCCGACAGCGACCAGCCCAGCACGGTGTGGGCATTTAGCACAGGCACTACGGCATCGTAGGGTTCTGCGAGTCCAGCCTCGACTTGCCCAAAGATGATGGCGATAAAGATGGAGAGGGTGGCAAAAAACAAGTTCCACCAGCTCACCTCGTAGAGCCGACTGTTTTTGGTGAAAAAGGCGATCGCATCGCAAAAGACCGCAAACAGTGCCATCGCAATTACAAAGTGAACCACGATGGGGTGAATGGTGTCGGGATAGGGCAGGTTGTGGTCGTTGAGTGGAGGCAAGCTGAACTGCATAACTGGTGGGAACCAAGCGCGTATCAGCAGTAGAGGTATCTTAAACATCGCAAATATCAAATCCATTGAGTTCTCCTGACATGTAAACCAGGATCGGGGGCAGACCGTTGGGAAGACAGTAAATGAAAGAACAAAATGAAAAAACAGTGCAAGAAAACTAAAAGGAAATCGTAAACCCACTGAGTGAACTCACCAGCGATTTCGATCAGTTTCGATCAGTCTGTCGTCATAGCTAGCAATTTCGGGGCTTAGACAACCCCAGACGCGTCTGAAATCGGTCGAGGTAAGGCTTGAGACGTGAGCGAAGACCCCACGGGCACTGTGATAATGCGAGAACCTCGCTCGCGGGTTAGGTAGGTCCAAGTCCATTGCAACAGCACCGAAAGCTGATTTTCAAGCTGATTTAGCACGGCCACATGCACCACTAGCCAAGCTAGCTTTGCCGGAAGCCCACTCCATTGGATGTTGCCGACCTGCATCACTGCAAATCTGCGCCCGATGGTGGCCATGCTGCCTAGATCCACATAGCGGAAGGGTGCAGGCGTGGGCTTGTTGCAAACACGCGCATCGATGACCTGACCTGCATAGCGACCGCTCTGCATGGCTGCCTGAGCCAGTCCTGGAACGGGCTTGCCGTCTGACTCCATCTGGGCGGTGTCTCCGACGACAAATACATTGGGATACTGGGGCACCGACAGGTCTGGCTTTACTTTAACCCGTCCAGCGCGATCCGTCTCGGTGTTGAGCCACTCGCCTGCGGGTGATGCCTGCACCCCGGCTGTCCAAAACACATTGCGGCAGGGAATCCGCTCTCCGGCGACGACCACGCCAGCCTCGTCGATATCCTCGACCCGACAGTTGAGTCGCACCTCTACGCCCAGATCCTCTAGCGCCTTTTGCGCTTCTGCCGAAAGATGCTCTGAGAAAGAGGGCAAGATGCGCGGGCCGGCCTGTACCAGAATGACGCGGATGCAGGCGGGATCAATGCGGCGAAATTCTGACTTGAGGGTGAGTCGGGCCATTTCGGCGATGGTGCCTGCTAGCTCTACGCCCGTCGGCCCTGCGCCCACTAGGACAAAGGTTAAAATGTCGGAACATTGCTGCGCGTCGCCCTGAAGCTCTGCTTGTTCAAAGGATCGCAGGATGCGATCGCGGATTTGTACGGCATCCAGCACGCTCTTTAGCCCTGGTGCGATCGCCGCCCATTTGTCTTTGCCAAAATAGGTCTGCTGTGCGCCCGTCGCCAGAATCAGATAATCGTAGGGCAACGTGCGATCGCCCATAAAGACCAACTGTCGTTTGGGATCGACCCCTGTCACCTCAGCCATCGCTACGGTCGAATTTTTTTGCGACCGTAAAATTTGCCGAATAGGGGATGCGATATCGCTAGGTGAGAGCGTCGCCGCCGCCACCTGATACAGCAGTGGCTGAAACAGGTGGTGATTGGTGCGGTCGATGACTGTCACTTGCACCGGGGAGCGAGCCAAGGCCCGCGCCGCCTCAATGCCAGCAAACCCGCCTCCGACAATCACCACGCGGGGAAGCGTGTCGGGGCGATCGCCCTCTGGGCAAGACTTTGACCCTGATTCTATTAAATCCGTTGAAGTCAAGCCTGTCGAAATAGTACTCATAAAAACAAAACTCTCAAATCCTGGAGGAGTTGCCTAAATGCCTGATAATGCTCGTGCCTGAGTAGCAAACCAACTCAAAGAACCGACAGCCAAACCAAATCGCTCAACCAAATCGCTTAGATCCGCAAAAACCACCGGATAAACTTCAATAGCCCACACTGCCTATTGCGTTGCCAAGTTGCCAACCTATCTTCCAATTCGTAACGTTAGGCTACGTTTTTGAGAGTATTATGCAATGTGAAATGAGCAGAGTATGTATTCCTCATCACGCCAAAGCGTCGTTACAGCAAGGCTTTGTAGAAATTTAGGAATTGCCCATCTCTGACCGCATCGATCTAGAGCTTTAGACTTTTTCAAAGTCAAAATTTAGAGTTGCAACAATTTCAAAAATTGATACTTTGAAAAGTCAGATAAGCCGTAAAAAA
>JBDNCP010000078.1:0-22325 GCA_046719575.1 Cyanobacteriota bacterium
CTAGCTAAAATTTCTAGCTAAAATTTCTAGCTAAAATTTCCCAATGCCGCCTGTCCCCGCCGAAACAGTTCGCGGGCATAACCTGTCCAAGTGCCCTGACCCCAATAGCGAAAGCAACTGGTTTGCAATAGCAGGTTATAGAGCAGCGCTTGCTGATAGTCTTGCTGGCGCGTCACGCCGGGGTCCTGCTGCACCAGCGGGTCATACTTTTGGTGAAAGGCGGCGCTGAGCTGATTCATTGGCTCCAGCACGTTTTCATAGCCCGCCACCCAGCTTAGGTCGTTGGTCCAGGAAGCGCCGTCCATGTGGAACTGGGGGTCGGTGGTCTGAAGATGGGCGATCGCCGCCTGCACCTTTTCCGGAGTCGCGCTCTGCGGATCGACCTGCTGCCAAATCTTGTGCTGTTGCACCGCCTGAATTTCGGGATAATCGGCCGGGTTCACGCCCGCCGCCTCGATTAGCTCAAGATATTCCGTGCCGTTTAGCCCCACCGTGCTGCTATTTTGGCTATCTCGAATCTGATACCAAACGGGCTGAAAATCTCGCGGAAACTCGTTCATCATCACGCCGCCATTTTCCCCATCGGCAATTTGCGTCACGCAGCAAGGCACGGACACGCCGCCGACCGTCTGCCGTCCACGACCCTTCGCCTCGTGATAGGGCTGCATCTGCGCCACCAGCTTAGTGTCCGACCCCTGCGTTTTGATCAGCACCGTCATCCGCACTGTTTCGCCTTGGGAATTTCGCGCCACCAGCGTATTCGGGATGTACTTCTGGTCTTGCGTCAAGGGCGACCCGTCCAGCCGCTCCACCGAATGTTCCTGCACCAGCAGCCAGCGATAGCCGCACGCCTTCAGTGCCTTCAGGTATTCATAAAGCGTATCGGGATGGTTGGGCAGGTGCATCTCTGGCGGCGAGAAGCCCTTCACCCGACGCAGCGCCTCATAGCCAAACAGCGCCGCAAAATATTGCTGCCACGCCTGGATATGCAGCTTCAGGTCGGGAATGGGCGTAGAGGGCACGACGGCATGGCTCCACATGGTGCCCAGCCATTCTACATAGGGGTGATAGTGCGAGTCGCAGGTGATCCGCCGCAGGTTGCCCAGCACGTCCTCGCGCCCCATCTGCACCAGCCCCCAGAGCAGATTGCCAGAATAATCCAGCATGATGCGCGGCTGACAGCCATTGCCCACCAGCTCAGGGATAAACTCACCCATGCGCCCATAGCACCAGGCAAACACGCCCGCGTTGTGGTTGTCGCCTTCACCTGGATGCTCGAACATATACTGCAAGTTGCTAATCAACGAGCCATCCCAGCCTGCGGGAATGGTGGGCTGGTGCATGTGCAGGGCGCAGGCAAACCCGCTGGTGATGCTTTCCTGCCGCAGAGCAGTGTGGGGCAAAAAAACAGGGTCGCTGTGGCTGACCACGGCGCTAATCTCCGCTTCCCAGCCGCAGATGTTGGGCAATCCGTGGTGCGTGGGAGAAAGGGCTGGCAAATTAGCAACGGCAGTCGTCATGAGCGCAATTCCTTGAGTAAGACTGCTCCTAAGATAGTTCTAGCTGCTTGTGTTTGCGGAGTCTGTCGGCTTATTTAAAGAATTTGGGCTGCTAAACAACCCCCCAAGCGAACCCCCCAAGCGATTACAGATCTTCCGGGTTGATGCCTAGCTCGCGTAGTTTGGCAGCGAGGCGATCGCCCCTTTCTCTCTCCTGTTTTGTCCGCAGCCGTCCTTGCTCAGCCCGCAGCCGTTCTTGCTCTGCCCGACGGAACCGTTTCACCTTCTTTTCTTTGGGGAATCAGGGATTAGGGGAATCAGGGATTAATTGTGTCGTGGCTCAACGTTTGCAGGTGGTCTGCCAAGTGAGTCGGCGTAAAGTTCGTCTGACGGCTCAGTAGATATTGGCAATCATCGAGTTTGTTAGAGGTCATTAAAGGGCAATCGCGCTCAGCAACAGTGGGACTGTACGGGTTATTCTCTACTTTGACTAGACCCTACCCATAGCGGTTCTGCGTCAGTTCTGTAGATATTTGGATTAGATCCCACTGCTGCTCCATTGGCGGTTGCCTAACGGACGACGATAATAAAAGAATAAATAAAAAATAAAATAATAAAAACGACGCATAAAAGCAACTCAACAACCGACTACAGGTTTGGTAATCTACCGACTTCTCTAACATGCAACCTGTCCCCACCCCCACAGCCGACCAAATCAATTCAGCCAAAGCGGCGATCGCCACCTACGTTCAAAAAATCGACTCCAGCCCCGATCGCCGCGAGGGAGCCTATCCCTACTACCTGTTTCACGAGCCAGGACAGCCCATTCGCGGCACGGTGATGATGTTTCACGGGTTTAGCGCCAAGCCGCACCAGATGTGGCGACTGGCAGATTACCTGTTTCGCAATGGGTTGAATGTGTACCAATGCACCCTCGCCGGTCACGCCTTCGTCAACCCCGATAAAAACTGGTGCCAGGTGGATCTCAAACCCGAAATTGCCATTCCCCTCAAGGCAAAAGTGGCCGCCGACCCTGTGCTGCAAGCATCGCTGGCTAACCTGACCAACCCCGAAGCGGCTGGCGATCTGCCCCGACCCAGCTACTTGCAGCGGATGGCGCTGATTGCTCGATTGCTACGGATAGAGCCGCGCCTGCTGGATATTCTGAAGGCAATTGATCACCCGAATGATCCTGATTTTGATCGCTATTTTATCTCATCTCACCTGCGTTATCTTACCGATGCCCGCGATCGCCTGCGAGAACTGGATTCTCTGCCGGGTCCCATCTTTACAGTAGGGCTATCGGTAGGGGGCGCAGTGGCGCTGGCGCTGGCGGCCGACCAACCCGACCGGATTGCGCGAGTGGTCGCCTATGCACCCCTGCTGGAAATCTACGGCGAAGAGCGGCGCAAGTATGTCGAACTGGCGGGACCGCTGGATATTCGTGAACTAGGCTGGGACCCGGCTCTACGGTTTCCGGTGGGGGCGCTGACGGCAAATGCTCGCTTTGGCAAAGCCTATGTGCAGCAAAATGTCCGCAGCATTTCTCGTACACCTGTGTTTATGGTGCTGACGGAAAATGAGGACGCAGCCGACATTGAGACAAATCGTAAGTTTTATCAAGATCTGGGGGGCGATCGCCAGGGACATTGCTTTTACCAGTATCCGCAGGAAGACCTCGTGCCCCACCCGATGGTGGACCCCACCGAAGTTAGCCAGGGCATGAGCAATCGGTTTTGGCAGAGTCTCTATCAAGAAACCTTCCGCTTTTTAACAACGGGTAAAATCAATCCCAATAATCTTCGGAGTCTTGATCAAGATACAGCGCTACCCGCCGTGCCGCCCGTCTAAATTCAATAAACCTCTTGCATGAATGCTGTTTTGAGGGCGTGAATCGTGGCGCGGCGGTACTGCGCCACGATTCACGCAAGAGGTCTAATCAAAAGATCGCAGCTAGAGCCAGACATGGCTGATGCTCAAACACAAGGCGCTTAAACACATTAAACACAATTGGTCTGCCCCGCCGCAAAAGCGATCACGAATTGCGCCGGTAGGGGTCACTTCTAAAAGTCTTGCTCTTGCTTCAGACGGGTTTTGGCTCTTTGCCAGAGGGCTTCGAGCTCTTCTAGGGAATAGTCGGTCAAGGGGCGATCGCTCTCTTGCAAGATTGCCTCTTCTACTAATCCAAAGCGCTGGATGAATCGCTGGTTGGTGCTGTGGAGTGCTTCGGCGGGGTCGAGGTCGTGCCAGCGGGCGAGGTTGACCAAGGTGAAGAACAGGTCGCCCAGTTCGGCTTGCTGGTTGGCTTTGGATTCGTGGGCGATCGCCTGCCGAAATTCTTCTAGCTCCTCGTGAAACTTGTCCCACACGCCGTCGATGCTGTCCCACTCGAAGCCAGCTTTGGCGGCTTTTTGGGAAATTTTGAGGGCGGCGGTGAGGGGAGGGAGCGATCGCCCATAGCGCTCCAGTCGGGGGGTCAGGCGCTCTACGCCAGATGCGCGTTCCTCCTCGGTTTTGATTTGCTCCCAGTTTTGCGCCACCTCGCCCGCGTCCGCCACTTCCACCTCGCCAAACACATGCGGATGGCGGCGAATCAGCTTTTCGGTAATGCCCTCCGCCACGTCTTTTAGTGAAAACTGCTGCGCCTCCGACGCAATCTGCGCTTGCAGCACCACTTGCAGCAGCAAATCGCCCAGCTCATCGGCGATCGCCTCCGGGTTCCCCTGGCGAATCGCGTCCACTACTTCATAGGCCTCCTCAATCACATAAGGAATCAGCGTCTCCGGTGTCTGTGCCAAATCCCACGGACAGCCGCCATCGGGCGATCGCAGCGTTGCCACCACATCGATTAGGCGCTGTAGGGCGGCGAGAGTCGGGGAGGGAGCATTTGGGGTCATATTTGGGGAGTTTTGGAGTGTCGGTGGGTGAGTAAGGCGGGTGAGAGAGTAGAGTGTTGCAGTGTTGGAGTAACTTTACCTCAACACTCTACTCTCTCACCCACCCACGACCTCACCCACCCATCACTAAATCTCTTGCATGAATGCTGTTTTGAGGGCGTGAATCGTAGCGCGGTGGTACCGCGCCGCGATTCACGCAAGAAGTCTACTCTACCCACCACCGACTCACCCCCAAAAACCGCCCTGAAGATGCTACGCTATCTCCGATTAACGGATTCTGAAAGTTTCAAACGAGGACGTAATAATGGCGAAGTTGCGGGTGGGGCTGCTATTTGGCGGGTGTTCGGGGGAGCATGAGGTGTCGATTCGCTCGGCGCAGGCGATCGCCCGTGGGCTGAGCGACCCCGCCAATGCAGACCGCTACGAGCTTACGCCTGTATACATCCAAAAGGACGGCCGCTGGCTAGCAGGAGAGTCTGCCCTGAACGTGCTGTCGGCAGGCGTACCGCTGGAACTGGGCGGCGCGGATGCTTCAGCAGCATCCGGCGAAACCAGCGCCCTGCAAGCGCCAAACGTGGCGGCGGTAGAACGCTGGCAATCGACGGCGCAGGTGAGCGGGGTAGACGTGTGGTTCCCTGTGCTGCACGGGCCCAACGGCGAAGACGGCACAGTGCAGGGAATGCTGACGCTGATGCAGGCTCCGTTTGTGGGGTCGGGCGTGCTGGGTTCGGCACTGGGGATGGACAAGATTGCCATGAAAATGGCGTTTGCTCAGGCGGGGCTGCCCCAAGTGGGCTATCAGATCGTGCGGCGATCGCAGGTCTATTCCAACCCCTGCGTGTTTCCCAAGCTGTGCGATGAGATTGAGGCAAATCTGGGCTATCCCTGCTTTGTCAAGCCGGCTAACCTGGGTTCCTCCGTGGGAATTGCCAAAGCCCGCACCCGCGCCCAGCTTGAAGCCGCCCTCGACAGCGCTGCCAGCTACGATCGCCGCCTGATCGTGGAAGCTGCCGTGCCATCGCCCCGCGAACTAGAATGCGCCGTGCTGGGCAATGACCATCCGCAAGCGTCGGTGGTGGGCGAAATCACCTACGCCAGCGATTTTTACGACTACGAGACAAAGTATACCGAGGGCTTAGCGGATCTGCACATTCCTGCGAATCTGCCAGTGGCGATCGCCCAGCAGATTCAAGAGATGTCCATCCGCGCCTTTGAAGCCATAGACGCAGCCGGCCTGGCCCGCGTGGATTTTTTCTATTGCGAATCCACGGGCGAACTGTTTATCAACGAAATCAACACCATGCCCGGTTTCACCGCCACCAGCATGTATCCCATGCTCTGGGCTGCCAGCGGTGTGCCATTCCCGGAGTTGGTGGATCGACTGGTGAAACTGGCGCTGGAGGAGCGGTAGAAAAGAACAGAGGCATCACAGGGGCATTGAGTTGCGGGCTGAGGCGCTACAGTTTCCACCACCCTTCAACTCGGCATTCCATTTACGTTGTTTTGCGCCCGCACTTCCTCCAGCCAGTCTTGCGCCTCGCGGGGCGATCGCACCCTCACGACCGTTAGGTGCGCGTATTCCGGCTGAGAAAACAGCATTGGATATTCGCGTCGCCGCCGATGATAGGTTTGCAGCACCCACAGCAAAATCGAGTTGCGGCTAAAAAAAGTTTGCCGCCAGGTCTCGCGGTTGCCACTCCAGAGTTCTGCACCCGTAGCGCTGCGCCAGACTGCCCGCCGGAGCGATCGCCACAGCACCAGCCCAAACGGATAGTCTAGCCACACGACCGCATCGGCCCGCCCCCAAACGAGATCGCGGACGCTGCTATAGTTGCCATCGACCACCCAGCGATCGCCCTTCAGCGCCTCAGCAACCCGCACCCGAAACACTTCCAGCGGTGCAGCAACCCAGTTCGGCTCCCAATGCAGCGCATCTAGTTCGACATGGGCCATGCCGAGTTGCTGCCCAACTTGCCGTGCTAGGGTAGTCTTGCCAGTGCCGCTGGTTCCCACGATGACAATCCGCTGAGGGATAGCCCGCTGAGGGATAGCCCGCTGAGAGAGGTGCATCGACCTACTCTTCATCCTCAGATGGATCTTCAGTCTCCAGCGAGTCGGCTTCGGTTTCCAGCAGATCCTCCTCATCGTCATCGGTGGCTTCGCTGCCGCCGCCCACGGCAACCAAGTCAATCTGCTGACGGTAGTAATCTACACTCTTGACCTGCACCTCGACGCGATCGCCCAGGCGATACTGCTTGCGATTCTTGCGGCCGACCAGCTTTTGCTGACGCGAACGGTACTCATACCAGTCGTCTTTCAGCGAGCTAACGTGAACCAGCCCCTCCACCAGCAGTTCCTCGATTTCCACAAAGAACCCGTAAGACTGCACGCCCGTAATCAGCCCGTGGAAGGTTTCGCCCGTGCGCTCCTGCATATACTCGGCTTTTTTCAGCCCTTCCAGGTCAGATTCGGCCTCTTGCGCCAGCCTTTCGCGCTCGGTGAGATGGGTGACGATGCTGTTGAAATATTCCTCTAGCTCGTCGTGAACCTCCGGCGGCAGCACCTTCCAGTCGATCGCGCCGTGACATTCGCTGCTAAACAGGTTTACTTTGTCTTTGGAGCGAGTCGATTTGCGATCGCGCCCATGCTCAAACACTGCGTGCAGCACCCGATGCACCAGCAGGTCAGGATAGCGGCGCAGCGGCGAGGTGAAATGCGTATAGCCATTATCCAGCGCCAGCCCAAAGTGCGTGCCGGGGGTGGTGCTGTAGACTGCAGGCTTCAGCGTCTCCAGCAGCAGATAGGTCAGCACGCGCTCGGCATGAGATTCGGCAAATTGCTGGGTGAGCCGCTGATAGTCGCGGGGATGCACCACCTCCTCGTCTTCAAGCTGGTACTCGATATCCATGTTGTTGACCAGCTTCACCAGTTCCTGCACGTCGGACGGGTCGGGCGTACGGTGAACCCGGTAGATAGCAGGCACCTGGAGGCATTGCAAATGCAGCGCCACCAGTTGGTTTGCCAGCAGCATCAGTTCCGTCACAATCGTGCGAGCGGGCAGCAACGACGACACCACCATTGCGCCCAGTTCGCCCTCGTCGTCGTACTGAAAGTTGGTAGAGAGGAACTTGCCCAGTTCGGGGTTGTGTTCGTCGGGGAAGATGCTCTCTGGCAAGTTCAGGTCAAACGCACCCCGCGCCAACCGCTGCGCCGCCACGGCTTGGCTGATGGCAAACAGATTATCCACCAGTTCAAATACAGGTTCTAGGTGCTTGAGTTCCTCGGCGGAGGGCAGCGGATAGCGGGCTTCGGCGGCGGCTTCTGGGTCGTTTCGCAACAGCACTGCCTGAGCCTGCTGATAGTCTAGGTGATAATCCACCCGCACCACGCTGGGCTGAATCTCGAAATCCTGCACCTCACCCGCTGCGTTCAGCGTCACTAGCACGGAAATAGCCAGCCGGTCTTCCCCTGGTAGCAGCGAACAGCAGCGATGCAGATGTTCCGGCAGCATAGGCACGACCAAGTCTCCCAAGAACACAGACGTGCCGCGCTTTTGGGCTTCCAAATCGACGGGCGATCGCGCCGCCACATAATACGACACATCAGCAATGTGAATGCCCAAGCGCCACTCATCGTCGCCTACTTTTTCTACGCTCAGCGCATCGTCAATCGCTGGGCTGTGGGGATGGTCAGGCCCGTCGATAGTGACGGTCAGTTGCTCTCGCAAATCCAGTCGCTTTTTCAAATCTGTCTTACGGAGCTTGGTCGGAAGCGCCTTGGCTGCCTCCAACACCGCTTCAGAAAACCCGCGCGGCAGGTCGTGCTTGCAGCACACAATGTCGATGTCCGAGGCCGCCTGGGCATCGCTGCCGAGGATTTGGGCGACGCGGCCAATCGGCGGATGTTGCCCCAGCGGATAGCGGGCAATTTCGACATGCACCAGTTGATCGACCGATTCCTCTAGCGGTTCGCCATCGGGCGTTAGCTCTAGCTCAAACAGGAGACGATCGTCCAGCGGTAGGGCGCGATATT
Source organism: Cyanobacteriota bacterium (assembly GCA_046719575.1). Lineage (GTDB taxonomy): Bacteria > Cyanobacteriota > Cyanobacteriia > Elainellales > Elainellaceae > Thermoleptolyngbya. The sequence goes on from JBDNCP010000078.1 coordinate 8,429, forward strand.
GCCCGTCCTCAGTCTTTTTCACCCGTGCCAACACAGAGGAATTGGAGCGTTCCAAAATCAGTCGCACTTCACCCTCTGGGCTGCGGCGGCGGCTGCCCTCCTTGGTCACGCGCACCAAGACGCGATCGCCATTCCAGGCAGTATTCAACTGGCTTTCGCGGATGTAGATATCTTCCGACCCCTCGACATCTTGAATTGCAAAGCAAAAGCCCTTGCTAGAGCAGCGCAGTTTGCCCTCCACCACGTCATCCTCAAATACGCGGCGATATTTGCCCCGCTCTTTGACCAAAATGCCAATTTTTTCCAGGGCATCCAGCGCAATTTGCAAACGGCGGAGGCTGGCATCATCTTCACAGTTCAGCTTTTTCTCCAAGACCTTGGGGGCAACCAGCTTGTCGTCTGGGAAGTTGGAGAGCAGTGCAGCGATCGAAAAGTCCATGTAGCGTTTTAATCCTTGCGTCTAGTCCTGAGAGGGGTTAGGTTGCAACGTTGCCCGGTCAAAGTCCGTGTCGGTGTTTCGAGCAAAACGCCCGGCTACGGCGGCAAACACGGCCGAACGCTGTTTAATGATAGTTCTCAAGCCTGATTCAGCGGCCATTTCGTTCTTCATCTCACGGCTCCCCTGCTGTGAAACGGGGGTTGCAGTCTGGCAGCCTGCTCGACCTAGAGACAGTATCCGCAGTCCAGCGCTGGCGACGGCTACAGCCGATAGAAGTACTGAAGCAACGCTGATTAACCCATTAGGGGTCGTGGAGACTGCCTGGGCGATCGCTACTAGCGTGTCTAGGCGGCTGCCGCCCGTGCAACGGCTTCACCAGCGCCAGTCCAATTACCCATTCGATCGCCAGTCCAATCACCAGTCCGACTATCTCTGCCCACGCTATTCCGGAAATTCCAGACCCCTTGCAGACTGGGTGCAAACCTATTGGTCAAACCAAGAGCGCGATCGCCCCCAGCATGAAACGCCCACTCAATAGCCGCCAGCACAACCCAAGCCACACCCTCTCAGGCGTTTACCCTCAGGCATTTACCCTCAGGTGTTTACCCGAAAGGTGCCCAGAGCCAACATCACCCACCGCAGGGCAAGAAAAGCGTCGGCATTTCAAACACACGCTCGTTCAGGTAGAGAACAGATGCAAAAGTGGAAACTCCGTTGTTTTCCAAATCCCATCTATACATATCTATACTTTCCCATCCAGTCACATGTGTCAAACAAATTTTGGATTCTGCTTTCGAATTCTGCTTTTAGGTGCTGATTGATCCAGCAAACTCGCGGGTTGAGCGCTCAGCGTTTACCTGTCACCACGTAGGCGACACGCTTGCCAATATTGGTCGCGTGATCTGCCATTCGCTCCAAATAGCGGATCGCCAGCACCATTAGCACGTAGGGTTCAATCACGCCCTGCACATTGGCCTGATGTGCCAGCAGGTCATACACCTCCTCGTAGTCAGAATCCACTGCGTCATCCCGCTGCTTCACATCCAGCCCAGACTCTGCATCCAGGTTCGACAGCGCCGCCAGACTCATGGCCAGCATTGCCCGCGCCCGATCAGACATGATCTGGATTTGCCCCATGCACGGATGGGTTGGATAGGGAAATAGCTTGACTGCCACCTCGCCGAGATCTTTGGCATAGTCGCCGATGCGCTCTAAATCTCGCACTAGCTGCATCAGCGCACTCAGCAGCCGCAGGTCTTGCGTAACTGGCGACTGGAGTGCCATCAGCTTGACGCAATCCTGCTCGATCTGGCGATAGAACTGGTCGATTTGCTTGTCTTGAATGGCGATCTGCCGGGCGGCATCTAGATCGCGCTCAAACATCGCCTTGCGGGCCAGCAGACAGGAATGCTCTACGAGTGCGCCCATGCGAAGTACGTCGCGCTGTAGCCCGCGAATCTGTCGTTCAAAATTTGCTCGCGTCGTTTTTGAAACATCCAAGGGCGTAAACCAACCTCTAATCGGCGAATACTAATCGGCCCTATGTTGCCAAATGGAGAATCTACTTACAATTTGCACTTGCAATGGGGCAACGCCCAAAAGTTAATGATTTTGGGCATCAGGAGGGGACGTGTAGCGCGCCCCCCTTCCTGAGTTTTTCCTCCTGACGGTTTTAGGATTACCTACAATATAGGATTACCTACAATAGCTCCTTAGTAACTATTAGTAATGAGTAATTAGTAAATAGATCCCTGTAATAGAGCAGTATAACTATCCCCACTGGTTCTGCCAGTTTAGTAGCACACCAGCCCAGTCTTGCAGTTGCACCCAGGCTCCTCAGCCGACCGCCTCAAGCCAAATAGCCTAAGGCTTTGAGGCAGCAGCAAAGCTCTGTTAAGCCTTGATATGAGTTGTAACTGGAGGGGTATAGCTAGTTGGGAGACAGAAGAAACCGCAGAGGAACAAGGGCGATCGCCCTCCGCTTGTCTAAGCTAGCCGACTGTTAACCCGAATCCAGCGTAACCCCCCGCCTCGCCCGTCATGCCAATGGCAGTCTCTTGGGGTGACCTTTGGGAACATTTTGGCTTCTCTTGCTGCCGTTGCTGAGAAAACGCCAGCCCCAGCCCAGACAGCATCGCAGGATTTACGTATTGTTTACGTATGGATTTACGTATTAAGGAGTGCGATAGCCAGACAACCCATGAATCAGATGAGCTAATTTCACAAAACTTCATTCTTGAGTCTAGGTGGCTTATACTACCGAAGGATACTTATTCGAGGAGTGAATGTATCATGTCGGAGGCCGTTAAGCCCCTGACAATCGCGACCGTCCCGAGAGAGCTTCTCGGCCCACCCGGCAAATTGAACCCAACCCTGCTGATCTTTCTGCTCGCAGTGGCTTTGGCAACGCTTTCGGTCTGTGGGTATTGGCGTTGGCATTGGTCGGGGTGGGTATGCTTTGTGCTAAACGTTGTGGCACTGCACCTAGTGGGAACCGTGATTCACGATGCATCACACAACGTCGCACATCGTAATCGCGTGATGAATGCCGTACTGGGGCATGGCAGCGCCCTTATGCTAGGGTTTTCGTTCCCAGTTTTTACGCGAGTGCATATGCAGCACCACGCGAATGTGAATGATCCAGAGAATGACCCCGACCATTTTGTGTCTACGGGCGGCCCGCTATGGCTCATTGCTGCGCGGTTTTTCTATCACGAGATTTTCTTCTTTAAGCGGAGGCTCTGGCGCAAGTATGAGTTGCTAGAGTGGTTTCTGGCTCGCCTCACCGTTGCGCTGCTGATTTACTACGCGGTGCAGTATGGGTTTCTGAGCTACCTGATGAATTTCTGGTTTTCCCCAGCTTTGGTCGTGGGGTTGGCGCTGGGCCTGTTCTTTGACTATCTTCCCCATCGTCCTTTTCAGGAGCGCAACCGCTGGAAGAACGCGCGGGTCTATCCAGGGGCGTTGCTGAATGTGCTAATCATGGGGCAGAACTATCACCTGATCCATCACCTCTGGCCGTCGATTCCCTGGTACAACTACCAAGCTGCCTATTATGCGACTCGGCCGCTGCTAGATGCGAAGGGTTGCCATCAGTCCCTTGGGCTGCTCAAGGCAAAGGATTTTTTCAACTTTATGTATGACCTGTTTTTGGGGATTCGGTTTCATCATGGGGCGGCTCATGCCGATGAAACGGCTCAGTCTACTGAGAGCGGCGGCGCTGGGCGACCCGATGCTGGGCAAGGTCGAGATTTGAGTGACGGTCAGGGGAAATCTGAGAAGCCGCCGCTGGTTGCTGCCCCCCGCTAGGATGGGCGATCGCCCCCGTCAGTTTTTTGGCAGACATTGCTGTAGCCGAGGGATTGATTCTAGCTCAGCCAACCGGTTCAGCCGAGGATCTGCTGCCGAAAGTCCGCCTTGCAGAATGTGTAGGCGGATTTTTGGTATCAATTCCCCTCAGCAGCGCCACGAATGAAATTGCGGGAGCGCCTGCAAGCGCTGGACAGGCAATTCAAAATCGCAAGTCCAAAATCGAAAATCCAAAAATCCAAAATCGACCAAAATCGAGATCAGAATCGGGGGTTGGTCTGGAGCAATTGCTGGAGTTTGTAGCTGGAAATGGGCGGGCTAAAGCGATTGCCCTGAGCCGCATAGCAGCCGATTTGTCGCAGCAGGCTAAGCTGGGTGTCGGTTTCTACGCCCTCGGCGATCGCCCGCGTTTGGAGCGACTGGGCGATCGCCACAATCGCTTTTGCAATCGACAGCGCATCCCCTTCCTCTCCCAAATCTGCAACAAAGGTACGATCGATTTTCACGCAGTCGATGGGAAATTGCCGGAGGCGACAAAGCGACGAATAACCCGTGCCAAAGTCATCTAGGGCCAGTTGCACGCCGAGTTGCTGAAGCTGCTGTATGACTTTTCCTTCAGTGTCTCGATTTTCGTGTAGCGTCGTCTCGGTAACGTCTAGCACCAAAAGCTGCGGGTCGAATCCTGTCTGAGAGGCGGCCTGGGCGATCGCCCCCGGCAGGTCGAGCTTGCGAAACTGACGCGCCGACAGGTTAATGGATAGCTTCATGGCGGGATGTCCAGCCTCTTTCCACTGCGCGGCGCAAGCGCAGGCCGTTTTTAGCACCCACTCGCCAATTTTCACGATCCAGTCCGTGTCTTCTAATATCGCCAAAAACTGAGCAGGATACACCATGCCCACGTCGGGGTGCTGCCAGCGCAGCAGCGCCTCTGCGCCAATGATGCGGCCGCTAATCAGGTTGACCTGGGGCTGATAGAGCAGGTGCAGTTCGTCTTGCTCGATTGCCTTTTCGATATGCTGAAGCACCCAGACTCGCTGACTGTTCCAAGCATCCACCTCCAGGCTGTAGAACTGATAGCGACCCGGCTGCCGATGGGCAGTTTGTAGGGCTAGGCGAGCGGGTTCCATGACTTCGCTGGCGGTGATTCCATGGTCGGGGGCGAGGGCGATGCCAATACAAAGCTGAGGGTGCAGCGGGTCGTGGTTGTCAATCCGGCAGGGTTCGTTTAGGCTGTGGAGCAAGCGCTGGGCCAGCGTGGCAGCATCGCAGCGGTAGGCGATGGACTGAAACACGCCGAAGGTATTGCTGTTGAGACGGGCGATCGCCCCTTCTTGGGGAATTGCCTCACGCAGGCGATCGGCTATCGCGATGGCTAGGGCCTCTGTCATTACGCTATCCAGGGGCTTGCCATCGGGCATGGTAGGGTTGAGCTTGAGCAGTAAGAGCGCTACCAATCCCTCTGCCAAATCCAAATGTTCCTGGAGGCGATGGTGAAACAGAATGCGGTTGGCCAGTTGGGTGGCGGGGTCGCGGTAGGCGATCTGGTTGAGCCGATCGATAGCCTGCTTCATTTCCTGGATGTAGGGCTGGGTGACGCTGGCCTGTTTGCTCAGCCGGGTGGCGATCGCCTCCATTAGCTCTTGCCGGGTAAAGGGCTTGGTGAGATAGTCATCTGCACCCATCGCCATACCCTGGCGGATATCCTGACGATCTGCCTTGGCCGTGAGGAAGATAAACGGAATGCCCGCCGTTGCTGAATTTTGCTGGAGTTTTGTCAGCACCTCATAGCCGTCACAACCGGGCATCATAATATCGCAAAGGATCAGGTCTGGCCGGTGAACTTGGGCCAGGGCTAGCCCGGTTTGCCCCTCTGGTGCAGCAATTGCCTCATAATTTTCTGCGCTCAGCATCTTGAGCAGTGCCGTGCGAATGGTTAAGTCATCTTCAATAACCAATATCTTTGCCATAACTGAACCAAAGGAACTGAGTGCTTAGGAGATATGTTGTAGGCTGCTGTGTGTCTTCTTGGAGAGGCACACCGGTTGGTTCAGGTTCGAGCGGCTGCGGCCTGTGCCGAAAGACTTTTTGCGACCCCAGCCCCCGTAAACCTGATTGAACTGCGTAAGCGTTTAGACCCATAGACTCAACCTCGTGGGCGATCGCCCAGTAATTGCCCAACGACCATCCAGATGGTTGGCCCGGTAATCACCCGATTCGTTACACTCAACAGGGTTGACAAATGCCCTAGCTCGGAAGTCAGACGATTTTCCAAAGTCGATTCATAGGTTGCAGGCAGGGCTATCTTTCAAGTTTGTAGACGATTCAGACGATTCAACTGCTAAGTTTGGATTTAAAAAGTCGATTCGTAGGTTACAGGCAGGGCTATCTTTCAAGCCTTCAATAGACCTCTTGCGTGAATCGTGGCGCGGCGGCACCGCGCCACGATTCACGCCCTCAAAACAGCATTCATGCAAGAGGTTTAATCTCTGCCGAACCTATTAGCATTCGACATAGGAGAGATAGGGGATGAACACGTTGGCCAGAGCGGACTCGCATCTTTTTAAGAGTGCCCCAGTTTCAGGCTTTTTAACGCTTTATTGACAGAATAATGGTGCTTTATGGAAGGGTAAAGCAATTGCCACCTGACTTCCTCCCTCAGGCAAGTTTTCAAAGCTAATTTCGCCGCCGCACAGGGACAGACAGCGTTTGGCGATCGCCAGTCCTAGCCCACTGCCCGGAATGGTGCCAACGTTGCTGCCTCGATAAAACAGGTCACACAGTCGGGGCAAGTCTTGCGGGTTTAGCCCCATGCCCTCGTCTCGAATGCAAAACTGGACTCCCTCAGGGCGATCGCTCATCTCCAGCGTAATCTGGCTGTGGGCAGGAGAATATTTGATCGCATTCGACAGCACGTTGAGCAACACCTGTCGCAGCAGCGCTTGATCTAGGTAGACCCGTTGCTGGGTCAGATGGTTGATGATTTTCCAGTCATGATCGCGACCACTGGTTGCCTGACATTCGCTCACCAAAGTCTGACAAAATGCCTCTAGGTCAAACCACACGGGCGCAGGCCGCAGGTCGTTTGTATCTGCTGCATCTGCCCGATCTAGCAGCAGGATATCGTCTAGCATTTGCGTCATCTGATGCACCGTCATCTGGATGAGCCGCAATTGTTCTAGACGATCGTCCTCCGTCCAGTGGCGGCCATAGTGTTCTAGCAGTTCCGCCGCCGTCAGAATCGCCGTCAGCGGCGTGCGAAATTCATGAGAAGTCATGGTGATAAAGTGCGATCGCAGTTCGCTAAGCTGGCGCTCTTTTTGCAGCGTTTTCAGCAGTTCGGTTTCCAATCGTTTGCGATCGCTCGTCTCCCGCTGAATCGCGATCCAGTGGGTATACCAGCCGTCGGCATTCGCCACAGGCACCAGGCTAATTTCAACCCAAAACTCGCTGCCGTCTTTGCGATAGTTCAGCAGTTCTACCATCGTGGGCTGCCACTGCCGCAGAGCGTCCTTCAGGCGGGCAAGGGCAGCCCGATCGGTCTTGGGGCCCTGCAAGATGCGCGGCGTTTTGCCAATCACGTCTTCAGGACGATAGCCCGTCATGCGACAAAAGGCCGCGTTGACAAACACAATTTTTGGGCCGGGCGCATCCAGCGGCTCTGCCTCCGTAATTACAATCGAGTCGTTGGCATGAAGCACCACCGATTGCAGCAGGTTGCACCGAGCATCCGGATCTTGCAGCGTTTGAAACAGAGCGTTTGATATATCAGCTTTCACAGGGAACGAGTCAAAAATTGATGGTAACTTATGCTACCTACTAGCATTCCCCAAGGTTCCCCTGCGATAACGTTTCGGGTCAGCAGTTGCGTGAACCTTAGACGAGGTGCCATTCGCTTCCTCTAGTCCGCTGCACCGGGATTATTGCAGGGAAACAGGACATGGTCATGCCTTCCAAAACCTAGGAATCATAGATAGAAAGAGTTCAAGGTTCATCATTTAGGCATACACCAAGCAGCGTATGGGTCGTGATTCTACTGACAAATTAGCTCAGTTATATAGTGAATTGCTAGTACTCCTTAAGCAGGAAGAGGATCTGCATCAGGAAACAGAAGAAAAGTTGGCAAAGGCAAGGTCAACAACCGATCCCCGTAAAGAGTTTAATAAATGGCTCCAAAGCAACGCTGGTAAACGCTGGAAGCAGAAACAGTTTGAGTATCAAGATGGCAAATGCCCGGCCTGTGGCGATTCCCTCCGTTTTGCGGATGCAGTAGTGCATCATGTTCTTCCCTTAGCAGATTTTGGATCTGCTGCAAACAAACCTGAAAACTTTAAGCTATTACACCCAAGCTGCAACCTTAAGATTGGGACAAAAATCGTCAACCTGTGATGACTGAAGAAGATAAGGAGATTATGTATGGCTGATAAGCAGTTAATTAAGCAACTTTCTGATGAGTTTGGATGGACGCAGGCAGACATAAAGCGAGCGATTGAAGCATCTAAAGACCCGGTAACAACTAGGGATGAAGTTCTCCTATGTATGTTGCGTTATGCAGGGCCAGACTTAAAGAAGCGTAATGATGAGAGAGCAGCCCAGAAAAGAGTCAATGCCCGACAAAAAGAGATGATTAAAAGTTTGATTGAGCAAATAACTGCAATCCAAGACTTCTATGCTGCCAAGCTTGTTCCTACTTTGAAGGCTACAATGAACGAACAGGCAGCGTATATTTCAGATCTTCTTAAGCAGGTTTCTGGGCAAAATCAAGGGGGAAGCAATGGGTAGCAGTACCGAAAAATTGACACAGCTACATCTAAAAGCCTTTGGTCTTTCTGACTATACGATTCAGCAACTTGTCAAAGAGTTGAGTTCTGTAACACTTCAAAGTGGTTTGAAGGGATATGACGCGACTGCTATAGCCAACGCTATTGAAACAAGATTGAAAAATCCTAAAATTCGGACAGAAAGCCGAACGAAGCTTCAAAGAGTTCTGGCTTGGTTGAATGGCAAATCTAACGTTATTCCAGTCGATTTCCTAAAAGGATTTCCTCCTGAGAAAAGGATAGAGATACTCTACGCTCGTCTTCAAGAATTAGAGGCTCAGGAGCAAGAACTCACCGAGGAAACATCGAGACTTTTAACTGAAGCCAAGAAAATGGTTACGAATAAATAATAAAAATTAATAAATAAAAAATAAATAAAAATTAATCAAGAGTTTCAAGTAGAAACTTGGCTGAGATTCTTCCCAATAGCTTGGAATGACTCAAGCTTGACTTTTAGAGCGACCTGCGATCGCCCTGTTCAGCTGGCTCAAGTCTTTGACGGAGTATGTGATGGAGTAGAAGAATAGGGCTGTCCATCTTTATGGAAAAACACCCAGCCTACCTCCCCCGCTGCCGCAACGAGATCATCGTCGGGATAGGTAATCTCGTCACCCGGAGTGCGATCGCCCACCTCCAGAAACATCGCCGGAGCCGTAGAGCGGTTGACCAAGTGATGCCCATTAGCCTCCCCCGCTGGAAAGCCCGCCGCCATGCCTGCCGTTAGCACCTGTTCGCCCCTGTCGGTGATTAGCACCACCTCGCCCGCCAACACATAGACAAACTCATCCTGGCGCTGATGCCAGTGGCGCAGCGCCGACATGGCTCCCGGTTCCAGCGTCACTAGGTTCACCCCGAAGTTTTTTAGCCCTGCGGCATCCCCCAAGCGACGCTTGCTGCGGCCCGCCACTCGTGCTTTGAACGGCTCTGGATAGACGGTTCCAGTTTTTGGGGGCACCTGCTCAGGGTCAATATACATCGGTGCGGTGGGTTGAAGCGATTTGGAAAGCTGGAAAGCCCAGACACTTCCCAGGCAAAGGCTGAAAGGTGTCTGGGGATGTGGAGCATGAGTGGCAAGGCTCATGCAAGAGAGGAAGGTGACATTACTATCGCCGCCGCGCTGCAACCGTGGAATCACCCGAAGGGAGGATTTTAGTTGGGGGAGGGCTGCGGCGCATCGGGCGTTGCGGGGGCGGGAGCGCGACCCTCTCGCACGTCGGCAATCTCAGCAGCGGTCATGGGTTCATCGGTCAGCAGGTAAACCGTGCCTTGGTCAAACGTGGAAATGACGTTGACATAGTAGGGCGGTTCATCGGGGGGGGTGACTCGATACAGGCTGGAACCCGTGTCGTCGGCAGGTTCCAACTGCTGGGTTTGATAGCCTTCGGCCTGGAGCGCGGTTTGCAGATCGCGGGCGATCGCCCGCACGGGTCGCCCATCCGCGTCTGAGATCCGCCAGCAATTCAGAAACCCGCCGCAGTCATTGCTGACCCCTGCTAAATGGGGAAAGTCTGCATAGGCGATCGGGCTGGGCGACTCCTGAACCTCTGGCAACGCTTCGGGGAGGGGCGGTTGCGCCGGAGTGGGGCTGGGGGTTGGGGTCGCTGTGGTGGCATGGGTTGGCGAGGCGGCGGTTGGGGTCGCGCTAGCCGTCGGGGTTGGGGTGGGCTGGGGCGAAGGCGTAGGGCTAGGGGCAGGTGTAGGGGCGGGCGATCGCACTGTAGCGGGCGGGCGCGGCACTGCCGTCGGACGCGGCACAGCAACCCGGTCGGGTCTGGGTGTGGGCGCGGGCGTTGCGATGGGCGAGGGGGAGGGTGGAGCCACTGGCGGAGTCACCGATGGCGTAATCGCTGGCGTGGGCGATAGAGACACTGAAAGCTCCGGCGGGTCAGGCGTTGAGGGGTCTGATTCTAGAGATGGAGAGGGATCTGCTCCAGAGTCTCCTGGCAGCAGCGGCAGCAGCAGCAGCACCGCGTGCAGCACCAGCGACATCAGCAGCCAAGGGCGAAACAGAACCTGCATCAGGGCTGGCATCTCGCGCTGGGTGCGGGTTTTGCGCATGGGAAGAGTGATAGACACAGGCAATAGATAGGCACGACAAAGGGACACAACAGAGCTTTTGCAAATGGATTTGCAGGTGGATTTGCAGACTTAAAACAGGCTCCACGGGCGATCGCAGGCAAACTCAGGCGATCGCAGGCAAACCAAGAGATCCCCACAAAACCCCACGTCAAAATGGAGGATACCAGTTAATGATAATCTTTACAGCTTGCCATAGAAGCTAATCGCTAAACTTTAGAGATTTTTTTGAAATCATGCCTGTTTGATCCTTGACAAAACAACAGTTCAGGGATTTTGAATTTCGTGCTATGAGTAGTTGCCCCTAGAATAAAGTGCATCTAGCAGGCATGAATTTAGAGATCAGTTGAGAATTTCTAGCATTAAAGGTACAATACACTCTGATTTTGGTTGCGCCCAACCTTCAATGGCGGCGCAGTAGCCAAAACCCGATCTTGGGAAGGCTGGCTATGGCTAGTGAGAGCAGCCAGCCGTCAGGGTTGTCTTTGAAACAGCCCGCTTCCCCCTCATAACTCGCATCGCCTTTGTTTCAACCTCTTCAAATTTCAGGAGTGAAAATCCCTATGGGAAAAATGACCCGGCGAGTTTTTATCGCCACAGGCAGTGCCCTAGCAGCCGCGACTGTCGGGCAATTTGGCCGCCGCGCCACTGCTCAGCAGAGCCGGGGCGTTGTCAACCTGTACTCGGCTCGTCACTATGACACTGATGATGCCCTCTACCAGAGCTTTGCCGAAGCCACGGGCTTTCGGGTCAATCTGGTAGAAGCTGAGGCGGATCAATTGATCGAGCGGATTAAGAGTGAAGGCGTAAACAGCCCCGCCGATGTACTGATCACCGTGGATGCTGGCCGACTCTGGCGGGCCCAGGAAGAAGGCATTTTGCAGCCCGTCCGGTCGAGAGCGCTGGAGGCGGCCATTCCCGGCTATCTGCGAGAGCCAGACGGTCACTGGTTTGGGCTGACCAAACGGGCGCGAGTGATTTACTACAGCAAAGAGCGTGTGAATCCAGCTGATCTCTCGACTTACGAAGATCTGACCAATTCCAAGTGGCGCGGCAAGATTTTGACGCGGACTTCAAGCCACGTTTACAACCAGTCGCTCACGGGGTCGATTCTCCATACTCACGGCCCGCAGGAAACAGAAGCCTGGGTGCGCGGGCTGGTAGCGAACTTTGCCCGTCCGCCCGAAGGCAATGACACGGCGCAGATCCGGGCTGTGGCAGCAGGGCTAGGGGACATTGCGATCGCCAATACCTACTACTTCGCCCGTCTGATAAAATCCACCGACCCGGCCGACCAGGATGTGGTGAATAAGGTGGGCATTTTCTTCCCCAATCAGCGCGATCGCGGCACCCACATCAATATCAGCGGCGCGGGTGTGCTGAAAAATGCCAAGAACCGGGAAGCCGCGGTGCGGTTTATTGAGCATTTGGCGGGTCCCCAAGCTCAGGAGATTTTCGCCAAGGGCAATAACGAATATCCGGTGCTGTCTGGCGTGGCAGTTGATTCTGTGGTGGCGGGGTTTGGTTCTTTCAAAGAGGACCAGCTAAACGCCGCCATCTATGGACGCAACAACGCCGAAGCGCTGCGGATTATGGATCGCGGCGGCTGGAAATAGCATCGTTGAACCGAGTAGCAGGCGGTCTGCTAGACCTTGCGTGCCGTCTGCTATGGCTCTGCCCAGCGACGCAGCAGGTTGGCGTGGCATTTTGTAATCTGGTCAAATTCAGGCGTTTTGCCGTATTGCTGAAACAGGGGTTGGCGGGCGGTGTCTAGCTCAAACAGCAGTTCGCGATCGCCCGCATTTCTGACCAGGCTTTGCACCCAGGTTACAGCTACGAGCCGCGTCCCCTGCGTCACAGGTTCCACTCGATGCAGCGTGGTAGCGGGATATAGCACCATTGCTCCCGCTGGCAGTTTGAAGGGGTGATGCCCCAGCGCATCTTCGATGACCAGTTCTCCGCCCTCGTAGTCTTCTGGCGAGTTGAGAAATAGCGTCAGCGACAAATCCGTTCGCATCAGGTCTGATTGCTGGGAATCGCTGTGTTGGGAATCGCCGTGTAGGGGAGCGCTCCCACCCATCAGGGCATTGTCTACGTGTGTGCCGTAGCCCATCCCCACGTCATAGCGGCTAATGAGCGGCGGGCGAATGGCTTTGGGGTAGGCGGCCATTTGAAATAGAGCATTGCGCCGCAGCGCGGTCAGAATGAGCGATCGCGCGCTTTCTGCAATTTCTCCTGGCTGAATCTGAGCATTGTGCTTGACCTGTTTGGCATACCAGCCGGCCGTGGTTTTGCCATCCACAAAAGAAGCCGTTTTTAGCTTCGTTGCGATGGTTTTTAGCTCGTTGTCGGTCAACACAGCATCAATGCAAAGGATCATGGCAGTGCAGGAGGCGGGTCAAGGTTTAGTTAAAGTTTGGCAATAGTTTGGCAATCAAGTTTGGCAAGCCAGCGCAATTGCAGTTTGAACGGTAGCGCGGAAACCCAGAAGAATGGGTTTAGGGGATCTTTACTCCTTTTTTGAATTTGTGGAGGCGGGCGATCGCAGCACCTCGTATCCCACCCCCCAGGCGGCGGCGACCGAACTGGTGCAGGGCATCATCGACCTTCTGGATGAGTTGGGCGCAGTCAGAATCGGCGAAGCCCTGGATGCCCAGAATCCCTTTTTGCTAGAAAGCCGCTTTAGCCATAGCTCGCTTTAAGACTTTTACCAAAACCTCCGCAGTGTAGAGTTGACCTACTTTGCAGGCAGTGCCCGCCGCCCCGGTCGCCACAGCCTTAGTCGCTATGTCACCAATATTGATCCAACCCTGGATACTCAAGTGCGGCAATATTTGCTGGCGGCAAGATCTGCCCTAGAAGGAATTCCCGGCCCCATCGAAACGACGATTTGTGATCCGGCTGCAAAACCCCGAATTGTGGCGGCTCGTGATTCGGTGCTGACGCTGCGGGGCGTGTTTGAGCAGTGGATTATGCCGCTGGTGCAGGAGTAGGTCAGAATGCTGCCTCATGTGATAGCGCGTTTCGCATGGCGGTGTCGTGCTAGAGGACGCTTTGGGGCGATCGCCCTCCTCGCTGCCCTGGCGGGAATCCTGGCTTCGCTGCTGTTGCACGGTGCGGGCTGGGCCCAATCGCCCTTGCTGCTGGCGGGTGGAGATACAACGATTCAAAACCGCACTTCTCAGGGCTATTCTCAGCCTGCGCCCAACCTCAGCCGCAAGTGGCTGGCGCTGCATCAGGTGGGCGATCGCCACTT
>JBDNCP010000079.1:0-22211 GCA_046719575.1 Cyanobacteriota bacterium
GACGACTACATTCTTTCCACTACCCAAATTGGGACGGTGGAACAGGCAGCAGTCAATCTGCCGGATGCTTCAGCGCTTAGGCTCTAGAGGCAAGCCGCATCCCCTTGTGGGTGCTGCGGTCGTTGACATTTTAATATCAAACCATATTAATATCAAACCATACGCCGCAAAAAACGGCTGTAAAAGAGTTATCATTTTAAGTTAAAAATATAATACCGAAATCGGCTATATCCCAACGGATACGCCTGTATTACAAGGCAAAACAGTATCCGCATGGCAAGAAATTCTGGCTTTCAGCCAAACGAAGTGGCGTCCATTGCAACACAGCACGACGCAATTCCTATTGACAGCCTCAAGGTAACGACTATCCCGCTAGAGGAATTGGGCAACACGCTGCCGATTGGTGTGTTTTTGGAGGGCGATCGCCTAAACTCGTTCAAACTTAGACCCTACAAAACAAAATTTGATCGCATCCTAGGAGAAATTCTGTCGCGTCCAAAAGTCAATCTAGTGGACGCGCTACAGAACTTTTTGCCTCAAATTTTAGAAGAAATCGGCGGCATCCCAATCGCAGATGTGGCATCAAAATTGTCAGTCTCGGTAACTCGATTGTGCAGCGGGCTTTATCTGGGTGATGCTCTGACGATTTTGCTGTCCATCCGTCAACAGGCGCAGGGTACGCTGATTAAAATGTCAGCAGCTTGCCCAGCGTGCGGCACCCTTAACGAAGATAAAGGGACGCCTGCCAGTCCTTTCCATGATCTCTCTGGACTGGAGATAAAAATTTTGGAAATTTCGCAGAAACCTGTTTTTGAAGTGCGATTAGAGGATGGGTTGACGATTGGTAGCGATTTGATTAAATCGATCCTGATGCAGCCGCTCAAACTGCATCAGTTTCAGTCGCTCACAAAACAAGGATCGTCAGAAGCCTACGATATCGCCATGCTGTACGAGATGGTGACAGCGATTCCGGAGTCAGAATATTACCGCAATGCCAGCGGCAAGATTTTTTCTGACGAGCTGTACGATGAGTTGACGATGCGGGATCTGGAGATTTTGCGCGATGCCGTAGACAAGCTTCAACTCACTCCTGACCTGACAGCCGAGATGACCTGTCGCAACTGCGGCAATGAATGGGATGCGGCGCTCCCTTGGGGGCAGCTTAGGCAATTTCTGTTTGTCGCTCCTAAGCCCGCGTGATTCGCAGGAGCAGTTAGATCGGGTGGCAGCATTTTTGTCGCTGGGGGAACAGGCTCCGTTCAAAGATGCCAGCCGCATTGACGAGCTAACCCCACGGGAGCGAGATTTCTGGGTCAAAACGCTCAGCGAGAGCTACCAGAAACAAAGAGAAGAGTACGAAAAAGCGAATCGCAAGTCCAGAACCCATCGCCGATGACACCGATGACATGAGAAACACCAGTAGCCTGCAGGTTGAACCCCTTGCACCGTCTTGGATACAGGCACTGCTGCCGCTTATAAAAGAAGCTCTGCTGGCGACCACTGGTCGAAAATGCACCGTTGAAGTGACCATCACGTTTAATGCGCAGGAACTAGATGTGGCGCATTGGAATCAGGTCACTGAGCAAAAGCTCCGGGTTAATTTGCTATCTCGAATGACCGAAACATCCGCTCGTGCGCTGTTTTCGCCAGAACCCGCCGATGTATCAATCCGGAAGGCGATCGCCCTAATCATCCAGAAAGGCGACAAGCTCCGTGAAGAACTGAAGCGTCAGCCGTTTGGCTGTCGTCAGCTTGTGCTGATCCTGAAGGAAGGACGGCTCACCGGGTTGAAATCCGTAGAGTCGGTGCCGCTGCGAAACCAGAAGCGTTAGGCGATTGGTTCTGGAACATTTTACAAAACCTCATAAGCCGCTTACCGCATCCGCTCCACCATGTTGCGCGCAGGGTTTCGCGTACCGCAATCTGGAAGCGCGGATCTTCCATTGCGGTGAGGATTTCGCTTTGCAGTTGGGTAGCGGCTTGCTGGGCGGATGCTTGGTCGGTGCTGTTGATCACAATCTGTTGCACCGTTACCTGGATCGTGATGGGTCGATCGCCCTGGCTGGCAGGCATCAAGACAGGCGGCGGCACTATTGCGGGGGCGGGCAGCTTGCCAACCTCTGCTGAAGCAGTTTTTCGGCTTTGGCGCGCTTTTCTCGTCTTGCAAAACGGATGGAAGACCGCGACTGGCGGCGCTGAACCGCTGGATCAGAGACTTGTCTGCGGGCGATCGCCCAGACCGCACCTCCATGCTCTCGGCAATGCGGGAAAGCAACAGCAGCGCGGTTTGCAATGTCGGCAAACAGTAGTAGTCGCCTCACATATTCGGGTGTTTTTTCAAAATTTGTGCCCCAGTTGCGCTCAATCGTTGTCTCTGCCACATCTGTCACGCGAGCAAGTTCACGAATGCACGCGGCCTTGTAGCCCCGGTCTTGCGGAGTCTTTTGGTAAAAGATTGGCACCCAGATTTGACAATACTCCGCAGGCTCCAAAATTTCCTCATGGTTCTATAGCTCCTCCCTCAGATTAACCTAATGTGTTAAACGAAACCGAGAGGGCGCAATCGCCCTCCGTAAAAATACTATATTTTTACGGGTATTAGACGCGGGGCACAGGAGCGCGATCGCCCCGAAAACAGCGATAGTTTCGAGGGTCGCGGAGCGCGATCGCCACGTTAGGCGGGATGCTGTCGCGCCCAACTCGTCGGTCAATTTTGTCCCAGATAGTTGGCGGGGTTTCGGGAGTTTGGCTTTCCTGGAGCGGCGGCGCACTGTAGAGATCGGCTCCGTCCCAATAGTGGCCAATGAGGCGATCGCCCCGCCAGATTGATTCCCCCTCGCTGTAAGGACCCTCTGTCAAGTCGTCTAAATCTACCGCTGCCACGTCCGCCAGCCCCCAGCGCCATCGCACCAGCGTGTAGTCGCTGACGCGGGCATAGCCCAGCACGCTAAATTCAATGCCTTTGGGTACGGGTTCTGGACTGGTAAAAAACTGAGGTTCCAACATATTGGAAGTGGTTCTGGAACGTTTGCATAAATGACAGATCAGGCATCAGGATGGGAGGCAAAGCTATCTGCTTGCTTGGGCGGCAGTACCACGGATGCGCCGCGTTCCAAATCCCAGATGCGAGCAATGCGGTTGAGCTGGAGGAACTGGCGGTATGCTGTGGGGTCGCGTCCATGATCCAGCAGGAAGCGCGGCAATGGTTGTCCGTCGTAAACAACGGTTTCAGCAGTGGGCTGGCGGACAGCGTAGCCTGTGCGGGACACTGGGGAAGGGATGTTGGAGCGCGATCGCCCCAGGTTCTCTAGCATATTGTCCTCATGGGGTTGTGGGTGGCGGAACAGCGGCAGCTTCTAGGGCAGAGATCCGCGCCTCCAGGCTGGGCAAAATTGAAACGTCCACGCCATCTAAAAAGATGCCGTTGGGCGAAACCTCAATGTAGTGAGTGGCGGTGCGTCCGGCGCGAGATTCAATCCGGACAACACTGCCTGACACAGCAACGCGGGCAGTGTCGTTTTGCCAGAAGGTTTCGTTGTCTTGGTCGGGCGCGGTGGCGTAGCTGCTGAGGCTGGCGATCCCGGTTTTAGGGTCAAGCCGCAGCCCAGCGGCCTGCCCGTTTTTTTGTAGCGCCCGAAACGCAAAACTCGCGAGCGACATTAGCGCTCCGCCCGCCGCTCCCAGCAGGAAAGAACTGCCGCCCCCCATTAGCCCAACACCTGCGGAACTAGCAAAAACTTGGCTGCCGCCGCCTGGAGACACTAGCGCGGCGATCGCTGGGTTAACTTGTACGGTTGCGCCTGCGGCCCCTAGGCTGGTTTCTATCTGGGCTAGTAGCGGGGTAGCCCGAACTGTCGCGCCAGAGATGCCAGATGGCACAGCGTTGCTGAGTTGGTTGATTGACTGGAGTGAATTTGTGATGTTGGGGGCGATCGCCTGCACCTGCTCAAAAATGCTGGACTGGAGCTGTGCGGGTGTTTCGTCGGTGGGCTGACCAGACTCCAATTCGGCAGCGGTTTGGCGCAGTGGCTCTAAGGTTTTGGCAATGCCCCGTATCTGGTTTACCCGATCAATGGTTTCGCTTGCCAGCCCCGCAAGGCTAGTGCCCAGCAGGGTCGTGAGGGCGGTGTCTAGATCTGGCTGGCGCAGCGCACTGGCAACCACCTCATCGCTAAGGAACTGCTGGATCGTGCTGGGCAATTGACGGCGCAGCGCTGCGATAGCGGGCGGCAGCGGATCAGGCATAAAGTTTTCTGATGGGGTCGCCTGATACGCTTGGATCACTTGGGCGATCGCCCTCATGCTGGGGTGCAGCTCCAGCCCAATGATGTTGCGGATCGACGCAAACGAGTCAGGGGCGATCGCTCCTAGCACTGCCTGAAACTGCATCGCGGGGTCGTGGCGCAGCCCCTCTAGGATGCTGCCGATCTGCTGTACCGAAAAGTTTTTTGCAATGTTGTCTGGCAGGATCTCCAGCACCTGTTGAGCGATTACCTCGCCCGCGAGTCCGTTTTGGAGTAATGGCTCGATCTGCTGTGGCAAGTCACCCAGTTCCAAAAATTTTCTAACCTGCGGCAAGAGCGATTTTCCCAAATCCTCTACCGAAAAATCCTGGAGCTTCTCCAGTGCGGCTGCGCCTGCCTCTAGGGAGCTGGTTAAATTTTGCAAATCGTCCAGAACAGACTGGGCATTGCCCAGAAATCCCTCCACATCGCCACCCACGCCAAAATCCTGGGCGATCGCCTGCAAATCTGTCAGGAGACCCTGTGTTTCGCCAAGGACGCCGCTAAGCTCGCTGATTTGGGCGATTGCACTTGACAATGGATTTAGCGGGCCCTCCAGCGTGCTTTCAGCTTTACGGAGCCGCAGGCTGCTGGCGGACGAGGACGTAATATCAACATCGCCATTGGCCCGCAGGATCGATTCGGCTCCCTTGGCAGATCTCTGGCTCACCTCTCCGTCTTTTGAGAGAGTTGTGTGGGAAAGATCGTTGCTTAGGCTAGTTGTGCCGTCGCGCTGAACCAGCACGCGGCCGCGCTCCTCCGTTTGGGTCATAACGTCGCCTTCGCCCGAAATGGTTTGTAGCACGCCGTTAGGACGGGAGATCACAGCGCTAGCATCAGTGTCGCGGAAAGCCTCAATGGTTTCATTTGGGGTGGCACATCCATAGGTGCTTTCCGCTCGGTTGAGGTCAGGATGGGGGCGATCAACCCTTGATGGCAACGACCCCACCACCACCATCTGGCGCGGATCGCCAAACAGGCATGACATCAGCACCTGGCTGCCCACCTGCACAAAGCTGTGGCTACCGCCTGTGGAGCCATTTACCACAAATGACTCCATCACAGGAATCCAGCCATCATTACTGTTTGGCAGATTTACACCCGCCTCAATGACAGAACACTCCACCTGTACGCGCCCAATCCGCTCCGGATCATCCACCCGCGTCACGATTCCGGGAATCAAGCCAAACAAAAAGCCCTCCTGCAAACTGGTGCAACGAGCTTCTGCAAAGGTAGGGCGAACAAGTTGATCAAAAGACATGGCGGAAAACGTGGCAATCGGTTCCCGCTGGGGATTGAGCCTATTTTATCCTCAAAAAATGAGGAGTACTGAATCACAAAATTTGCACACAAAAAATGCACTTTAGGGCTGGTATATATTCAAGGGCAGGAAAAGCCGCCCTAAAAGGGCGGGGCTTGTATCCCATTAGTTTTGGTCAACGAAACGGCACAGCTGGCCCGCCATTGCCTGACGTGGGGGGTTGCGGTTTGATGGTTACGAACGGGTCAATAAAGGTGCCGCCTTCGCGAATTTCGTAGTGCAGGTGGCGACCTTTGCTGCGCCCTGTATTCCCCATGATGCCAAGTTTTTGCCCACGCTTTACCTGGATGCCTGCCTGAATGTCGGGTTCAACAGAGTCTAGGTGAGCATAGCGGGTTTCGTAAATTTTTCCGTTAATGTTGTGTTCAATAAAAACGCGGTTGCCGTATTTGCCGCCGCAGTTTGCGTCGCCTTCGCGGCAGTTTCGCACCACATCGCGCACCACGCCATCTGCTGACGCGACAATCGCTAAGTTGCTTCCCGCTAAGTCGATGCCACGATGATTGGAGCCGCTGGAGGGTCGCCAACCCATCCGTGAAGTGCAGAAATTGCCAGGGCACGGGTTGGCAAAATCGCCTTCAGTGTCAGGTGGCGTTACGACAGGGGGCGGTGCCACGCCTTTTGTACTGTCGTGCAGAAACACGTCAGGCGCGGGCGCGTTGGGGTCAGGTTTATAACCGTAGAGTTCCGCCTGGATGCCGCCTGGAGCTAGTGGGTAAAAAACGATCTCATCACAGGTGTAGGTGCCATCTAGATCCTCTGCAACGCCCTGTATCTCAAAAGTTTTTTGGGCATCTAGCCGGAGGATCGTTGGGTCAGACGCGACGTTGAGGATAGCGCGAAATTCGTGCGATCGCTGGCTGTCGAGTGCCTGTAGACCCAGCGCATAGGCCAGCGCGTCGCCCTGCGTCTGGGGGTTCTGGATGCCCGCTATCGTCCGGCTGCTGCCGTTGCCCGCGTCGGCACAGCCCAGCCCGTAGGAGCCATCCACCGGGAGCGAACCGACCGCCGCAGGGTCAATCCCGCGATCAAACACCTGAAGGCAGCGCTGGACGCTGGCGTTAAATTTATCCCAGCCGTTGTAGCCACCGTTTACCGCTCTGCGAACCCCTCGCCAGTCGGCCCGTTCCGCCGCTCGCGAGGGGTTGTTTCCAGTCGCGCCCTTCCAATACCACGTCAGGATGCGGGCGGCGTTGTTTGGCTCCAGCGCTAGGTCTGGGTTGGAGACCAGCCCCGGAATGTTTAGATCCTTTTCGGCTTTTTCGTAATTAGCCCGCCAGGTGATTTGCACATAGCCGCGCCCAAAGAACGGCGCATAGCGCTTGGTAGAGCCACGCCCCTCTTTCACCGGGGCAAACCGGGGGATCGTTTCGACGTGGACGGTCGCGAGGATGCCGATCAACTGGTTACGACTCGTCAGCCCCGCGTCTGCCATTGCTTTCAGGATGAACGGCAGGTTTCGCGCCACCGTTGCCCGCTCGGCATCGGGAAATGCCCGCAGCATCAGGTCTACCGATGGGTAAGGCTCTGGTGTTGGCGTAGCAGGGGCATTGCCGGGGGCTAGCTGCGGCTGAATTGGGGTCGTCGTCATGGCGGCGGGACGTGGGGGAGCGTCCCGCTGGGGATTAGCTCAATTATGGGGCGATCGCTGAATCCGCTGGCATGACGCGGCAAAACTGGCACCGCTATGAGTCTGGCGACGCAGAGTACATCCTGCTTGACACGCTGCGTGACATGGAGCGGGCAATTGATTGGGACAGCGGCGTAGGTAGATCTGCGGGCAAAAAAAACCCGCTGGAAACAGCGGGAGCGTGACCGTTTGTGTAGAGGGAAACTCTTTAGCCTAGCCGCCTAGCAAGCCACTAAAACCTTCCTGGCGCTCCAACTCAGCATCGTCAAACGACATTGTGATTTCCATCACGCAGGACGCATCCTCGCCCTCGTCTGCCGAGAGATCCATGTCGGGCAGGTTGTAGCTCTGGGGCCACAAACCGAATAGGCGTGCTCGCACGGGTGGCAAGTCGGTGCCGCTGTCGTAGGTGCCGGGTGACCCCTGGAAGACGCGGTAGTAGATGATGGTGCCGCTGCGTTTGTAGGTGGGGTCAATGCCGCGCTCGCCCTTATCGACACACATGTTGTGCCACCGGATAAAGGTTTCGCGGTCGGCGTTGCGCCCAAACTGGAGCGTCAAGCCAAACTCGCCCGCACGGCGCACACCGCCAGGCACGCGGGTTTGGTCAGGCAGCTCAATCACCCCGACAGTAATTTCCAGCGGGTCGCGGGTCAGCAAGATAATGTCAGTTCCGACCATGCCGTCTACCAAGAATCGCTGCTTGGCTTTTAAGACGGTGTTTTGTTCGAGGACAGCTTTTCTCAAGACCATGTTGGTAAACCTCTAGAGATGGGGTGAAGATGAGAAACAGGCGATCGCCAGAGGCTACACAGCAGACTGGGTCAACGTGTTGCCAAACTGGGCCACAAGGATGTCCGGCCCCGCTTCAATGGTGAGCCGCTCCAGGATGCCAGTCGGCACGTAGCGAAACATGATCTTGAGCCGTCCGTTGATAATCTGCACAAGCGCGTCTTGGCTGCCTACGTCGCTGATAACCCCTTGGTTATCTAGTTCGCCCTGAATCTGCACCGCCTGGGCAAACGATAGATAGTTAGACATCACGCCCTTGCGGTATTCACGGCGGGCAAAATTGTTAAGGATCATGACGACCTGATCGGCAAGCTGTGGCTGGTTAGGGCGGAACAGCAGTTCCATCAAGGTGCGAGCTTCTAAGAAGATCCGCACGTAGTTGGACTGGATGCGGCGGATATGGGTAAAGTCGTAAGTTGGGCTGCGGCTGGGCGATCGCGCGCCAAACACCACCACTCGCCCATCCTGAATTTTGATCGGCTGCAAGCCCGACACGTTTAAGATCGCCTCATCTGCTGGGTTAGATTCGTAGGGCAGCCGCATGATGCGCGGCAGAATAGCGTTAATCCCAGCGAAGGGATCATGATAGCCCTGAACCTCAACGGCGCGGCTGCTCTCGCCTCCCATAATGTCGCCTGACAGCGACACCATGCGATCGCCCGCTGCCAGCGGGTTGCTGATAAATCCGTAGCTGGGGAATGCCGCCGTAATAAAATCGTCGCGCCCAATAGAATTGACAATGTAGGACTCAGCCGCCGGAACCGATGTGAGGGTGGAGGGCAACTCAACGCGATATTCGTATGCTTTGGCGCTTGCGTAGGCAGCAAACGCCCGCTGAATGCCAATATCGGAAATCCCTGGCGTGGCAATGCGGATCAGCCCCTGGTTTAGCCCAAAGGTGGCATTTTCTAGGTGATTGCGATCCACATCGGCATACTGCGTGTAGCAAAACGGCAGGATGTTGGCGATGTCGCCATCGTAGCCGCGCTCCAGATCAGTGGGGTACACTACTAGGAAGCGATCGCCCCGTTCCGCCACCTGCGTCAGGTCATAGCCCTGGTCAATCTTGAGATGTCCGGCCCGCTTCGCAGTCGTAAGCGCCGGAACGTTGGTCGCGAAAGCGGTTTCTAGCGTCAGCGAGGTGGCGCTATTGACTAGGCGAATGCGGCGCACCGTGTTGCTGTTGGGATCATACAGATAGTCGCCCGGAGCCAGCACCATGTTGAAATTCGTTCCAGTGCCCGTCACTGCCACGCCCGTGCTGCTGATGGTGCCCTGGAGCGTCAAAGGCGCACGAGCCGACTTGACCCGGAAAAACCCACGCGGCTGCTCATAGGGGTTGGGATATAGGAAGTTGCCAACAACCCGCCCGTAATCAAATTCCGCAACCGTATAGAGGGTGTCGCGATTTAACTCAAGAATCTGTCCTGCGCCATTGCAGGGGCGGCAGTCTGCCTCTGGAGTAGTGGTATAGGCAGCGGTCCACAGCGACTCAACTTTTATGTATTTCTGATAGTTAGTACTGCCTTTGCGATACAGTACATTGCTGTCGTTGACGAGTGGCTCTACAAATAACCCCTGTGGGTCTTCGGCATCCAGCGATGCATCTGGGATGTTTAGCACTTGCGATCCGTTAAATTTGACTGTCAGGCTAAAGTGGGTTGTGGGGAAGCGCAGCCCCTGCCCTACCTCCACCGAAAGCCCCTGGTTTACTCCAGGCTCTAGCGTCACGCCTGCGATCTGGTTTTGGCGCGTAAGTTGTGCTGCCGCAAAATTGGCAAAAAACGGCTGGTCAATTGTTAGCTCGGTGTCGCTAGCGATCGCCACTACCCGCACGGTCTGTCCAGCTCGGTTGGGGTCAACGATAAACTGTCCAACCTGAAGTTCTGTCGTAAAAGACGTGCCTGTACCTGTGACCTGCAGGTTGTCTGCTTGTGCCTGTGTGCCAGATGACACCGCATTGGTATAGCCTGAAGCCAGCCGCAGCGACGTATCGGAAATGATTTCCTCAACAATGCGCCCCTGAAGCTGTCCCGAAATTGTGACATACAAGAGGTCGCCTTCCTCCAGCTCAGTTTCAAAAGCTGTTGCGGTGCCAGTTACCAGCAGGTTGTCAATCTGGATCGTGACGCTGGTGCCGCCTGCCGTAAAAGGTGCGCTGATCGTTGCGGTGGTGTCGCTTGTGATTGATTGCACAACTCGCGCCTCACCGCCAAAATAGACGTTCGCGCCAACCCGCAACTCTGTCAAGAATTCTGTGCCAGTTCCAGTTAAGACTGTGCCGTTAATGTTAACGGTTCCGGTCGCGTTGATATAGAGCGGAAACGCAATGCTGCCTGTCAAGGTGCGGTAGCGGCTATAGGTGGCGGTTCCCGTGAGGGCGACCGGACCGGCTACACCGTCAGCAATTAGGTCATACTGTGCCGACACCGTAAAGATTACCTCACCCGATTCTGGCATCGCGGCGGTATTGGCGATAATGACGTAGCGCTTGCCAGGTGCGCCTGAAAAATGAGCCTCTGCTCCCATAAACTCGTTAGCCAGCACCCCTGGAGCCACTAGCGTAAAGGTGCGGGATGTGGCAACCACCACAGGAGTATCGGATACCCAATTGCGTTGTCCGCCCCAGCGTCCTTCGTTGGCAGCTTCGATCCGCAAGGCATCGCTGCCAAATCGGTTTTTCAGCACGACTTCGGCGGAGCGCTCGTTTCCTAAGTCAATCCGCGTAATCCATAGGGTGCCTGCGCCGCCGCCTGTCGCAAAAAAGCCATCCACCGCGTCAGGGGTCAGGTGTGCGCCGTTGGCATAGAGATGCCAGCGAGAGTCGCTTGCGTCGCCATAGCCCTCGTCATACTGGCGGCGCGATCGCACAGGAATACAGACGCCTTTGGGTCCGCGCTTCAGCACGCCATAGAGGGCGATCGCCCCATAGCGAGGATCAGGCAAGGCGTTGCCGCTGGATCGCTCCAGTACATCTACCCCAGGGGCTCCAACGGGCGGGCCAAACAAACGAGTTGTCAACTGTTGTGCCATGAGTTTTAACCAGATGGTGAAGGAATTAGGGAGCGGAGAAAGGCGCGATCGCTAAGGAGCCGCAACAGCGTCGCCGCCAATTGCCCGATGAGCCCCACCGCGATAGCCGCGCTCCCGCAGGATCAGCACGCGTTCTTGGATCGATCGGGTGCCGCCGCCAATGAGGGTGCGAGTATTTGGCAGTTGGGCGGCGGCTTCAGCAGTGTCGAGTTCTTCGTGGGTAGCGTTGAGGAGCGGATCGTCTGCGTCGATCTGCACGGCTCCGGTGCGCTCAAGAGATTGGCGATACGGCAATTTGCCGATGTATTCGTTGATCAGCAGTTCTTCGTCAGGCGTGACCCAGCGGGGCAATTGGTTGACCAGCAGGGTGGTGTCTTCTGCGGTGCCGCTTCGTTCTCCCTCCCAGCCTTCAGGATAGGGAATTTGCAGCGGTTCACCGGAGCGTTGGAGTTTGACTTGCAGCAGCATGGTGGGGAAATTCCAAAAAAAACGCGGGGAGACAGAATTCCGTCTCCCCGCTGGGGGTTTGGTTTGGTATCAACCAGGCGTTACATCAAAATATAAATTGATTCCTCTAATCGTAACTCAAAAGTCCTGTTAATCTGCAAGTAATACCTTGATCAATTCGATCGCCCGTTCTAACCCAATAAACGCGGTGAAAAGCAGCAAAAAAGCAGCAACTGTGCCCCAAAAGCCCAGCCGCGACAGCAGATTCAGCCACATTTCGGTCTTGCGGAGGCGGATCTGGCTGCGTTCTTCTTCTACAAGAGTCTCCAGCTTTTTGAGGCGATCCTCTAGCTCGCGCACCTGGCGGCTCTGGGCATAGCTGTCGGCAAGCTGACTATAGCGGAGCGCGATCGCCACGACGCTGTTGCTCCCGCCTTCAAATAAAGTGGCGCGGATTTTTTCGACTGCCTCCGCTAGTTCGCGGAGTTCTCGATCTATCGTTTGGACGCGTTCGTCAAGCCGAACAAGATCCATTTGGATTTCGCGGCTGCGTCCGCTGCTGCGACGGCTCACGATTTCATTCAGCAGCGTCAAAAACTGCGTCTGATCCTGTCCCCAGAGAGTAGATTGTTTTTGAAACACCTCCTGTTGCTGCACCCCAAACTTTTGCATCAAGCGAGCCACTTGTTCTGTGCTGCTGTCATCTGATATCCAGACCGTAGGGGCGTATCGATTAAGAGTTTTGACCTGTTCCTGCGCGAAAGATGTGCCATGCTGCTCCATTGCAGTTACATCAATGCAGATCAGATAGGGGGATTCATGCTGGCTCAGCCAGGCGATCGCCTCTGCCAAACTTTTGACATGCACAACCTCAACGGGATAGCGGATCTGCGGGTTTTTGCCAATTTGCAGCCGGAACGCCTGCGCGTCTGCGTCGGAGTCGTCAATCAGCAGAATCGTGGCGGTGTCCTGGGGATACATAGCGGAGCCAGTTGCGTTATGGCCCGCTGAGGCTTGTGATTTTCCGCAAAATTTCAATTTCTGCTTTCCAGTCTATCGCTTCAATAGGCCAGCGGCGCAGCGTCATGACAAGTTCTCGCGTGATGTGTTTGGCGTTGCGGTGGGGAAACTCGCTGTGCCCTTGAAGGTCAAAATCACCGCAAAAAATAAAATTAGATTCAAAACCTTCCCAATTGTTTAGCCAGCGGGATGCCTGCACCACAATGATGCGATGCGTAGGGCTGGTGGCGCGACGACGCTTAACAGGAGTTTTTTGAGCGATCGCTGGAACCCCTGTGGCGACTGGTCCCAAAAACAAACAGACAATGTAGTAATCCTTAACATCGGATTTTTTGACATCACCCCGCAGCGGCATAAAGATCCACGCTGACACATCGCGATCTGGCACTTCTGGCGGTAGGTGGCGGCGGATCTGCTGGATATATCCGTAGGGCGTGCGAACGGGGCTTCCAATTTTGGTAACGACTGTCCGCACCTTCTTTTGTTTGCGAAGCCAGAGCAGGTCGTGAAGCCACTGGAGAAAATCAATAATGTAGCGATCGACCTGCATGGCTGCCTCTCAGGATCTAAAAATTTCTCGCAAGATGCGTTTTAAGTTTCGTTTGGCAGATGCACGACTGTCCCGCAGCGCCAGTTCCCAGAAGTGGCGACCTGGCACATTGATGTGGGTGGTGGTGGCGCGCAGAAAAATGCCGTGCGCCGCCAAAAATCCTCGCATTCGATCTGTTACCGGAATGGTTGCGCCGCGATCTTGCACACGGGCCACTAGGCTGGGCTTGCCTTCGGGGATGCCAAGGATCGCGACAAAGCTGTCGCCCTTACGCTGAAACTCTAGCGTCAGGTGATTGACAATGCCAGAGCCATCTGGCTCTCCGGTTTGGCGATAGAGTTCTCTGGTGATAGGAGAGAGCGGCGGAGGCGTGCCGCCCCTCCCCTGGGTATCTAGATTTTGGCGTACTCGGTTGTCTACATCGCGGGCGCTGGCGATCGCCCATTGTGTCCCGGTCTTGGCAACACGACGGGGGGCTTGTTCCAATCGTTGCAGCAGCTTGCGGTAGCTACCTTTGCGCGAAAGCTTCATGATGATGGACGGTCGCCAGGGCGCTAATGTTCCGTTCGTTGCATTAAAATGTAAACCGAACTTACACGAGTCATTTCGATACTCTGGAGCACCAGCGATCGCCCCAACAGGATTCGGCGATCGCTTTTTTATGCCTCCACAACCATGTGCCCTACGTCGTCATAGGTGAATTTCATTTTGGTGTCGGCCGCCAGCGTTACCCACGCGCTGACCTCGGCAGGGGTAGGGTCTTGTTCCGCCGGAATCAGCGTATGGGCGATGTTCCAGAGTTGGGCGATCGCCGGAACCCATTCCGTCACGGCCGCGATCTTGAGGTCAATCTCAATCTGTGGCGCGATCAGGCGAATGTTGTTGCAAAGCCGCATAAAGCCAGGATCCGCCATCATGCCCAGCCGAAACTCGCCCCACCGTGGTGCGTCGCTACCGATCTGTTCAATGCGCGGGTCGTCGTCCTCGACCTGCTCCCATCCGGTGGCGTCATCCGGTGGCAGTATCCGATACTCAACAGGTGTCATACCGTCTAGTTTTAGCCAGCTCATCCTTGCGACCCCCTTGGATGGACAAATCCGCGCACCCGGACAATAGCGGTGACGTTGGCTTGAGTCGTGTAGATTCGCATCCGATTTGTGTTGACCTGCCAGAAAAAATCGTTGCTTTGAGCAGATGCAAAAAGCCCAACGTTTGGAGACGGGTCTGACTCAGCTCCTAGCCAAATGACTGCGGTGCCCGTGGAGGCAAAGCCATAGCAAGTGCCAAATGCAGAAGCAAACGACGGGGTCGGTAGCGTGATGACGTTGCCGCTGGCGGTGCTCAAGTTAGTGCTCCACAGGGCAATAACTTCAGTACCGTGATATTCAAAGCGGTTGTCTATCTGATTGAATTCCCGAATGTTGTTGCTGCCGTCCGTCAGGATTGATCCAACCATTCGGGCGTCCCAGCCAGCCGGGCGGTTCGCGGCTGTCGCGCTGGTGTCAAAATACGCATCCACGTTGCCGCCGCTGTCCATCAGCAGATAGACGTGGTAGACCGTGCTGGTGGTAAGCGCCACGGTGCTGGCGCGGCCGCCTTGGTTGTTTCCCTGTGCCCAAGTGGCGTTCAGGTTTTTCGCTAGGGTGGTCGTGCGGGTGGCGATCTGGCGAATGCCGGACGAGCGGGCGACCACAGCCCTTCCGGGCGCGATCGTGATCTGCTGGGCGGCGCTGCGCGAGAGCGTCAGCCCTTCCGGCACGCCAAGCGGGTTCTGGACGATGGTGGGGTTTTGGTAAACCAACATAGTGACTCCTATAGGAACCCGACGAATGCCCGCAGGTCGGTTGGGCTGGCGATCGCCACATACTGGTCAGCGTTGCTTGAGAAGCCGTAGACGATCCCGGTCGAGAAATTGACGCCGCCCTGCCCAAAAGTGTCGCGCCCCAGTGACAGCATTGTGCTGGGAAACACCGGGATCGGCATCAGCAGGAAATTGGTGGCGTTGGCGCTGGGGGCAGCGGTCTGGTTAAACAGCATTAGCCAGTAGGGAGTGGCGCTGCGGTTGTGAAACGTGAAGCTGTAGAGCTTGCCGCCCGACGCCTTGACGATGCGGTGCGCCTGGGTCGTGACAAAGCTATCGAAGCTCCAGGATGTCGTCAGCGCCTGGTGGGTGTTGTTCGTGTTGGTGGCGATCGCATCAAGGCGCGAATGGGCATCGGGATCGGCCCGGCGCATCACGAAAGGTGTTAGCTCGCTCCCATCGCCGCTGACAGCGTCGATCCAAACGGGTAATCCGGTGATGGGGTCTAGCCCCCTGACGGCTGGCATATCAGTAAAAGACTCCTAAGCTGAAGGGGGTGAAAACGGGACCAAGGGCGGCGGCACGGATATCAACCAGCACGACATTGGGGGCGGGCGGCGGCACGGTTTCGATCCGCTGGTTGGCGGGGGCTTGGCGCTCCACGCTGTCGGCATCCGTCCAGGTGGCGATTCGGAAGTTTTGCCCCGACAGCAGCGGGCTGGTGGGCGATCGCCCCCGCAGCACGCCCTCGTAGACCTGATGCACCGTCTCGACCGCTGGATCGACAAGCAATCCCACACCATCGACAAACGTCACCAGCACGTCTACCACGGGTTCTAATTCCGCAAGGCTGCCAACCTCCAACAAAAATTCCTGCGGGAGCCACTCGGTCGGAACGGTTGGGATCGATCCGTAAAACCGATTCAGCAGCGACTCTGCCGCCAGCACAGCCAACTGACGAAATCCAGGAATCTGGGTGGCGCGATCAGCTTCCAGCAGTGCATCAATCCATTCAATTTGGGCGGATGCCGAAGACAGCGGCGCTTCCTGCGGATCACGGATCAACAGACCCGCCGAAATCCATAGCGGGTCTGTTGCGGCGGTGTAGTGCTGGAGCCAAGCATTAATCTGCACAAGCAAGTCCAAAACCTCGCGCAGCCGCAGCGTCGTGACAAGATTTTGGTCAACAGCTTCGCGCAGCCGGAGCTGAGCCGATTGCAGCGTTGTGCTGTCCGATGGCTCATACAGAAACTCCAGGTAGAGCAACTGCGGTGTATTGGTTGAAAATTGGGGCGATCGCCCACCTTCCGAGTCTACCCAAAACATCGTCACGGGGTTGAGCGCAACAACTCCTTCGCGAGTCTCTAGCAGCAGTTCCCAGTTGTCGCCTTTGGAGGCGCGGCCCAGCGTTGGGTATGCATTAAACAGCTCTTCTGGCGGCACCGCAATCGGCACCTCACGGATGCGCCCTACTAGTTCTGGTTGCGGCATGACGAAACGGTTCGCCACATTGCAGAGGGCGATCGGCAACTCATCGTTGTCTACTGTTTGGAAGCCAGGAATGCAGGTCACGTCAGTGGTTGGGGGTTAGAGGAAACGGAGTAGTCCAAGCGTAGATGAATCAAGCTGGGCGCGAAAGCTTGCGCCGTTGGGCGTGTAGCCTGTGGGAAACTGACTAGGCGAAATGGGCTTGTAGCAAACGATCGGGTCGGTGGAGGCGGGGCTGCTGCCTATTCGTTTTGCCACCACCAATCCCTTGATCGTGGCGGCCAAGTTGGTGGTTAAATTTGGCCATTCGGGGTCATCGGCTCGCCAGAGCGCGGTGTTGCCGCTTGTGCCGAAGCTCAGGTTTTGCAGCAGAATGGGCCCATAGTTGCCACCTGTCGCAAGCGTCAATTGTGCAACTTGTGTCAGGGTAGGATCGGTGGGGGCGGTGGTGACGAGGTGCGTGTAGAACGTGCCAGACGACAGGTCAAACGAGCGATTTAGCAGTCCCAGCAGCACCTGCGTGAAAATAATGCCACTGGTGTTAAACCGGAGACGCGAAGCGGTTGTGACACCAGCGCTTACAAGGTTGGTCGCCTGAAGCGTCAAGACAGTAGTGCCGTTGCTGGCGGCGGTGTTTGACAAGACGTTGTAGCTGCTGCTTGGCAGATTGCTGAAGATGGCGGCGCGTCCAACAAATTCATCAGACGCGACTGGATGCGCCACCGAGATTGTGACAGTTGTGCTGGTGACAGCCGTAATGATGTAGTCGTAGCCAAGCCGCAGGATGCCATCCGTTGGAGGTGTTAGGGTAAAGTCTGACCCGTTGGGGTTGTAGGGAGCGGGCAGTGGATTGTAGACAATGGGTGGATCAGTGGTGGCGGGGCTTCCACCTGCCTGACAACACAGCACTGATCCCACAATGGAGCCGCCGCTAGTTGTCAGCAAGTTCCAGCTTGGATTTTGAGTCGTTAGACTCCCAGCTTGATTAACGATTGAGCTAGAGGGCGGTGCCCCTAGGATGGCGGGCGCGTAGTTGCCGCCTGTGGCGATCGCCAATCCGCCAACTTGGGCGATCGCTGGGTTTGTTGGGGCGGCGGTAACGAGGTGATAGTAAAACGTCCCGCTTGTTAGGTTAAGCGATCGATCCAGTAGCCCGGTTTTGGTCGCATTAAAGATCAGCATCACAGCACAATGTTTTGATAAAACCAGTCGTAGATTTGGGCGGCAAAAATGTCGGCTGCGACAGTTTGTTCTGCTGTCCTGAAGTCAGTCGTGAAGACAGATTCAATCGCTACGGCATCCGACAACAGGGTTTGGTCGGTGCGGGCGATCGCCAGGATATCGCGCACCACCACGCCGCTGGCATCCAGGTTTTGCGGCGCGGTGTCGGGCGCCAGGAGGTTGCGGGCTGTCCAGCGGTCAGACGCGATCGCCTGCTCAGCCGTCCTGAGGTCGGTCGTGAAGATAGATTCGACAGCGATCGCATCGGGCGCGAGAGTCTGGTCAGCGCGGGCGATCGCCAAAATGTCGCGCACCACCATGCTGCTGGCATCCAGGGTTTGCGGTGCGGTGTCGGGTGTGGTGGCGAAGCTGGAGTCTACCGTGATAGCGTTTATCGCTAGATTTTGGCGAGCTGTCACCAATGGCAACAGGTTCTCTGCGATAAATTCGTCTGCCGCTACGTTTTGGCGGGCGGGTTCTGTTTCCACGCCTCGAAATGGCAGCACATCGGTATAGCGAAACCCAATGATCTCCACGTCGTAGCGGGTTTCGGTCTGGATGGTGGTGGGCGATCGCTGTGCCACGATTGCCTCTGTCTCGCCGCCATCGATCCAGCCAAATACGCCAATCCGCGCCTGGATATCCCAGGATTCTTGGTTCAAAACCTCAATAGCGGGAAAGACTTTATTCCATCGGATTTCCCCTGGGGTCAGATGTTCCCAAATAGCATGAGGTCCCAGCAGCGACCCTGGCGAGTTGATGATTGCGACATCCCGCTCAACAAAGTGTTGGTCAAATTTGTCGGTGTAGTCCCACGGGTTTTGATCCGATTGAATGATGTTCCAGTCAGGCGCATAGCGTTGTGGGTAGTCACCGCTGCCAAGAAACTGCCGCTCGTCCCACGTTTGGGTTGGCCAGGCATCATAGCGGGTGCTGTAGCCCCACCACTGCGGCGGCGTAGCGGCGGGCTCCTTGCCCCAAGGCAGTCGGATCAAAACAGCGGGTTCGGTTTTGGCATCTTCCCAGCGGAGCCATAGGGCGATCGCCTCCCGTATGCCTATTTCCGTTCCTTTGGTCTGCCAATAGCGCCACGCCCGCTTGATTACGTCACGCTTGTGTTCAGCAGGCCAATCGGGGTCTAGCCCTAGCCCTAGGGTGCGATCACCCACAGGCGCAAGCGCCACGATCTGCTGAAACCAATCTAGAAATTCCACAGGGGTGGAATCTGGATCAAACAAAAACTCTAGCCGCGCCAGCGTCGCGAGGATATCGCTGTAGGTTGGCTGCACCGCGTCGCAAACATGCCGCAAAACACCGCGCTCGTCTGCTAGGCGGGCGTTGACAGGCAGGTTTTCATACAGGACGGGGTTGTGGGGCATCCAGGTGGCGGGGCAATATGCCAAAAAGCGAGGGCAGCCAGTGTGGTGCTGCCCCCGCTAGGAGGTGATTAGGAAACGTGAACTGTCGCTTGCTATAAAAATAGCATTATTCAACAATCCAGGCGCAGATTAGTTCTTCGCCGCCATATTCCTGGCGGGTCGCGACGCTGCGGTCTGTGACAGCGGATGCCTGAAAATCAACACGGGCTTCAATGATGCTGCCGCCCCGGTTTTCTGTCCACGTCATGGTGCCGCGATCGCCTCCCGCTGCCGTAAACGGCACATAGCCCTCGTCGGACTGGCGCTGCATCAGCTCCTCTGCCTGCTGGGGCGCGACACCCTGGGGTAGGCGAGACAGGCGATCGACGATCTGGACGCTGGCGGGCGCGACACATTCACTGGAGTTCTGCGGGTTGGGCACCAGGCTAGCGGCCGCATCGCCGCCAGAGCAAGACGCGATGGATCACGGTGTCCTCAGGGTTTTCTACATCTTTTTAGGAACGGTGGCTCCCTCCAGGTTCGCTCCGAACAGGTTTGCATTCCGCAGGTTTGCCCTGGTTAGGTCTGCATTCCGCAGGTCTGCCCTGGTCAGGTCTGCCCCCTCCAGGTTGGCCGCCAACAAGCTTGCCCCTTGGAGATTTGCGCCTGAAAGATTTGCACCTGACAGATTTGTGTCTAAGCAGTTAGCCCCCTCCAGGTTAGCCCCCTCCAGGTTAGCTCCCTCTAGGGACGATTTGGGCAGATACGCCCCTGCGAGATTTGCGTTTCTCAAATCCGCCCCTGCGAGGTTCGCCCGCCAGAAGTTGGCGTGACGTAGGTCTGCGTTTTGGAGATTCGCTCCCTGAAGATCTGCAGACACAAAATCTGCATTGGACAGGTTTGCCCCGGCAAAGTTCGCGCCAGCCAGGCAATCCCCGCCAAAAGGAACAGATTCCAGATCCAGTTTTGAAAAATCGCTTTGCAGATTTTCCTTGACCCAGCCTGCAATCATCTCGCGTGCCCATCCGAGCGCATGAGATTGATTACAGGATGGCAGATCTCGCGGGTCGATTTTGGATTTGACGATATCCCTGACTCGTTTCCCTTGAGTCCACTGCTCCCTGAGGTCTGATTCGTATAGACCCAGTTCCTCTGGGCTGGGGAGATACTCAATCTCGTAATACGCCCCCGCAAATTGCTCACTCAGCGCTGCAAGAGCCTGGTCGTCCCACTTGCCGCCATTTTGAACAAAGGCCTGGACGGCCTGTTCTAGCGCATCTAATCTCTTTCGGATGCACTTGGCTGCGTCTTCAGGAAACGCCTTCCGGCGTATCGTGAAGAGGTACTGATCCGGCCCCCGCTGCGATCGCGGCGGATCGCCCTGGCGATCGAGGGTGGTGTACACCTCAGCCTTTTCTGGATTGAGGTACACCCTCCGAGCGGCTGGCTTAAAATCTTCCTCTGAGATAGCCCGGATACTTTTCCTCAGAGCATCAGTGGCATAGGGCATTAGAGCGCCGGAAAAGCGCCAGATTCCACGAACACACTCACGGTTGAGGGTGGAGAGGTAGTCAATGAATTTCAACAATCCCCCGCGATGGAGTCCCAGGTCGTAGGCGACCCTGGAGCAGAATTCGTCCGCCTCCTTCAGTTTCTTGTCCTTCGTCGGCTCGAAGGAGTGGATCTTTTCGCGCCAGCCCTCTACCTCCTGGCGTGAATAAGTTAGGTGGGGAGTTGCTCCCCCAGGGCGGAATTCGTCAGCCCACTGGGCGATCTCATCGAGTAGGTAAATTCCCCGCTCGATTTTCCCGTCCCGATTTTTATAAGACAGGTAGAGCGCTTGCCACCCGTTTTCTTCCCGAATCTCCTGTTGAAGGTCGGGAATGCACGAAAATAACTTTTGGAGGGAAGGTGATCCGTATAGGATGTATTCCGGATCTCTTCCCAAAAAACTCCGGGAATAGCGATCAAAGAAAAACACAAGCTCTTCCTCTCCCCACCGCCCG
This sequence comes from Cyanobacteriota bacterium, assembly GCA_046719575.1. Lineage (GTDB taxonomy): Bacteria > Cyanobacteriota > Cyanobacteriia > Elainellales > Elainellaceae > Thermoleptolyngbya. The sequence continues at coordinate 20,951 of JBDNCP010000079.1, forward strand.
GAGTGGAAAGGGACTTTGGAGACTGCCTGTTGGAAGCCAAACAGGCAGTTGACCAGGGGTAGACCCCCAAAAAGCTGATCCCAAGGCAACTCAGGATCAAGCTCAATTGGCGAGTATGGAGCATCGTATATGCTCCATTGCCCCTCTTGCTCCTGTCTGACTTCCGCCGCAGGGTTTTCCACTCGGCTAGGGAAGTAGATCCTGGTGTTCACCAGTCCGGGCACTTCTTGCCCGTAAAAATCCTCTGAATATCTGGAGTCGTTCCCAGAATCCCGGCGGCTCCACTGATGGAGCCAGTACGGAGTCCCGTCTGGGATCTCTAGGATCAGCCCATAGATCTCCCTTACCTTTTTGGAACTTCTGTTACTAATGCGGACTAGTTCCGTCATCAAATCAACCACGTTTACCTGCGTGCCAGGCGGTAAAAGCAGTTCATAGTCCATTACAGTTCTTGGGTACCCATCCGGGTATGCGCGACAAATCTGAAAAAACATCCCTATTTCCTTTTCTGTCCCTTACATAATCAATATAGCCGTTTATAGCTATTTAACAAGTATCTAGCTATAAAACTAACTTATGAGGACGACCCTAAATACTTGCTTTTGCCTATAGCTATTTAAGCAGCATGTAGCTATAGGCAGGCTAAACTGTAATTCTAGCAAGCGCCTAGAAGTGGGGGCTTCCAATGATTGAAGTAAAGATGCTGGAGCAGGAAGAATTTACGCTCCTGGTGTTTGAGGCGCGGGGGGACGCGCCAGAGTTTGCCGATCTAAATGCGCTGGAGCTGCCCACCGTCACGGGTAGCAAGGGGCTGGTAATCGCCTCAGGCAAATTGGAGCCTTGGGTGACGGATGGAGCCATGAGCCACTACCGCAACCTGACGCTATGGCAGGGGCGATACGTGCCGAAAAAGCGCGGTGCTCGAAATGAGCGGGATTTTGGAGTGCTGGTGATCTTCAGCACGAGCCGCGAATATCCCGTGGGCAAGGTGCTGGACTATAGGTTGCCGTGCCTGATATGCCGCAACTCTGGGGTGCAGAACGTCCTGCGGGCAGACGCGATCTACCCGTACTGCACTCAGCACCAAAACTACAACCCAGCGCGGCAAACGTACAGCCCCAAAAAGGCGATCGCCAAAAAATGAAGGAAAAGTCTTTAGAGTTGATCAAAAGCTGCTGGGGACTGCTTTACGAGCGCAACGCCCCACAGTATTTGCCACTGATCAGGAATTCGGCTTTGAAATCGGTGCTGGCGATCGCCC
>JBDNCP010000008.1:0-56640 GCA_046719575.1 Cyanobacteriota bacterium
GGGAAGAGCGATTCCAGAACTGGACGACAAAACCGACGAAATGCTCATTGCTGTGGCTGCGGTTACTGTGTGGGTGTAATAGGTGTGATGAGTGGGTGGAGTGGGTGGAGTGGGTGGAGTGGGTGGAGTAGGTGGAGTGGGTGGAGTGGGTGGAGTGGGTGGAGTGGGTGGAGTGGGTGGACAAAAAAGGGGCTTGAAGACCGCGCCTAGTGGCAGCGGCTTCGCAGGCAGTTCAGAGCTAGTTCAGAGCTAGTTCAGAGCCAGTTCACACAGATGCACTTTTCCGAACCCTTGACCGCTAAAGGGTTGTTGCCTCAAATGTATTGCACTGGTTCACGTCGCCCGTCTTGATGCCCTGGGTAAACCAGCGGACGCGCTGCGCTGAGGTGCCGTGGGTAAAAGAGTCGGGAACAGCGTAGCCCTGAGCTTGCTTTTGGAGACGATCGTCACCAATAGCAGCAGCCGCATTCAGCGCCTCCTCAACATCGCCCTTCTCCAAAATCTGCTGAGCCTGCTGGGTGCGATTTGCCCACACGCCTGCAAAACAGTCTGCCTGAAGCTCTAGCCGGACAGAAAGTTGATTGGCCTGAGCCTTGCTGACGCGGCGCTGTGTCGCCTGCACCTGGTCAGAAATGCCCAGCAGGTTTTGCACATGATGCCCCACTTCATGGGCAATCACGTAGGCATAGGCAAAGTCGCCCCCCGCGCCCAACCGACGCTGCATGTCGTTATAAAAGCTCATGTCCAGGTAGACTTTTTGATCCAACGGGCAGTAAAAGGGGCCCATTGAAGATTGGGCCGTGCCGCAGCCCGAATTCACAACACCCGAAAACAGTACCAACTTTGGCTCCACATACTTTGAGCCTTTTTCACGAAAAATCTCTGACCAAGTATCTTCGGTGTAGCCTAAAACCGTTGAGACGAAGGCGGCTGCCTGGTCGTCTTGAGGGGGAGCCGGGGCGACTTGGGCCGGGCCTTCATATACAGGAGACTGGTTTAGCACCATTGACGGGTCGCCGCCCAGCAGCGCCACTAGCAGCGCCAACAGCAAAGCCCCTAGCCCGCCGCCCACTACGCCGCGAGAGGGTCGCATTCCACGCCGATCTTCAATATTGGTGCTTCGCCGACCAAACTCCCAGCGCATAAGGGGGCCTCCTGCTCTCCAGTTTGTTTTTGAAAGGTAAATACCTTATGTAGTTTTACCTAGGGTAGCACCCAGGGCTGAGATTTTCCGGTTTGCCACGGTACAAGAGTTGCGAAATCTTTTCCGAATTTTTTTGCTGCTTTATCCGCTTTTTTGCCGACTTGTTTAGCTTGTTCGACTTGTTCGACTTTAAGGTTTAAGGATGGGCAGGGCGATCGCCCCCGACCTCTACAAACCCTGGCCCGAAGATTGGCGCGGGGTCGAGTCCGGTAATGTGGTGAAACTGCTGGGGTGTGAGGGTGCTGAAGAGTAGCGCCCTGTCTTGCTGGTGTTCCCCCTGTGCGTTCCCCTGTGTTTCCTCCTGTGCTGCCCACTGCGTCTCCCAATGGCGCAGGCGATCGCGCACCCGGCTCATAAACGCCAGTCCTCTGGGCATGGGTACAGCGGCCCAGTGGTCTACCAGCGTTTCCACCAGCGCCAACTCGATCAGCGGCGGCGGATAGAGGCGAAACAGAGCATCCAGGCAGGTGTATAGATCCTGAGTCTCCTCGCGATCTAGCGCGTAGAGCTTGATAATGTGTTTCACACGCTGCTGATTGACGTGTTCCAGGAGTTTTTCCAGGGGTTGCATAGGAGATTCGCAGGCGAGGGGAAAAGTCGGCGCAGAGGGATAAAAGCATGGGTCATTACAGCACGGGTCACCACAGCGTGGGTCACCGCACTTTTGGGAAGATTTGAACCTAGAATCCAGCGCAGATCTGAAGAGTTTTAGCGCGTTTGCAGCAGTTTGGCACGGTTTCCTGACAACTTGTTTTTAGATGTTCATGAAATAAAACAGTTAGCGCAGCGGGCGGACGGAAGTTGTCGTAGAATTGGGGCGTTTGACACATCGCTGCGTATCTCCACAAGTTCCCTCTAAACGGTCTTTCACAGTCTTCTTCACGGGTTTTGTTATGCCACATTCTGCACTGCGATCGCCCCTTGCTCGTCTATCTACCCTGGCGTTGACGACGGCAGGATTACTCGTTTTGGGGCTGCCCACATCATCGGCGCTGGCAAGCTACCGCTATCGCCGCGTCAGAACGTCCGACTATGAAGAATGTACTGCGGATTTGATCGGTCGGGGGGCAATGGAGGCAGTTGCGGCGACGGCCTGCGCCAGCGCGTTTCACCCGCGAGAAGTGTCGCGCTGCGTGGCGGGCATTGGCGGCGGCGAAACGCTGGTGGTAAACGATGTGCTAGACGCTTGCCGCAGTGTGCGTCGTCCCGAAGACCTGGCACAATGTTTCAACCAAATCGTCGGCGATGATGAGACTGCCAACCTGTCGAGCGTGCTGAGCCACTGTCGCCGCAGCCTGCTGCCTAACGAATTTGCAAACTGTGTGGTGGGCATTAAAAATGGCAGCACCCTCACCACCGACCGGGCCCTGGCCACCTGCATCGACGCAGTAGACACGCCGGGGCGCGTGGTGCAGTGAGCTATCGGGTGGAGGGCTGCTGATGGCTATTGTGCCACCGTCGGATGAGGCGGCTGGGGAAAGCTTGGGTACGGATTCTCTGGAAGCGGATCTTGCAGCAGCAGCCCCCACGGGCAGGGCGATCGCCCCTCCAAGCCCAACCATCGCCCCTTTAGGCTCAACTGCTGAGTCTGCCTTTCATCACATCCCTGTGCTGGGCGCAGAGGTGGTGACGGGGCTAGCCATTAAACCTGGCGGCTGCTACCTGGATGCGACGGCAGGCGGCGGCGGCCACAGTCGGCTAATCCTCTCGGCAGCCCCCGACACGCAGATCGTTGCGCTGGATCAAGATGAGCAGGCGATCGCCGCACTTCGGGAGAACCTGGCAGAATTTGGCGATCGCGTCTCGATTTGCCATACCAACTTTTCGGCATACGATCCTGGCGAGGCACGATTCGACGGCATCCTGGCAGATCTGGGCGTGAGTTCGGTGCAGTTTGACCAGGGCGATCGCGGCTTCAGCTTTCGCCACACGGCCCCGCTCGATATGCGGATGAACCGCCAGCAAACCCTCACCGCCGCCGACCTCATCAACACCTGGGATGAGGTCGAGCTAGCCAACCTGTTCTATCGCTATGGCGAAGAGCGATTGTCGCGCCGCATCGCCCGCCGCATCGTAGAGCAGCGCCCCTTTAAGACCACGACCGAACTGGCAGAGGCGATCGCCCGCAGCGTACCCCCCGCCTATCGACACGGACGCATCCACCCCGCCACCCGCGTCTTCCAGTCCCTCCGCATCGCCGTCAATGACGAACTCAACGTATTAGAAACATTTCTAAACGTAGCGCCAGGCTGGCTAGCACCAGGCGGCAGATTGGTCATCATTAGCTTCCACAGCCTGGAAGATCGGCTGGTCAAACACGCCCTGCGAGCTTCACCCAGCCTGCGCGTCCTCACCAAAAAGCCCGTCCAGCCTACTGATGCAGAGTTATCTGCCAACCCCCGGGCCCGCTCGGCCAAACTGCGGGTCGCAGAGCGAATCACAGACGCAGAACCAGGGCGATCGCCAAAACTCAAGCGCTGAAATACGCAAAAAGCAGCCTCCGGAAAATACAAGCCCCACAATCTTGAATTTAGGTGGCACAATAGCTAACTGGCCAGCCTAATTGCAGGCAAGGCTGTTTGGTTTGGTATTTCGAGATACCGACCCAACTCGGAAAATGCCACTATACCTGAATCGTCGTGAAGAAGGTTCATCCCCAAGCTCAAAACGGTTGTGTGGCAGAGATTACGCGAGCAGTGAAAAGATTACGAGTTTTAGGCTGCAACTTTTAGGCTGCGATTTTTAAGCCGCTGCTTTTAAGCTGCACCTAAACTGCAACGCTTGCACGGGTTGGTTTTAGTTCCTCTAGAGATTTCGATTATGAAGCAACTCAAGTTCTTGTTCACGGCCTTTTTGACGGCCCTGTTGACGATTACATTGGTGACTGCCTGTAACTCCAGCACCCCCACGGCGGGCGGCGGCGCTGCTAGAACGTTGACCATGGCCACTTCGGCTGACTATCCCCCCTACGAGTTCATCGACACATCGAGCGGTAGTCAGGAAATTGTTGGCTTTGATGTCGATATCGCCAAATACATCACCAGTAAGCTGGGTTTCGATCTCAAAATTGACAACATTGATTTTAATGCGCTAATTCCGACCCTCCAGTCCAAGCGGGCTGATTTTGTGATGGCGGGCATGACCCCGACAGAAGAGCGGAAGCAAAACGTCGATTTTTCTCAGATTTATTACGAAGCGAAGAATGCAATCGTGGCGAAGTCTGGCGCGGGCTTGACCAGCGCCGCAAGCTTGAGCGGCAAAACCTTGGGCGTGCAGTTGGGGTCGATTCAAGAGCAAGCCGCTAAAGAGTTTCAGGGCGCAAACGTCAAGGCATTGAACCGAATCAATGAGATGATTCAGGAGCTAAAGGCTGGGCGCATTGATGCCATTTTGATGGAAGACACCGTTGCCAAAGGTTATATGGCCTCTAACCCCGATTTGGAAATGAACGTTCTTCCCAATCAGGAAGAAGCAGGTTCGGCGATCGCCTTCCCCAAAGGCTCTGAACTACTCGGCCAATTTGACCCCATCATTTCCGAAATGAAATCCAACGGCGAGTTGGAAAAGCTGATTGTCAAGTGGTTCGGCGGCGACACCCCTGCTTCCTAGCTGCCCTGAGACATACCCTAAGGCCTATTTCAACCACGGCAGGTGAATCGCCGCCGAATTTAGACGCTACATTCCGACGCTACATTCCATAGTGGATATCCATGATTAGGGATCTGCAAATGGGCTGAATTCAAAAGAGTCAGAGGGAATCGAGTCTCTCTGACTCTTTTTTTCTTTAGTCAGTACAAATGAAAAGGGTGGAAACCCTGCAAAAGCCCGACTCACAAATCCAAAATCACAAATCTAGGGCTTACGCAGTTGGACTATTTCTCGCGGGCTGCGCCCGCGAGAAATAGTCCGAAATCCAAAAAGTTCATCGCAGGTGCATAAGTCCTGAAATCCAAAATCACAAATCCAAAATCGAGCGTCGATATGACGACCACTGCGTTTATCTTCAACAAAAAAAGGGCGTTCCCACAGAACACCCTTGTACCTATCAACCTGCGATGAACGCAGCTTTTAGAAGGTCATCTCAGCAGCCTGGACGCGCTCGACCTGCTTCTTCTTCAGCACAAGTAGAATCTGCGTCAGCGTAATCGCCGCCAAAAATGCAATCAGACCTTTAATCCGGTTCGGGCTTTGCAGCACGATTTCAGTGTCCTTTTGTCCAAAACCGCCGACGTTGGGGTTGTTGGTCAGCGCTGCGCCAGCAGTAACCTCTTCGCCCTCAGAGACAATTAGCTCTGGGCCAGCCGGGATTTTATCAACCACGGTGCTGCCGTCTTCGGTGCGGATCTTGACTTCGGCGCTGCCGTCGTCAGCCTTGGCGATCGCCGTAATTACGCCCGCTGCCGAAGCGTTATAAACCGCGTTATTGCTCTTTTCACCCGTGGGATAGACCTGACCGCGACCCCGGTTTGCGCCTAGGTGAACCGAGTATTTGCCAAACGCGACGTTCTTGTTGGTCGCCGGGTCGGGGGAGAGGACGGGGAAGACGATTTCCTCATACTGGTCGCCTGGTAGTGGGCCCGCCAGCACAATATTCTGCTTGTCGTCGGCGTAGGGCTGGAACAGGTAGCTGGGGCCGACTTCTTCCTTCATTTCTTCGGGAATGCGGTCTTCAGGGGCGATCTTAAAGCCCTCCGGCAAGATTAACACCGCACCTACGTTCAGCGGGCCCTTAGAGCCATCTGCCTGTACCTGCTGCACAGAGTGATCGTAGGGAATTTTCACCACTGCTTTGAACACAGTGTCCGGTAGCACGGCTTGGGGAACCTCGATTTCAGCGGGCTTGGCGGCCAGGTGGCAGTTGGCGCAGACGATGCGACCCGTGGCTTCGCGAGGATTGGCGTAGTTTTGCTGTGCCCAGAAGGGGTAGGCAGCAGCAGGCTGCGGCAGCAGGATATCGCTCGACAGCAGAGCCGCTAGCGTCAGCACAGCCACCATCAGCCCTCGAACCAGAGCAGTCATGCCCCAGCGACGAGCGGAAAATAAGCAAACCTTGAAGTTCATTTTTAGAGTGCGTGTTCGTATAGAGAAAGGCTCGGCAGAAATGGGCGATCGCCCAACGTTAAACCAAGAAATAGGTCAGAATCGGGCAGCAGAAAACTGCCTCGGACTGGCCTAAGACCACCACGGCGCATCGCCTGTGCGGAAGTCGGTTTCAGTCCAGGGGGTCAGGGCAATCTTGCCGTCTTCGGTCACGTCGGTATGCACCAGCGCCAGCGAGAGCGGAGCCGGCCCGCGCACCACCTTACCCGTTGCGTCGTATTGAGAACCGTGGCAGGGGCAAATAAACTTGTTTTCGCTGGCGTTCCAAGGCACGACGCAGCCCAAGTGGGTGCAGACGGCGTTAATGCCATAGCTGGCGATCGCCCCCGCATCTTCCACAACCAAGTAGGTCGGGTCGCCCTTCAGCCCTTGCGCCAGAACGCGCTCACCCACCGCATGGGTCGCCAAAAAGTCCTTCAGCACCACATCATTGCCCAGGGCATCTTTGGCCGTCACGCCACCACCCGTGCCGCCACTGGAGGGAGGAATGAAGTACCGCACGACAGGATACAGCATTCCTAGCACCGTGCCCGTGGCTGCTCCAAAAGTAAGAAGATTCATAAACTGCCGCCGGCCCAAATCGGGCACATCAGGCGTTCCAGAAGCTTGAGTCATGATTATGAATGGTGAGTTTAGAGAAGTAACGTCGGGTAAAACCCTGTCCGGTGCAAGGTTCCCACCCTTGCTGGCAGTCCTTGTTCGGCAATGGTTTACAGTTTTCTATGAAGTATTCTATAGCGCCAGCCGCACCAGAAACTGGCGACCGCCCCTCTGAAGGGCAGTATCGTAACGAAACGTAAAACTTCAGATCTCCTAGAATAAATCGAGTAGCCTAACGTGAGTTGTCCCCTTCAGTCCTAAACCTCAACAAAACCTCAACCTCTAGCCCCTATGACTGGCGAGGAACTGCATCAACTATTACTAGCGAAATGGAGCCGCTCTTTCGACGTGCAGCTACGAAAAGTGCAGGGAAAGGTGCTGTTTCAAGTGATGTGGAAGTATCTGGAGCAGGTATCGTTTCCGATGACCGAAGACGAATACCTAGAGCATCTCAACGACGTGGCAAATTACCTCACAGCTTTGGGTAGCGCTGAGCGAGTCCAGCAGTTTATTGAGCAGACAACAGAGAAGCCGCGCCTGGGAAAAGCAGTGAGCTATCCCATCGACCTGGGCGATCGCGCTTCCGAATGGATGATTTAGGTTTCAGACAGGTTTCAGAAGCCAGATCCCAAGGCACAGCCAGCTCACTATCGCCCCAAAAGTTTCACGATGCCTGTGCCGCCAAAATACAGACCTAGCACGGCCCCAGCCAGTAGGCTCTGGGTCAACGGGTCAGTAGACGGTGTTAGCACTGCGCCCAACACCGCACCCCCCATCACGACATAACGCCAGCCCGACAGCATTTGCTCAGAGGTGACCAACCCCAAAATACCCAATAGTGTCTGAATTACCGGAATCTGGAAGGCTAGCCCAGTGCTAAACAAGAGCAGCAGCACAAACTCGAAGTAGCGGTCGATCGACCAAAGTTGTTCTACGACATCTGCGCCATAGTTAATGAAAAAGTTTAGTGCCGCTGGAATTAGCGCTACGTAGGCAAACACTAGCCCGCCAACAAACAGGAAACTGGAACAGAGGACGATCGGCCCGATGATGCGCCGCTCTTTGCGAGTCAGCCCCGGTAGCACAAACTGAATAATCTGATACAGCACAAACGGACTGGCGACCAGCAAGCCGCTGTAGCCCGCCACCTTGAGTGATACAAAGAAATATTCTCCTGGCGAAAGCTGAAGGAACTTCACCCCCTGCGCGGGTACTTCCAAAAGCTGCACGATGGAGTTCACAAAAAAGAAGCAAAGCACAACGCCGCCGACAATGGCGATCAGGGCGTAGAAAATCCGCATCCGCAGTTCTTCCAAATGGTCGAACAGGGACATTTCTACGTCCAGGTCGGCAACATCGTCGGTCTGCATCTCAGCATCGGTCTGTACATTAGTGGCTGGCGATCGCCCAGTGGCAGCAGTGGCGTTCAGTCCATTTTGGGTGGCGAGGTCGGTCTCCGTCGGGGCAGTCATGGGCAAGCTTTGCGGCAGCGAAAGAGTTTCAGCGGTCGTGTAGTCAATACTAACCTAGCGCCTGTTTGGGATGCGGTGTGGAAATATCGGTTGGAAAATTTTGGAAATTTTCCTGCCGTGGACTTCCTCAGCTTTAAGAAAGATTTATCCGCGGCTTTTTGCAGCGAGCGAGGAACCGGGGATGGGCGTTGGCATGAGAGCTAGACTTGCGGGAGGCTTTGGTGATATTAGATACTCAGAAGAATCTCTTTATGCGTAAATACTGATTTGGTAATTTGGCGCGATCGCCCTCCTCTCGCCACAGCTTCCAGAATTCTACGTAAACTGTAACCCGTAGCAATCGCGCTAAACGTGATTTATTGTGGGCGAATCCGTTGATTTGTGGAAAAAGGTCGCACGTAAGATTTGCGAAGACTGTGGAATCTGCGATCGCCCAGGGGCAAAAACATAGTTTCAGTAAAAGAATCTGGAGAGGTAATGACTTATACCTGGACTTGAGCCACACTGAATTCAGGTTCACTGACTGGTCACAACAACAGAACGGCAGCGGGGTTGGCAAGCGCGGATAAGAGTCGCCTGCTGGCCCCGTTCCGGCTGAATTCTGTTTCGCTCTGATTTTGACTTGTGTTGCCTGAAAGGTGGCGATCGCCATCAACACGCCGACACAGATTATTTAGCGCAATCTAGCGTATTCAGCATATTCAGCCGCTTATTCAGCGGTTTCTGCTGTGGCTGAGTCGTCCGCCGCAACAGGCACATCCGCCGCTGCTTCAGCAGGTTCGACGCTGCTATCTGGCTCTTCAGGGGCGATCGCGCTGGTTGCTGGCTGCTGGAGCTTTTGAGCGCGGGCTTCGGCCTCGGCCATCACCGCCGCCATATTTTCCAGCATTTCACCCGGATAGTTTTCAAGCGGCTTGGTAGACAGCGAAATGCGTCGCTTGACTTCATCCACTTCGTTCACCAGCGCTCGGATCGGCTGTCCTAACTCAAACAGGTTGCCCAGAGAAGAGATGTAGCTTTTGCTGATTTGGTTAATGTGGAGCAAGCCCGTTGCGCCGTCAAAGTCTACAAACACGCCAAAGGGCTTGATGCCCGACACTTTGCCGCTGATCAGTTGCCCTTCAGCAATCTGGCCAAAGCTGGCCGCCTGAGCCGCTAGGCGCTGCGACAACACCAGCTTTTTGGTCGTCGAGTTCACTTCGATAAAGGCGACCGTCATCGACTTACCAATCAGCGATTCCAGGTTTTCTCGCTCGCTCAGGTGCGATCGCGGAATGAATCCTCGCAGCCCCATCGCATCGACCGTCACGCCGCCTTTGTTAAACCCGTTGACCCGCACCTGGATCGTCTTGTTTGCTTCCTGCATTTCGGCAAACTGGCTCCAGATTTGGCGCAGTTCAAGCTGCCGCAGCGACAGCGTGACCTGCCCATCGGCATCCTGCTCTCGCACGATGAGAAACTCGCGCTCCTCTTGCAGCGGCAGCACTTCCGACACATCACTAATGCGCCGCAAAGACGCTTCCTCTAGCGGCAAAAATGCAGCAGACTTGCCGCCAATATCGACGTAGGCTCCGTCTGATTCATAGCTATATGCCTTACCCCGCACGATTTGTCCCTTTTGAAACGCATAGTCGTGCTGTTCTAGAGCTTTGGCAAAGTCATCACTGGAAAACGACAAACGACTGACCTCCTCAAGCAGGTATCTAGATAACCCGCCGCTCTTGGGCTGCCCTGAGCAGGGATTGGCTCAGGTCTGGCGGATTTTGAAGTAGGCAAATGGCTTCGATTGAGCTGTAATTGAGCCTTTTTAATATAAGCGATTCTTTGGGGAAACAGCATCGTTGACCCGTGGCGAACCGCTTGGGGGAAGGGGCTGAGGGCTACGGATATCAAACATTTCTAGGAATCGCTAGGAAAATAGCCGGGAAATGGAGCAGTGCGCTTGTAGAGTCATTAATGGGGCAATCTATTTGGTAGGCTGAAAGCTTTGGTAGGCTAGAAGCGTTTTGTTAGGCTAGAGTCCTCCCTGCTCAGATATGTCCAGCCTGCCTTACACAAACGCCCTGTTCATTCACGGAGCCTAAGACCCACGGTAAGGGAGTGGTCTATCTATGATTGTTTGTCCGAATTGCAACCATCAAAATCCCGATGGCGCAGTGCAGTGTGAAGCCTGCTACACACCGCTGCCCACGATGATCAACTGTCCCAATTGCAGGGCTGCGGTACAGTCTGATGCCAGCTTTTGTGGACAGTGTGGGTTTAACTTGCGAGCGGCGGCGGCCGAGGGGCCAGACATATCCACGCCGACGGTTGCGCCTGATTTTGCAATTCCCGATTTACCCGTCATCGAACCTTTAGTTCCGCCTGATCCATTGCCGATGACGCCACCGATTGCAGCAGCGCCCCATGCTTCTGCAACGGCTGGTAGTTCTCCCGTTTCAGAACCCGTGGTTGCGTCAATGTCTGAGCTCCCTGCGCCGCCCCCGCCGGTCGTGCCGTCCGTTTCACCCCCTCCAGTGGGTGGTTCGTCTGTGTCCTTGGGGCCAACCCAACTCCAGACCCAGCGGGCCAGCTTGCTACATGTGCAAACCAATCAGGTTGTGGAATTGCCCCAAACGCTGCCTGTAGTTCATATTGGTAAGCCTAATGACCGGATTCCGCCGGATATTGACGTATCAGGGTTTCCCAGTTCAGAAATTGTGTCGCGGGTTCATGCGGATATCCGGGTGGAGGGCGATGCCTACTATCTGGAAGATGTGGGTAGTTCTAACGGGACGTATGTGAACAATATGCCGCTGCCGATGGGCAATCGACACCGGTTGCGGCCGGGCGATCGCATCTCTCTGGGCAAGGGCGATCGGGTGACGTTCTTGTTTCAGCTTTCATAAGCGGGCAAGGAATTGGCTTAGGGTTCAGCGACAGATGGGGGCTGGCTTGCATCCAAATCTAGTGCAGTTCCTGGAGCAGTTGCTGAAGCTGCTGTTCTAGTTCGCCCTGCGTCTGCTCTTTGGTGGTGATGCGGGTCTGGAGGAGATCGCGCTCATCTTCAATGCGGCTCATTTTGGCGACTAGCTTTTCGCGCAGATCATTCTCGCTACCGCTAGTTTGCAGAGGCTTTAGCTTTGTGGCGATCGCTTCTTGTTCTTCGGAGAGGCGATCGCGCCTTTTAGTCAGCCGCTGCGTTTCCTGTTTAATCTCGGCAATTTGCTGATGTAGGTTGAGAATGCCTCGCAACCCTTCGTACAGGTTGGCATCGATAAATTTGCCGTCTAGATACTGCTGAAGCGTGCGGTAGTTAAGGTTGAGAATGCGTTCGTGGTGGAAGGTTTTTTGGCGCTGCTGGATGCGAAACTCGGTCTGCTGCTGAGCGGCAACGGATAGCTTCCAGCGGTGAAATTCTGCCGCTTTCTCCATCGGGTCTGCCGTGTTGAATAGCTCATACCCACTGAGAATTTGCTGCTCGATGACTAGCACGATTGGGTAGGTGTTGCGATTTTCAATCTGATAGATAGACTGGCGAACATGCCAGCGGTCGTGAATGAGATAGTCTCCGTCTCCCAGGGCGATCGCCACCGTTTCTTGTTGCGAGCTATCCTCCCGCAAAATCCGCACACCCAAATCCACTGCATAGGGCACAAAAAACTCGCCCCCAGCAGGTGTAAAGCTCAGCACCGCCTCTCCCACATAGTTTTCTGCCTCCAGCACCGTCGCCGGGCCATGCTCTAGCGCAAGTCCAGTTGTATTCGTTGCAACAATGGTTACCACCGGATTGCTCTTCATTTTTTCAGAGTTAAACCAGTGTTGCTTGCGGCTGGCAATAGTTGCCCCCAAAATCGGCACCATCGCGCTCTGACCCCGCTTAATCGTGACGGGTATGCCCACGTCATACTGAAACAACTCGCCCCGTGCAATGCCTGTTGCCCGAATCTGGGTTGCTTCGTCTAGGTTGCGGCGCATTGCCTTGGCTCTGCCACTGCCCATTGCTGGGGCTGATTGCACCTCATCGATGTCAAAATCTTCCTCAAGTAAACTGGATGCTACCCCTGCTAGCCTAATAGATCCAGCATCAAGAGACTCTAAAGCGTTGTATTGAGGAGCCGCATCAAAGGTGATAGGGCCTGGCACAGCAGAGCCTTTGTCTTCTACCGTTGGGCGCTGGACGAAGCGAGGTGTGTAAAGGTCATAGACAAAGCTAATGGGCTGCCCCGCGATTAGCGTCAGCGACACACCCTCCAAGTCTTCGTCAAGCTGGTTATCTACAATGCCCCAGCCCTGGATGAGCAGTTGACCCGAATCAGTGGGCGCGCTGCTGCCGTCGGGGGCGGTGTCGGGTCGGTAGACGAGGCGATAGCTGACGCGCCAAGTAGGGCTGGGGGCAACGTAGCTAACCAACAGATCTTGGTGGGGGCGATCGAGAAAAATAGTGACGCTGCGCTGTTCTTCGCGGGAGTGGCTCAGATCCATCACATGGCGCAGGTCGTCGCTGCTCTGGGCATCCAGAATATCCAGTCCGCGCACCTGAGATAGCAAAAACGTCCGCAGGTTGGGTGTGCTGTTTGCCTCGCTGCCTGTGGTCATGATCGCGATCAGCGTCTGCTCTGGCTTTTGGGAAACCTGGTTTAGCCCGACCACGCAGCCGCTGACCACAAACTCAGAGCCAGAGGAACTGATCAGCCCTTCTTGAGTCGTCTCGCGGTCACTGCCCGCGATATGCAGCCGCACCTGGCAGCCACGCAGCGATCGCACGAGATCCAGCCATGCCTCGCGATCGCTCAGTTGCAGCGGCACATTTCTCAGCGCATCTTGCTTTTCTTCTGGTGTTTCATAAGATATGCTCACCACTTGTCCGTCGCCTTGGGGAAAGGTTGCGAGGCTTTTGAGGATATCGTTCATTTCCCCCTTGTTGAACGTGAGCGTGGCTGAGGCTTCATCGCCAGTAGAGCCAAAGCGCTCGAAGAATCCAACTCCGTGCTTATACAGCACCATGCGTTTTACAGGGAGGTTTGGCATAAAGTTTGCGGTAAAGTCTTTAGCAATAAAGTTTGGTTCTGTTCTGAAGAAAGCAGCATAGGATTTAGGATGGGTGGGTAGCCAACGCAAGCAGTTGTCTCGCCCCACAGCCAACAGCCTATTGGATCGGTCACAATGTTTGATTAAGCATGAATTGGTCAGTCATCAATTTGGTCAATCACGGTTTGATCAATTTTGATCAACAATCACGATTTGATCAATCACGAGTTGAATTGCTCATGATGCCATCATGCATATCCTCCTGAAGACTCGCAACTCTGTTCTTTCGCCGTAGGTTTTGCGTCACGAGTGTGATTACCTTATCCCTTCTGCATCCGGTCAAGCAGATTCCAGCCCAGGTTTGGAAGTTTGAGAATGAGTCGGTGATTCGCATTGGGCGAGCGACCGATAACAATGTGATTCTCTACAGTGCTGTCGTGTCCCGCCATCATGTAGAGTTGCGTCGGGTTGGCGCAAATTGGGAAATTGTCAACTTGGGCACAAACGGCACCTACCTAGATGGCAAGCGGATTACGCAAGTTCCACTGACGGATGGTGCGGTGATTCGGCTGGCTCGCTCTGGGCCAAATATTAAGATTCGCCTGGGCAGTGAAAACGATGATGACCCACCCACGACAGGGCTGGTGAGCGATCGCACGGTGGGGCAGCCCGCCTCTGATTTGCCCCAAGCCCCGACCGAAATCACCCGGAGTAGCCAGGAAAATGTTCTAGGCACGCCCAACGACGAGACAAAGATTCACCGTCCATCGCCGTCTAGCAAGGCGATTCCGGTGCCGCCTCACCTCCAGTTGCCGGATACCTCTCCATGAGCGAGGGGCATTTGAAACAGCTACAGGCGATGCAGTAGGGCAAGCGCTAGAGTGGAGTCATGATGCTGCAAGACTCCTCCTTCAAGCTCTACTATGGCAAACCGTTGGGACAAAGATAATCTGTTTGATGACTCGCAACTGTGGGATGGCTCCAAGCCCAAGTCTGACCGAGTGGGACTGACTTGGCTGGTCGCAGCGGCGATCGCCACGAGTTTGCTCTGGCAGTTGCCCATCGGCAATTACATCCTGTATCCCTTCAGCATTTTGGCGACTTGGTTTCACGAAATGGGGCATGGACTCATGGCCATGCTGCTGGGTGGCAATTTCCAGCAGTTGCAGATGTTTCCCAACGGCTCTGGCTTTGCGGTTCACAGCGGCGGCTTGTTTTTGGGGCCGATTGGTCGGGCGCTGGTGGCGGCGGCCGGGCCGATGGGGCCGCCGATCGCTGGGGCGCTGTTTATTCTGGCATCGCGCAGTCGGCAGATGGCCCGCTATGCGCTGCTGTTTTTGGGGGCGCTGCTGATTGGGTCGGCGCTGATCTGGGTGCGATCGCTCTTTGGGCTAGTAGCCGTGCCGCTGCTGGGGGCTGCCGTGCTGGCGATCGCCCTGTTCAGCTATCCCTGGCTTCAGGTCTTCGCGATTCAGTTTTTGGGCGTACAGGCCTGCGTCAGCACCTATCACCAGATGGATTACCTGTTGACCCGCCAGGCCAACATTGGCGGGCAAGTCCTCCTGTCGGACTCTGGGCAAATCGCCCAAAATCTGCTGCTGCCCTACTGGTTTTGGGGTGGGCTGATGGCGATCGCCTCTCTGCTGCTGCTGGTCAAGAGTCTACAGATCGCCTATCGCCGTTAAGGGAGTTGTAGGTGAGGCAGCAAACCAGCGTTTTGCAGGTCGTTTGCCTAAGATAAAATCTTGCAGCACCAATAGTAGAGCGCTCAAAAGCAGAGCGCTCAAACCATCCCCCCGTGACTATAACCTCTGATCCCACTGCTCTAAATATGGCCCGAGGCGACCAAATTTACGTCATGCGACCGCTCGCTGGCATGGATGGTATATACGAACATCACGGCATTGACTGCGGCGATGGCAGCGTGATTCATTACAGCAAGGCTACCGAGCCGCCAACCATCCGTCAGACCGAGTTTTCGGCATTTTCCTGGGGCAATCGGGTATTTGTGAAGCAATATACCGTTTGCTACCTGCCAGACATTGTGGTCGAGCGGGCCGAAAGTCGGCTGGGCGAACAGCGCTATAGCCTGCTCGAAAATAATTGCGAACACTTTGCAACCTGGTGCAAAACGGGTCGCAGTGTCAGCAGTCAACTCGCAACCTTTGGACTGGATGCCGCCATGCTAAACCCGCGCAGTTCTCGCCGCATGATGGAAGATGCCGTGCTGGCAGGCGACCCCATGACCGCACTGCAACAATTTGATCAGGCGCGGCAGAATATGGCGATCGCCCGCGACCAACTCCAGCAGCAGCTTCAAGCCGCCCAAAAAGACATAGAAACCTGGCATCGGGTTGCAGAACTCGCCCTCAAGCAGGGCAAAGAACCCGCCGCCCGCGCCGCTCTAGAGCGAAAAGTCGCCGCCAAACGAGAGCTTGCCGACTATCAAACTAAGCTCGACCAGCTCGACACCCTTGCACTTGACCTAGAACGCAACGCAGCAGCCCTGCACCAGCGAATTGCGTTCTCTGTGTCGTCAGAGTATAAAGATTGGGACTAAACCTCGATCTTGTGTTGATTTTGGATTTTAGATTGACGATTTTGGATTAGAGCGCTTGGGTTGGCGTATTGGCTTGGCGCATTTGGTAGCACCCAACATCCAAACTCTAAAATCCAAAATCGCCAATGACTGTAGCGAATGACTTTAGCGGCTGCCGTAAGTCTTACAACGCCCTAGTTTGCGCTGACCACCGTTGGGCGACTACCAACCGAGTGCTTGTCGATCACTTGGTCGATCAGGCCATAGTCCATCGCTTCTTTGGCAGACATGAAAAAGTCGCGCTCGGTGTCCCGCTCGATCCGCTCTAGAGGCTGCCCAGTGTGCTTGGCCAGCCAGCGGTTGAGATTTTGCTTGTGGTAGAGAATTTCTTTTGCCTGAATCTCGATATCCGTTGCCTGGCCCTGAGCGCCGCCGAGGGGCTGGTGAATCATGATTCGCGAGTGGGGAAGGCTCATGCGCTTGCCTTTGGCTCCCGCGCTCAGGAGAAATGCGCCCATGCTGGCGGCTAGCCCAACGCAAATCGTGCAAACGTCCGGGCGCACATGGTTCATCGTGTCAAAAATGCCCATGCCAGCAGTCACCGAGCCGCCTGGAGAGTTGATATAGAGATAGATGTCCTTTTCGGGATCTTCAGCTTCTAGAAACAGCATTTGCGCCACGATTAGGTTGGCAACGTCAGAATCGACAGGCTGGCCTAAAAAAATGATGCGCTCCCGCAGCAGACGCGAATAGATGTCAAAGGCGCGTTCGCCGCGACCCGATTGTTCAATAACGGTAGGAATCATGGAGCCTTTCCCAAGTAGAACCTTTCTACTTATTTTAAGCTGTGTTTTGTTAAGCCGTGTTTTGAAAGTCGTTGCTAGGGATTAAAACAAGTGACGCATAACCAAGGAAATCAAACCCCTAAAGCTCTGTGCCCGTCTACCGGCGTGGAAAGTCTTCTGGGTCGGCGATCGGGTTCAGCGGGTTGGGCGATTCAGCAGGTGGCTCATCCAGCAGGTGTTGCAAGAGCGATCGCAGCTTCATGCGACTGATATAGGGCCAACCACCCTCGGCTTCCATATCGCGCAGCAGCGCATAGAGCGAATGGCGATTTTGGGGCAGCGTTTCTTGAAACATGGTGTCGCGGATCTCTTGATGCAGCTTTTCTAGCAGGCGTAGCAGCCGCAACAGCGCAACGCCGTCGCCTTCCGACGCTTTGGCGGTTTCCTGTACCCGCTGGGCGATCGCCTCTAGGCGTTGCTGAAGTGTCTCCTGAGGCTGGAGTGACTGCTCCAGACTTGCCAAATCTGGATGCCCTGGGCGATCGCCTCCATAATCTTGGTCGTTCATGCCGCTCCACGCTCCACACAACGGAGAAACAACTGCGAAAAAATTACAAAAGAACTGCGAAACCCCTATAAAACATTTGTTCCGCGCAATTTTCTATACATTTCTACACAATCTGCGTCCTTTATCATCTGCGCCATCGCCAGGATTTACCCTAAAGTCTCAGCTTGAAGTCTCAGGAAGTCGGTCTGTTCTAAAAACAAGCGCACAAGGTCTTGTAAAATTCAACATTAGAGTATCAGACACAATCTGTTAGATTTGTTCGACTAAATGTGTTCGATCAAACATTTGACCCTACAGACTTACGAATTCATTCCCTAGAATTCATCCACCACCAAGCCATATCAAGATTGAGATATCGAGGTTGACCATGAGGTATCGCGCTCTAATTGTCGCGCTGATTGCGCTCTGTATGGGGTTTCTCACCGCCTGTAGCAGTGGCACCCCTACCGCCGCCAGCGGCCCGCTCACCTATGAGCAAATCCGAGGCACTGGTCTAGCGAACAAATGCCCCACCCTTGACACCGTTAAGCGGGGGGCCATTCCTATCGACCCCAGTGTGACCTACACCATCGTCGATCTTTGCCTAGAACCGACTAACTATGCTGTAAAGACAGAGCCAGCAAACAAGCGCCAAGAGGCAGAATTTGTGGCTGGCAGACCGCTGACCCGCTATACCTCTAGCCTCGACCAGGTGCGAGGCACGCTAAAGGTCAACCCCGATCGTAGCCTCACCTTCATCGAAGAAGAAGGTTTTGATTTTCAGCCCATTACTGTATTGCTGCCAGGTGGCGAAGAAGTTCCCTTCCTGTTTACCATTAAAGATCTGGTCGCGACGACTCAGCCCGGTTTGGATAGTATCTCCGCCGCCACCGACTTTGAGGGCGAGTTCAAGGTGCCGTCTTACCGCACGTCCAATTTCCTCGATCCAAAGGGTCGCGGTCTGACGACGGGCTATGACAATGCAGTTGCCCTACCTGCCCAGGCCGACAGTGACGAGCTTCAGCGCGAGAATAAAAAGGCGTTTAAGACTGGCCGTGGCAATATCTCCTTCCAGATTGCCAAGATTAACGCTGCCACTGGCGAAATCGCTGGAACCTTCTTGAGCGAACAGCCTTCGGATACCGACATGGGCGGTAAGGAGCCTTTGGATGTCCGAATTCAGGGTCTTTTCTATGCTCGGGTTGAACCCGCTGCATAGTCTTCACGACATGGTGTTCGAGAGTTCTCAAGGTTTTAGGGCCTATAGGTTCTGACCTTTCAGTCCTGTCTGCATTTCGAAACGAAAAGACCTGTCAGCGCCTTGCTAGCAGGTCTTTTTGTTTTGTAGCTGAATTTATGAAGTTTCTATGAAGCTGAGCTTTACTAAAAATTTAAAGAGTGCGGGATGAAATCACGCTTTCATAAAGTTTTAGGTCAAAGGAAATCACAATTCTCACTCCATGTAATTCTCAGAGTTAGGGCTTGAAAAGCCCGCTGGAAAACGCCTGTAGACTCCTTGTTGGGCTGGTTCAATGGTGTTTTTGGAGGGCGATCGCCCTGTCTGCTCTGAAGCAGAGCATCCAATTCATTGCTGCTCTGAAAGGGCGATCGCGCATAAAACTTTCCCATGATATTGCTGCATAATATTGCAAGCTTTCGTCTTAAAATGTAAACTGCTCATCAGTGAATTCCACAAATCTACAGTTAACCCTCTCGCCCTCGTTCATTCACTAGACCATTCTAGGCTTTTAGAATCTCTATCCTGATCTTTATCTAATAGGGCGATTCAGGAATAGGGCGATTCAGGCTTTTTGACGGTTTTTTAGGTTCCGTAAAAATGCAGTTGTAGGCATTGCCGCAAACCAAATACCTTGAATTCAGAAATTTGTTGGGGCTTTGTCAAGTAATCGGTTGGTTACTCTTTCAAGCAGCGTGACTCAATCCTACAGCCTGAGCTTTGGCTGCGGGGGCTTTAGCTCAGCAGAAGCCTTCAACTTTATGTCATTTTTATGTCATTTTTATGTCATTGGTTTTTGCTCGAAGCTCGTTGCTTCAGGCTTGTTGCTCTAGGTGCTTGTAAGTGGCAACCTGACTCCAGCAGTCGATCAAGTCTAAGGGCCAAATCTTAAGCGGCAAATCTAAGTGGCAAATGAAAACATTTCTGCTTCGGCTGGCATGGTTTCACTGCTGATAGGATTCAACCTAATTTTTATTCATTTTACGAGTTTCATTCTATGAGTTTAATTATCTCATTGAGTCAAGTGAGCTAGGTAACTTGAGTTTCGATTTTTCGGTTTGATACTCGTGTGCCCTTGGCAGGGATGCATCTAGGTTACGGTCTCTCGACTAACCCCATCTACCTGAATCTCGTCATGTCTACACCCGTTTCTACAGAACTTAAAGCCGAAAGTTTACAGCTTCTGCGAGATTATCAAACGTCTCCCACTGCCGAAATCCGCAATCAAC
Organism: Cyanobacteriota bacterium; assembly: GCA_046719575.1. Taxonomy (GTDB): domain Bacteria; phylum Cyanobacteriota; class Cyanobacteriia; order Elainellales; family Elainellaceae; genus Thermoleptolyngbya. Next base: position 19,724 of record JBDNCP010000008.1, read on the forward strand.
TGGTGCAACTCAACTTTGGCTTGGTTCGCAGAGAAGCGCACCACTGGGTCAATCAATGTACCGAAAGCTATGATGACCTCCTCCAAGTTGGAAGCCTAGGACTGATTCGAGCCATTGAGCGATTTGATATGAGCAAAGGTCATGCCTTTAGCTCCTTCGCCATTCCCTACATTCGTGGCGAAATTCAGCACTATCTACGCGATAAAGGATCTTCAGTGCGGATTCCTCGTCGCTGGCAGGCCCTTCAGCACCAAGCGGCAACCGTTACTCGTACACTTCAGGCAGAGCTTCATCGTCCGCCGACCGATGCTGAACTTGCGGCTGCACTGCAAGTCTCGCTAGACGAGTGGCAGGAAATCAAACTTGCCTACCGTAACCGACTGCCCCTCAGCCTCGATGCGCCCATGCGCGAAGAGGAAGAGGGTGCGACTCTGGGTGAAATGTTGCCCGATCCTCAATACCGCAGTTTCCAGCTTGCTCAGGAAGACCAGATCCGGCTTCAGCAAGCCCTGTATCAGCTTGAAAAGCGGACCCGCGAGGTTCTGGAAGCCGTTTTCCTTTACGACCTGACGCAAAAGGAGACGGCTGAGCGTTTGGGCATCAGCGCGGTCACCGTATCACGTCGCGTCAAGAAGGGGTTAAAGCTCCTGAAAGAGTCAATGCTAGGTGTAGAACCAGCTAGCTCGTCGCGGGAGATTGGACGCTCTGCATAAGGTCTGATCCTACTTGCTTGGGCACTTAGCCACCTTTCAAACTCATCATTTCGCTAGCCCCCGACACTGTTCCTAACGGTTGTGCAGTGTCGGGGGTTTCTATGTGTTCAGCAGGCCTTTAGTCAAGCTCTTGCTTGCCCAACTTTTGCTTTCTGTAGAGGGATAAGCATCCAAATCGGGTCTTTGGGCATAGGCGGTGATTAGGGTGAGTCGTGTAAATTGAGGTATCTCAGCTAAAGGCATTTGAGGGCATTGTCGTAAGTTGCTGGTTGTTAAGTTGCTGGTTGTACTGTTAGCTGTGTGGCTGAGAGAGGGTTGGAGGCTTGGGGTTGAAAGACATAGCGCGATGTTTAGGGTGCGCGATGTTTAGGGTCGATAGATTTCGATAGCTTGCTGTGTATGCCGCAAAGCCAGTCGTCTGAACCCGCTTTCCCGACTCGACCCTGCCAGACATCATCTAAATCTGGGCTGAATTTTTAAATAAACGTTACGAACAAGCTACGTGCGGAAGTGACGGATGCTGGCCCCGATCAAACTGGTTTTGTTGTACAGGATGCATTCATATCGGGAAAATCTCGGTAATGTTGGGTCTAATGTTTCTGGGCCTACTGTCTAATTCATGAATTAGGGGGCGTGACAGCATCTCTCATAAGTGTTACATTTTTTAATATTCAGATTAAGCAGGGGGTTTCACATCCGGGTGGCAAGTGTTGGGGCGTATGCAGCACTTCAGACTCAACCTTTCTCAAGCATTCCTTAAGCGTCTCCTTAAACATCATTCATCTGCTTTGCTGTTGGCTTCACTCTCCGCCTACGGACTATTGCTCTTGAATCATGGTTTCGCTGCTGACGAGTTGCCCTTTCGAGTCTCCATAGATGACGATGCTCTTATGGTAATGAATTTGGGGCGATGGGTTTGGAGCGATAGATTTGGGGTATTGAACTTGTCAATGATTTGTAGCTAGGTGCAGGTTCATTACTGGGTCTAAGGTGTTTTCTTTGAAGGGCGATCGCTCTAGTCGGGAGGTGACATGTGTTACCGGACGGCAGCAATTGAATAGCGTTTTATCCATCCTTCAGCACCTTGATTTCTGATGTTTTTGACCTCTCTTGGTTGGGTAGTTGCCCGGTAGCTGCCTTGTCTTGTATTTTTCCAACTCCTCACGTGTCTTGTCATGAAAATGAGTCAAGCCTCCACTGATCTAGTTCGCACTTATCTCCGAGAAATTGGACGGGTTCCTCTGCTGACGCACGAGCAGGAAATTTTGTATGGAAAGCAGGTTCAGCGGCTTAGCCTGTTGCAGGATGTGAAGGTTGCGCTGTCTGAGCAGCTAGGGCGCTCGCCTAGCCTGGAAGAGTGGGCGTCTCAAGCCAGCCTGTCGGTTGATGAGTTACAGCAGGTTGTGGCAGAGGGCGAAAATGCCAAGCGCCGCATGGTTGAGGCAAATCTGCGTCTGGTTGTGTCTGTGGCTAAGAAATATATCAAGCGCAATGTGGACTTACTGGATTTGATCCAGGAAGGCACGATTGGAATGCAGCGTGGGGTCGAGAAGTTTGACCCGACCAAGGGCTATCGTTTTAGCACCTACGCCTATTGGTGGATTCGACAGGCGATTACGCGGGCGATCGCTGAGAAGGGCCGTACCATTCGCCTGCCGATTCACATTACTGAAAAGCTAAACAAGATTAAGAAGGCGCAGCGCCAGCTTGCCCAGCAATTGGGTCGGGCCGCCACTGTGTCGGAGTTGGCGACAGAGCTAGATATGTCGGTGAAGCAGGTGCGTGAATACCTAGAGCGGGCCCGCCAGCCTCTTTCGCTGGACTTGCGTGTGGGCGATAACCAAGATACCGAACTGGGAGAACTTCTGGAGGATACGGGGCCGTCGCCAGAGGACTATGCTGCAAATTCTTCGCTGCGAAATGAGCTTGAGCAGTTGATGGCTGAGCTAACACCCCAACAGCGCGAGGTGTTGTCACTGCGGTTTGGGCTGGAGGATGGTCGAGCGCTCACGCTGGCTAAGATTGGCGATCGCCTCAACATCAGTCGCGAGCGGGTGCGCCAGATTGAGCGGGAGGCGCTAACTAAGCTACGGAAGCGGCGGGCCGATATTCGTGAATATCTCGCCAGCTAGTGCGAATTTAGCTTTAGGGTTCGATTTTGGAGGGGAAGCGGCTGACTAACTGCTTCCCCCTATTTTTTAAGTTTTAAGAATTCCCTAAGAATTCCCTCATCTTTTTTCTAGGTATTCCCTCATCCTAGTCTCGCTCGCGTTAGCGGTGCGGAGCAACGGCCTCTAACTCTTAGCCACCCTTGGCATCGCGCAATGCGCCCATTGTTGCAGCGGCGATCGCCTGATCGGTTGCCTTGGGCAGATGATAATACTTGCCACCCGCCTGTTTCGCTATCTCTTTGGCAAAGCCAGTAGACACAAATTTATTCTCAGTATCAATCACCAAAAGCTGAATATTTTGCGCCCGGATCTTGGTGGCAATATCCAGCAATTCTGCCTTAATATCGGGCTTTTCGTCGCTGAGCATCGGTTCCCCCAAAGATTTAGCCAGCGGCACGTTGCCCCGTCCGTCGGTAATTGCCACAATTACTACCTGGCCAATATCCCCCGAAGAGCGGGCATTGACCCCAACGCGCACGGCCTGCGTTAGCCCATGCGCGAGGGGAGAGCCGCCACCGCAGGGCATCCGCTCTAGTCGCCGCCGCGCCGAGATGATGGAGCGCGTGGGCGGTAGCAGCACTTCTGCCTGTTCCCCCCGAAAGGGAATCAGCGCCACTTGGTCGCGGTTCTGGTAGGCTTCCGTCAGCAGCCGCATAACTGCGCCCTTGGCGGAGTTCATCCGGTTCAGCGCCATTGACCCAGAGGCATCGACCACGAATACGATCAGCGCGCCTGCCTTGCGGGCCAGACGCTTGGCTCGAATGTCTGATTCTTCCACAAACACCCGCTTGCGAATCCGCCCATCCGTTGCCGAGGCCTGCTCATAGCGCGATCGCCGTGCTTTTTGGTGAGGCGCAGCCGAACGCAGCGTTGCGTCTACGGCAATCCGCCGTGCCTTGCCCTTGGGCAACATCGGCTTGACATAGCGTCCCCGATCTTCCGAAAAGATTAGACTGCGCGACCCAGACTTGCCTCGTCGATTCGCCATCTGAGCAAAGTACAGCACTGACGGATCGAGCAACACACCCTCTGGGTCAAAGACAAATTCTTCGGGCAGTTCCGGCGGCTCCTGAGGCTGGTCTTCGTCCTCATCTTCGTCCTCATCTTCGTCTTCTTGCTCGTCTTCGTCCTGCTCTGGGTCAGACGGCTGCTGATCTTGGGGCGGTGGGGGCGGCGGCGGTTGCGGCTGTTCGTCTTCCGGCGGCGGCTGGAGATCTAGCGCACGGGGCACAATCACCAGCTTGACGGCTACGCGCAGGTCGTCGGCACTGACCTCAGTGCGCCCTTCTAGCGCTGCATTGGCCTTGGCGACTCGCACAGCAAACAACTCTGCCCGATGTCCCTGCACGCCACCGCGTAGCGCCTCTTGAACCAAGTACTCAATCTGGGCGCGAGAGATGGTAACATCCCGGAGCCACTCGCGGGCGAGGATAATCTGGGTCTTGAGATTGTCCAGTTCTTCGCGGTAGAGCTTGAGGAAATCCTCCGGCGATTGGGAATAGTCCGTAGCCCGCTCTACTGCTGCTACACGCTGGTCTAGCCCCATGACTTCGTCAGCCGAGAGGGCGATCGCAATTCGGTCGAGCAGATGATTTCGCAGGTCACCTTCTTCAGGGTTGTAGGTGGCAATCAGCAGCGGCGTGCAGGGATGCTGAAAGCTAATGCCCTCCCGCTCAATCTGGTTGCGCCCTTCCGTCAGCGTTGTCAGCAGCAGATTCGCAATCTGGTCATCCAGCAGGTTGATTTCATCCACATACAGCACGCCCCGATGCGCCTCTGCCAGCAGCCCCGGCTGAAACACCGTTTCTCCCGCTTTGATCGACTGCGCCACATCCACCGAGCCGATCAGCCGATCCTCCGTCACACCCAGCGGAATCTGGATAAAAGGAGCCGGAATGATGTGCGTGGGCAGGGAGGACGCTGCATCAGTCTCCGCCGCCATGTTCGCGGCTGCGTATTTTTTGAGGGTGTCATCATCCCAGGTCTCGGGGTGGAGCGGGTCAGCATTGCAGCAGGAGCCTTCAATCACCTCGATCGGAGGGAGCAATGCATGAATCGCCCGGGCCATGACCGATTTGGCGGTGCCGCGCCGCCCTGCAATCACTACGCCGCCCAAGCCTGGATCAACCGCACAGAGCAGCAGGGCTAGCTTTATCGCTTCCTGCCCGACAACGGCAGTGAGCGGAAAACTGAGAGGTGGGTTGGTCAAGATCGCAGCAGACATGGCAAAAAGTAGCGAAAATCGAGGCAGATTGAGGCTTTTGGCATATTCAGCATAGCAGGAAGGGGGGCAGGGGAGTTGGGGCTAGAGCGCAGAAAAGCGATCGCCCGCCTCCAGCAGCGCGGTGCGAATTCCCGGCTCGTTCATCGAGTGCCCCGCATCCGGCACGAGAATTAGCTCCGCCTCTGGCCAGGCGCGGTGCAACTCCCAAGCAGAAACGGGCGGGCACACCACATCATACCGTCCCTGCACGATCACGCCGGGAATATGGCGAATCCGATCGACGTTTTGCAAAAGCTGGTCATCTTGCTCGAAAAATCCCTTGTTTACGAAATAATGACACTCGATGCGGGCAAAGGCATCGGCAAACTCCGCCTCGGCAAAGCGCTCCTTCAGATTCGCGTCAGGCAATAGCTTGCTGGTGCTGGCTTCCCAGACCGACCAAGCACGAGCCGCCGCCAGCCGCACCACCGGGTCATCGCTGGTCAGCCGCTTGTAATAGGCCGAGATCAGGTCGTGCCGCTCCTCTGGCGGAATAGGCTTCAGATACTCCTCCCAGGCATCCGGGTAAATGTAGCTGCATCCCTCCTGGTAGAACCAAAGCAGTTCCTTGCGCCGCAGCATGAAAATGCCCCGCAAAATCAGCCCCTTGCAGCGGTCGGGATGGGTCTGGCTGTAGGCGAGAGACAGCGTGCTGCCCCAACTGCCGCCAAAGACCACCCAACGGTCGATACCTAAATGCGTCCGAATCCTCTCAATGTCATTCACCAGATCCCAAGTAGTGTTTTCGCGCAGTTCGGCGTGGGGTGTGCTGCGGCCACAGCCCCGCTGGTCAAACAAGACAATGCGCCACTTTTCTGGATCAAAAAACTGGCGATAGCTGGGCGTAATGCCGCCGCCGGGGCCGCCATGCAAAAAAACGACGGGCTTGCCGTGGGGATTGCCTGCCTCTTCGTAATAGATCGTGTGCAGGTCGGAAACCTGGAGCGTTCCAGAGGCGTAGGGTTCGATAGGGGGGTAGAGTTCCCGCATGGGAAAAGAGGGAAGAACGAAGAGGGAAGAACGAAGAGGGAAGAACGAAGAGGGAAGAACGAAGAGGGAAGAACGAAGAGGGAAGAACGAAGAGGGAAGAACGAAGAGGGAAGAACGAAGAGGGAAGAACGAAGAGGGGGGGCGACGGGGTGGATGAGTGAAGGGACAGAAAGAACGAAAAACAGAACCTCTTCGCTCTTCATTTTTCGTTCTTCTCTCTTCCCTAGCTCTATTACTCCATCACTCTGAACGGTCTGGCGCGATGACGGTGGTAACTTGGGATGTGCGATCGCACACGATCCAGCCAAACTCTGGGGTCACGTCGGCGGGGTTTTCGGTGACGCGGAAGAAAACTTTGCCATCGGCGCGAGACTCAATAGCGAAATCTGCGCGATCGGCATAGAGAACTTTGTAGCCCCGGTCTTGCAGACAGTATTTAGCCCAGGCTTTGAGGGAGTGTTTTTGCGGCTCGTAGGGGATCGGAGGCTGGCGAAAGACCTCCTGCATGGCGGCGATCAGTTGCATAGGGGCTTGTCAGCGGGATCTCAGTAAAGACAACAGCTCCACCATAACAGCTTCATTATCAACAGCTTCACCATCTGGGCTTTTCACTATCCAATTCACTATCCAAGCGGTGAAAGTGCGATCGCAGCTTGCCATCACAGTTCGTAGGAAATTTTGAGCGGTAGGGTTTCGGGTACAGTGTCGGGGACGTGAACCGCATGGGTTGGAGGCTGCGGAGGCTGGTGTAGAAGAATCAGTTGTGCCAGGGTCTTTTTCAACTCGGTGCGGGGCACGATGGCATCTACAAAGCCGTGATTGAGCAAATACTCTGAGGTCTGGAAGTCATCGGGCAGCTTTTCGCGGAGGGTTTGCTCGACCACGCGCCGCCCTGCAAAGCCGATGGTGGCCTGCGGTTCTGCCAGAATCAGGTCACCCAGCATCGCGAAGCTGGCCGTCACACCGCCCGTCGTGGGATGGGTGAGGACGGGGATATAGAGCAGGCGGGCTTCGCGATGGCGCTCTAGGGCCCCGGAGATCTTGGCCATTTGCATGAGGCTGAGCATTCCCTCTTGCATTCGCGCTCCGCCAGAGGCACAAACGATGATCACTGGAAGGCGATCGCGCGTGCCCCGTTCAATCATGCGAGTCAGCTTTTCGCCCACGACAGACCCCATGCTGCCGCCCATAAAGCGAAAGTCCATCACACCCAGCGCCACGGGCAAGTTGTTGAGCTGTCCAACGCCAGTTGCAACTGCATCTTTTAGGCGAGTTTTTTCCTGGGTGTCGCGGATGCGATCACTGTAGGACTTGCGATCGCGGAAACCCAGCGGATCGGTTGGTGACAGGTGTTCATCGAGTGGGGTCCAAGTACCTGGGTCAATGAGTTGCTGAATTCGCTCGTCACTAAAGATGCGGTTGTGATATTTGCACTCTGGACAAACCATTAAGTTTGCCCGCAGATCTTTGGTATAGGTCAATACGCCGCAGCTTGGGCACTTGCTCCAGAGGCCATCGGCGATTTCTCGCTCCTGCTGATTCTGGCTGATGGCACCAGCTTTTCGTCGATTTGCAAACCAGTCAAACAGAGACATGAAAAGAACCAGTGGATAAAGGGCGTTGTTAAATTCCGCTGAGGCGGTGGTCTGTGGCGAAGCGGCCTAGGGCACAAAAGATATTGAAAAAGCAAATCGAAAAAACAATTTAGCAGTGGGGAAGGTCAGAAAGAGTGGTTTTGGGGCGGGCAGACAAGGGCGATCGTCCGTTTGGGCTTACTCCAGTTTTCTGTCCTCCGCTTCATCGACTGGACTCAGCAGCAGCAGCGCCGTCCACCAGTCTTGTGGGTAAACCTGCACCGCCGCAGGCGTACCGCCGCCGAAATGGGCTCGGATGCCCTGCGCCACCACCCGCGCCGGAATCTCGTGGGCTGCCAGCATTTGCTGCATGAGTTCCGCTTCCAAATAAGTGCTGGTGGTTCTCAGCGTTGTCCAAGTCACATCCGTGGCGTATGTGATTCAAACTACGATGTTGATTCTATCAGAGGCGGGGGGAGATCAGGGGCTAGGGGTTGTGGCTCCGCAACGCCAACGAGAGAAAGGCGGGGATTCGGGTTGATCTTTCCCCTTGCAACGGCAATCTGGCTGCGCTCTAGACTGCGCTTTAGACTTTGCTCTAGACAATACCCCAAAACAAGCGGAGATAGCTGCGAATCAGGCTCTCTCCAAAAAAGACGGCGAGAATTGCACCCAGCGCCAGGAAAGGGCCAAAGGGGATGGGCTGGCGGCGGCTGAGCAGACCCAGGGCGATCGCCCCACCGCCCACAAATGCCCCCAGTACACAGGCGAGAAATCCTGATAGCAAGAGCAACTTCCAGCCCAGCCACGCACCCATCATCGCCGCCAGCTTGGCATCGCCGCCGCCCATTGCGGTTTGCCCCAGCGCCACAGAGCCAACGACTGTGACCAGATCTAGCCCCCAGATGCCGAGAACAGCGCCAATAATGCCGCCCATGAGCGCAGCAGCGCCACCAGCCAGTCCCCCCTGCCCGGTTGCGGCTCCTTGTGACCAGCCCATCGCCGCCTGAAAGACCAGCCCCGCCACCAGCCCCGATTGGGTCAGCACGTTGGGCAGGGTGAGGGTGTCTAGGTCAATCAGCGCCAGCGCCAGCAGCCAGCTTACGAGCGCCCAATAGCCAATCGCAGGCAGCGGCAGTGCAAAGGACTGGGCAACTGCCACAAATAGCAATCCCGTAATCAGTTCCACCAGCGGATAGCGGAGCGGAATCGGCGCTTTGCAGGTGCGGCACTTGCCGCGCAGCCACAGCCAGCCCAGCACGGGCACATTGTCATAAGGCTTGATGGGCGTGAGGCAAGACGGGCAGCGCGACGGTGGATGCAGCAGCGACAGCCCTGCCGGAACTCGATACACCACCACATTCAGAAAACTGCCGACCGATGCCCCAATGAGGAACACCAGCAGTGCCCTTAGTCCTTCAAAAACTAGCTCCATAGCAACAAGATAGATGGAAATTGACTTCGGGGTTTTTGCGAGGGCTGCAATATCAAGCGATGGTCAAAAGTTTGGGAGTTCTCCGGAGTTTGCAATTCTTATCTTTTGTGGCGGTTTTCCCCACAGTCTCCACAAACTTTCCACAGCAATGTTGTAGTTTTCCACAGGGGATCGGTTAGTTTTCCACAGGCTTTTACGGTGGCATTGGGGCTAGAGAAATTTTCTGGGGAATTTGCAGATGGGCGATCGCCCCTTCAGAATCCTGGGAATTTAATGAAGTTATGTAACAAAAATCGACCTCAAACCCGCATTACACCGTAAAACTTTTTTAAACCTAAAGCCATCTGCAACAGTTCTTAAGGTTGACAACCCCACCCCCTTCTAGCGCAAAATGATGCGACCCACTCAATTAAAGCGCCCCTTGGCAGAGGTGACCGACCGTCTACCAGCATTCGATTTCTTCGATCTGGTGTCGCTATCCGCCCTCTGGCAGGTGGTTGCGCTGCCTTGGTGTGCCTCTTGGTGTGCCTGAGCGCTGAGATAAAGCGGCGCTTTGCTGCCCTCCCCTCACCTCCACCATCAGGTGCGTGTTGCTTTAAAGCCTGACCTTAATCTGGCTCCCCCCTAGTCAAACGAGAGGGCCTACCCATTTTGGTTCTTGCGTCCGAGCTTCTATTTCACCATACACAGCTTCATTCTTGAGGTTTCCCACATGAACGCAACTGTCAGCATCCTGGCCGAAATTCCTGAAGATTTGCACCTGTCACTCAAGGGCTACCTGGAAACCCATCCCGATTGGGATCAAGACCGGGTGTTCTGTGCTGCACTGTCGCTGTTCTTGTTGCAACACGTCAGCAGCAATAGTCCCACGACTGCCCACTGTTACCGTCGGGCGGCGCGAGTCTACCTCGATACGTTGTTCAAACACGCTGTTTAACAGGCATGGTTAACCGTTTGACAAGCCTGGAGATGCCGTCTGGCGCAATACAAGCAACACAAGATGTTTGGCACGATACAAGAGACAGCGTGATGTAAACCAATCTCGAACGGCTGGATTCGCTCGCGCCACACTCGACACAATCTAGCCGTTTCCTTCAGAAGCTCCCGCCCAAAGGTTCAGCCTTTAGGGGGGAGCTTCTGAGGGAGCAGACACACCTCGGTTCCGTAGACCAATGCACTGAATCTACGACTCACCTGTGGAACAGTTGCAAATGAATCTACTAGGGCTTACGCAGTTGGACTATTTCTCGCGGGTGCGGCCCGCGAGAAATAGTCCGAAATCCAAAAAATTCATCGCAGGTGCGTAAGTCCCGTCTACCTACTTAAAAAATTTGAATAAAAAATTTGAATAAAAAATAGCCAGCCCCAAAGTAGGCTGGCTGGATTCGCTGTGTTGGAAAGAGATGTGATGCTAGGAGAACGAAGTCACTGGCAGACTGCCTAGATGGACAGCCAGGTCTTCAGTGCGATCGCTTCGCAGAAATCTCTGTAAAGTAATGTAACACGATCGCCCCGGCACCGCAACATTTTGTAATAAGCCTTACTCTATTCTGCTCTTACTGTTCGTTCTGTTGATGCTATTGACGGGGCGTGAGCGATGCGCCGAGGGCCTGCGACACCCACACTTCAAAGTTGCGAACTGGGCTACGGCGCACCTCCACAGCGGGGTCGGCCATCGGTTCCACCAGAATCGTGAACATGCCCAGACGGTTGCCCGCTAGTATGTCGGTAAACAGGCGATCGCCCACCATAGCCACCTGTTCGATTGGGATGCCCATCGCCTCTACAGCCTGTCGCAGCTTGCGCCGCGAGGGTTTGCCCGCACCTAACAAATAAGGCAACTCTAGTGAGTTGGCAATGCTGCTGATGCGCGACTTGCTGATGTTGTTGCTGACGAGCCAGATGGCGATCGCCGGACGCAGTTGCGCCACCCACTCACGCAGTTCTCCAGAGGTTTGGGCTACCCGGATTGGCACCAGTGTTTCATCCACATCTAGCACCAACCCGCGCAGGTTGTGCTGCTGCAACAGTTCTGGAGTCAGCGCCAGAATGCTGCTGCCCAACACCAGGTCAGGTTGTAAGAGTTTTCCCCAGGACATGGTTTTTGCGTATGAGCGAATCGGGGCGTAAGGTTGATTTTGGATTTTGAATTTGCGATTTTGGGTTTGCAATCTTGGATGGACAGGCAAGCGTTTGCAGGGCTTCTAAAATATGCGCTAGCGTCAGCGTAACGCCTCAAATCCTTGTGGGCGGTGCGTTACGGTTCCACCTAAAAGCACTCTACTGGTTTGACAGGGCTAAATCGATGCAATAGTCCGGGGTTCGACTCTGCCCACCCCTCAACGATTGCGTGCTGAGCGAAGTCGAAGCACCCTCTGCTCATCCATCATTCAAGCCCTGCCAGACCACTACAGTATTACCGGAGTACCCCGGAACAGCTTATCTGTGTCTCCCGACTGAGCAACTTCATCCGTAGCCCTGCTCAGGAAAATCGATATTGCTGATATTCCGTTTGCTCGTCCGGCGGCCCAGCCTAAATTCTACCTGCTAGACCTGATGCAATTGGATGATTTTCTGCAATGTCGAAATGCTAGTTTTGTCGGGACAGTTCTGCATCGACCGCTCGCTTGGCGGCTTCATGCTCGGCTAGCGTCCGGCTAAAAATATGAGTACCGTCGTATCGTGCCATGAAAAATAAATACTCTGTATTGCCAGGATTAAGCGAGGCTTCTAGACTGGCCAGACCGGGAGCGGCGATGGGCGTTGGCGTAAGGCCGGGGTTGATATAGGTGTTGTAGGGCGATGGCTGGCGCACTTGGGCGTAGGTCAGCGGCTGCTCGACAGTTTGGCGGATGCCCAGCCCATATTCCACCGTGGGGTCGGCAGCCAAGGGAATGCCCTCGCGCAGTCGCCGCGCAAACACACTGGCGATGGTAGGACGCTCTTCCTGGACGACGGCTTCTTTTTCAACAATGCTAGCCAGCGTCACCCATTCCATAAAGCTGTAGGGCGATCGCGCTTCGTCGTAAATCGGCAGGGCAACTTGCTCAAAGCGGCGAAGCATCTGGTTGATCGCCAACTCCGGCGTAAGTTCTCCAGCAAATTGATACGTATCGGGAAATAGAAAACCTTCTAGGATGGGCAAGTTTTCGGGCAGCCAGGGAAAGCGATCGCGCGGGATGATTCGCGCGGCGGCTACAAATTCTTCAGCGGGGAAATAGCCCCGCTCCTCGAAATAGTCTGCCATCTGGCGAATCGTCCAGCCCTCCGGGATGGTGAAGCTGTTTTGCACTACTTCGCCCCGCCAGATTTGGTCGGCAATGGCGGGCAATGGCTCGGCCGGCGACAGGGCATAGGTTCCTGCCTGAAAGCTGCCCGGCCGCTTTTGTAGCGTTTGCCAGCGCGTCCACAGGTTCCAGGCCTCGGTTGAACGAATGATGCCTTTGGCTTTCAGGGTTTCGCCGATTTGCTGGGCGGTGCTGCCTTCGGGAATTTCAACCTGCACGGTTGTGTCCTCTGGCAATGTGCTGCCATCTGACTCTGAGACTGCTGGGGCGATCGCCCCTAGCCACCAGCGCCAGCCCTGCCAGCCGCCCAGCAACAGCGCCAGCAGCACCAGCGCCAGCAGGATCAACCCCTTAGACCATCCAGACCATCGTTTGACCGACATTAAGGTTGTCTTCTCCGTCTTCTTCAAACCCAGAGCTTCCGAACCCAGAGTTACGGGGCGATCGCCCTGCCGGTTTTCTATCCAAACACCAAGTCGCAGTCTAATCTTAGTCTAGCGATGGCCGACCCGCGATCTGCCTGCCGATTGATGGACGAACTGACCCAGGCTATAGACAGCAGGTTCCGCCTCCAGGCTTTTGGTCGGGCGATCGCGCGCGCTACCGGATTGACTAACCTCTCCTCCAAACCCGCCGATACCGCCCCAAAGGACGCATCCCACCTTACTCAAACGAGTCAAAAAGCTGCTCCTCTAGCTGCGGGCGGATTGCCTGAAACTCTTCTGGAGAGAGCAGTTCGGGTTCGCCACTGGCGTTGACGCGAGCAAAGAACATGAGCGGGTCGAGGGGCGTGCAAACGTCATATTCCTGCTCTTCGTGATAAAAGGAGGTCAGCCGCTGAAACTGTTCAGAATCCACCAATCCGTTTTCTTCGCCCATGTCAATCGTGATCACGTCTTCTTCTGAGACATCGGGCAGGTCGCCTGCTGCCGTTAGCGTATAGGCGGTGCGCTTGAGCGTCAGGTCTTGCTCTGCCAACACAGCTTTGGCGGTTTCAAAAATCTCTTCAATCTGTGTCTCGGTCAGATCAACAAGCGTCTCGGCATCTTCGTCTTCGTCGTCTTCCCAAGCAAAGATTTCAATCGGTGAATCGACTGGCAGCAGCAGCAGGTAGGCTTGTCCGTCCACCTCGACCGAATGCTCTACATAACACACGAGCGATCGCCCCGCTTCATCCGTCAGGCTGACGGTAGGTAACTCCTCTTCCAGGTCGCCCTGGTTGGTGTCAAAGTCATCATTACTTTTTCCGACCTTTGCCATGCCAATATCCTTAAAAAACTTTGCCAGCGAGATTTCACAAGCGGATCGCTACTGAAAACTTTACCGCATCGCCGTACTGCAATTTATGAAAAGGTGGATTCTGGTGGATTCTTCGGCAGGTAGAAAATGGGTTTTGGATTTTGGATTTAATCTGCTGCATGGGTAGAGTCAGGATTGGTGGGCGATCGCCCATCCAGCCACTGCTGCAAAATAATAGCGGCAGCTTTGCGGTCGATCAGCCCCTTGTGTTGGGAGGGCGATCGCCCTTCGGCATGAATTAGCTCTTCCGCTGCGACGGAAGTCAGCCGTTCGTCCACATACTCTACGGGCAGATTCAGCGCCGCGCCCAGCCGCTCGGCAAACCGCTGCACCTGCCGTGCCTGCGCCCCCACCTCGCCATCCAGCTTGTAGGGTAGCCCCACCACCAGCACTGTCGCCTGCCGCGCCTCAACCAGTTCCCGCAGCCGCGCCACATCTTCCGCAAAGGATCGCCGCTCGATCGTTTCCAAACCCGTAGCAATCAGTCCCGTACCGTCGCAACCTGCTACGCCGATACGTTTCCGCCCCACATCCAGCCCCAGCGCCGAGATCCGCATCATGCCGTGGCCATAAGTTGCTTTCGATTTGTGTTCCAATTTGTTTGAGTTCAATTGGAATCTTTGGATAACCCCGGTGGCTTGGCATCGGGCTTGCCGTTGCCCGACTCCAGCGAGAAGCGGCTGGGCACTGGCTTTCGCACGGGCTGGAGATTTTGCAGCACATCTGGCAGTTGCAGCCCTTCTAGCGGCTTGGCTTCCCGCAGCTTGTGCCACACCGAGCGCGACATCATCAGCGTATGATGGGTTTGCTCTGCCCCAAGCTGCTGCAAAAAGTCTTCTCGCTCTGGCTGATAGTCAGCCGAATCGACCACCAGCGACTGCTCCGGATAGCCGCGCACCACCTGCGCCATCTGGCAGAATAGCTCTGGATAGAGCCAGGTATAGGCTGGGTGAACCGTCAGCTTGGCCTCGTGGGGCTGGCTACCGTCTTTGCAAAGTTGCAGCCGAAAATAGCCAATTGCCGCTTTGCGCTGCGGCTCAAATACATAGCCGCTGACCACCTGCACGGGCATGAGCCAACTTCCTAGCCCATCCGTAACGCTGCCCAACAGACCCGTTTTGAAGTCGGTGATGTGTCGATCGAACACCTGACGGACGTGGGGGGGCATCGATGCCGTATCCAACTGGCACAGCAGCCCCGCATCGGCGTTGCCGACTGGCAGCAGGTTGGGCAAGTCGGGCTGTCGCTCTGCCAAGGCTCGCCACAGATCAGGGGCGATCGCCCAATAGGTCATCTGCGCCAGGGGTTGAAAGCCCGTCTTGCGGCACAGCGCAATCACCGAGCTATCGTTTACGTCAACTTCAATCAGCCAAGTGCGGGCCTCCCAGATGGCTTGCAAGCAATAGCGCAGAAGTTGCGAACCCACGTCCATCAGCGAGGTTTGCTTAAAGTTGCTGGGGGAATATTGCCCGACTGCAATTTGCTCAATCCGCCAAGTGCTGCGCGTGCGGTTGAATGGCGAAACTTGAATGACCCCGCGCAACTGATCGTCCTGTTCGGCAACGTAGGTGGAGAGCAGGTGTTGCAGGGGGTTGGGGAATAAACTCAGCCCCTTGAGCAGCCCATACCAGCGTCGGAGTTGCTGTACACGTTGCGTCACCTCTAGGCGGCCACTCTCGGTATCAGTCTCCAGCGCGTCCAGCATCAGCCGCTCCACGACTTCTAGGTCGCGACGGAGCAGTGGTCGAATTTGCAACTCAGGAGTTTCCGCAGGAGATGAGGCCATCAGGGTTGGAATAATTGCACTGACTCTATGCTACATCCGAATCATGGGTTAGGGGAGCGTGTGAGCCGAGAGGAAACCGGAAAACGCCTGCGATCCGCGGCTCAAACGGCTCATGCCGGGCGGTCTTGCACAAACTCCGCGGGCAAGACAATCAGTGTGTTTCCCTGGCGGCCGACGACGTGAACGGTTTGCCCAACGGCGATCGCCACATCTGACACCTGGCTGCGGGCTGACCAGATCGTGCCTTCATAGGTCACTTCCCCGACCCCGCCGCGTGGAATGGTCACAGACACCTGTGCCTCGCTGGGAGCCGCCAGATCCTTGGATGATTGGGGCACCAGCCCGCGCATGACAATTGCTAGCGCCACCGACAAAATGCCCCATAGCATCATCTGAAGTCCCACGCTGGGCAGGCTGAGGGCGGCGATCGCAGTGATGATGGCCGCAATTCCCAGCGCGGTGATGGTTGGCTCAAACACCAGCAAATTCAAAAACAGGCAACACATGCCTCCCACCAGCCAAAGCAGGTAGGCAGGCTGATTGAAGACGGACTGCATCATGGTAGAAAGCTCCCGCGCATGGAGAACGGCAGGCCGGGCAAGGAGGAGGGGTTGGGAGCAGGCCAGCCGCTATGTTTCAAGACTACACGCTGGCGATTGCCAATTACAGGCAGTCTTCATATCGATTCGTGATGTTAGATTCGTGATGTTAGATTTGCGCTAGCGCTCCGATTTATTTGCTACCCATGACCTGTCAAACCAGAACTCCTGAGTCTTGAGGCTTGTGCAAAATGATCTGGCAAGAACTTCAGGACACGAACACAGTCAAGTTTGAAATTAAGTCCAGCCTACATTCACCAGCATCTTAGGGCAGCATCTTAGGGCATATGCCCCAACTGGTTAGCGCCCGATGCTCAGCACAGTAGTTGCTGTCAGGTTTAATCGAGGAAAAACAGAAGAGACAATCGGCTGATCATCCCGTAAAATTTGCCGTTCATAACGCCCGTCTTCGCCTAGGATACAAACAGTCAGGGTTGGCTTTTTGGGACGACCGATAAAAAATTCACCCTCTAACCCTTGATAGTCAGCAATCCAATATTCTGAAATACCCAGTAGGGCATAGTCTTCCAGCTTACGGGCATAGTCATTTTGCCAATTGCTACTGACTACTTCGGCTACAAACTTGATGGTACAACCCAATGTCACCACAGGCTGACTGCTCCACAGCGGTTCTTGGGAGAGAGTCGATCGGTCTAAAACAATCACATCCGGGCGGAACCCGGTGCCTAGTGCCAGGGGCTTAATCAAGCAACGATGGGGGATCAAGTAATCTAACCCTTGTTGCACAATTTCGTAATTTAGCCAGCGTGCGATTCCCGCTGCAATCTCCTCATGAGGCCCAGTCGGTTCCAAGTCAAATAGCTCTCCATCGATCAGTTCATAGCGATCGTCGTTCCCATACTGAGCGAGAAAATCTTCAAAACTGAGGAAGGTAGATTGTCCGGGGCGATCGCCTGCCAGTGCCATAGCATTCTTGACTGCCTCACGACTGTTTTAATGTAGAACCTTAGGGCAGAACCTCAGGGCAGAACCTCAGGGCAGAACAGTACCCAAGGGCTAGGTTGATGTTGCCTCAGTTTACAGCGTCTCCGAAGCTGCGGCTAACGGTAAGATCATATTAAGAATTCCTAAACTGTATCTCGAATGCTGAATACCCTTGATGCCAATGCCGTTCTGGAGGTATTGCGCCCCGTCCAAGACCCAGAGCTACGCAAAAGCTTGGTCGAGCTAAACATGATCCGCAATGTCACCGTGGCCGGGGGTGAGGTGCGGTTTACACTGGTGCTGACCACGCCTGCCTGTCCCCTGCGCCAGTTTATTGTGGAAGACTGCGAACGAGCGGTGAAGACGCTGCCCGGTGTTGAGGCGGTGATTGTGGACGTGACGGCCGAAACGCCCCAGCAGAAGGCACTACCCGATCGCACGGGCATCGACGGTGTGAAAAATATCATCGCCATTTCTAGTGGCAAAGGCGGCGTGGGCAAAAGCACCGTCACAGTCAATGTGGCAGTGGCGCTGGCGCAGGCGGGAGCCAATGTGGGGCTGTTAGATGCCGACATCTACGGGCCCAACACGCCAACTATGCTGGGGCTGACGGAAGCCGAGGTGAAAGTGCAGCCAGGGCCCCAGGGCGAAATCCTGGAACCCGTGTTTAACTATGGCGTAAAGCTGGTGTCGATGGGCTTTTTGATTGACCCCGATCAGCCTGTAATCTGGCGTGGGCCAATGCTAAACGGCATTATCCGCCAGTTTCTTTATCAGGTGCAGTGGGGTGAGCTGGACTACCTGCTGGTAGACATGCCTCCCGGCACAGGTGACGCACAACTGACGCTAGCGCAAGCCGTGCCGATGGCAGGCGCAGTCATCGTCTCCACGCCGCAAACCGTGGCGCTGCAAGATGCGCGTCGTGGGCTGCGGATGTTTCAGCAGCTTCAAGTTCCTGTGCTGGGCATTGTGGAAAACATGAGCTATTTCATTCCGCCGGACTTGCCCGATCGC
This sequence comes from Cyanobacteriota bacterium, assembly GCA_046719575.1. GTDB lineage: Bacteria > Cyanobacteriota > Cyanobacteriia > Elainellales > Elainellaceae > Thermoleptolyngbya. Next base: position 37,800 of record JBDNCP010000008.1, read on the forward strand.
CAGTACGACATTTTTGGCTCTGGCGGCGGCGAGAAAACGGCGAAGGAACTTGACCTGCCGCTGCTGGGCTGTGTGCCATTGGAGATTCCTCTGCGGCAGGGGGGCGATCGCGGCATTCCGATTATGGTGGAATATCCCGACTCGGCTTCGGCTAGTGCGCTGAGGGCGATCGCCCAGCAAATCGCTGCTCGTGTTTCCGTTGCAGCCCTGAGCTAAGGGTTTGGGAGGCAGGAGAAGGGCGATCGCCCCTAGAGCTTGCTCTGCTCGATCGCCCGCTGCATAAAGATCTCCTGAGAGCTACGCACAGGTTCATCTGCTTTGGGGCGGCGCTGCATATAGGTGCCGTCTGGCTGAAGTTCCCAGGCTTGGCGATTGTCACTCAGGGTCGTGTCGAGAATTTCCCGCAACAGCGTTTTCAGTGCGGGGTCTTCAATGGGGGTCACGGCTTCTACCCGGCGATCGAGGTTGCGTGGCATCCAGTCTGCGCTGCCGATGTAGTATTCTTCGTTGCCGTCATTGTAGAAGTTGAAAATACGCGAGTGTTCCAAATATCGCCCAATGATGCTAATCACCCGAATGTTTTCGCTGACATTGGGAATTCCCGGCTTCAGACAACAAATCCCCCGCACAATCAGGTCGATTTCTACCCCGGCTTGCGACGCTTCATACAGTTTGGCAATCATGCCCGGATCGACCAGCGAGTTCATCTTGGCAATGATCTTGGCAGGCTTGCCGGCCTTGGCATGTTCAATCTCGCGGTGGATCAGCGCCGTCATGCGATCGCGCATGTTCACAGGCGACACCAAAATCTTGCGATAGGAGTGTTGCCGCGAATAGCCCGTCAGATAGTTAAACAAATCAGTCAAATCTGCACCCAAGTCTTCACGACAGCTCAACAGTCCCAGATCAGTGTAGAGCTTAGCCGTCTTGGAATTGTAGTTGCCCGTGCCAATGTGAACGTAGCGGCGAATCTCGTCTCCCTCCTGACGCACCACCAACACCACCTTTGTATGAGTCTTTAGCCCCACCAGACCATAGACCACATGGATGCCCGACTGTTCAAGCTGCATCGCCCAGTTGATGTTATTCTCTTCATCAAACCGCGCTTTTAGCTCTACCAGCGCCGCGACCTGCTTGCCGTTTTCCGCCGCCTCGATCAGCGACTTCACAATCGGCGAATCGCCCGACGTGCGATATAGCGTCATCTTGATAGCCTGAACCTGTGGGTCATGGGCCGCCTGGGCAATAAATTGCTCCACAGACCCGCTAAAGGATTCGTAGGGATGATGCACCAGCACATCGTGACGGCGAATGATAGAGAAAATATCTTCCCGTTCTGCATTGGTTGGCAGCAGATCTCCCGTAAACCGCAACTGTCGCGGCGGCATTGGCGAAAACGGTGCATCCTTGAGCGCGGGCAGCGGCAACCCCGTCAGGGCAAACAAATCCTTCAGGTTGAGCAGCCCGTCGATTTCGTAAACCTCGTGGGGTTTTAGCTCTAGCTCATCCATCAAGGTATCTCTAATCAACTGCGACGCATTAGACTGAATCTCCAGCCGGACAGGCGCTTCTGCCATCCGCCGCTTTTTCACCATGTCTTGAATCGCTTGCAGCAAATCTTCCGCCACTTCTTCGCGCAGCTCTACCTCCGTATCGCGGGTAAGCCGGAAGAGAGAGTAGTCCTGAATAGCCATGCCAGGAAACAGCATCTCCAGGTTGTGCGCGATGACCTGCTCCACAGGAATCCCAACCCAAACCGCCTTTTGGCTACCCTCCTGCTGGGGTTCTGAGGGCAGCTTCAAAAAGCGGGGCAGGCTGCTAGGTACTTTGACCCGCGCAAAATGCTCCTCGCCCGTCTGCTGATCCTTGACCTGCACTGCCAGACTCAGGCTGAGATTTGACATGCGCGGAAACGGATGCCCTGGATCGACCGCCAGCGGGGTCAGCACTGGAAAAATCCGCTTTTCAAAGTGATCCCGCACATAGTTCCGCTGCTCCTGGCTGAGGTCGATGTAGTTCAGCAGGAACACGCCATGTTCCTTAAGTGCGGGACGCAGAACTTTCTCAAAGTGGCGATGCTGTTCTTCCACCATAGGCCGCAGGGTTTGGCTAATTTCCTCAAGCTGCTGTTGGGGGGTGCGCCCGTCTGACGTTAGCGTGGCAACCTCTGCCTCAAGCTGGTCTTTCACAATCGCCACCCGCACCATAAAAAACTCGTCCAGGTTGGAGCTAAAAATCGCCAGAAACTTCAGGCGCTCCAGCAGCGGTGTGCGTTCGTCTAGCGCCTCGTGCAATACTCGCCGATTGAACTCCAGCCAGCTTAGCTCGCGGTTAATGTAGTATTGCGGGTCGCTTAGGTTAACGGCAGACTTTGCAGCAGAGGCAGATTCTTTAACATTTGTCATAAGGTTTACCAACCAGTCCTAGCAGCTTGGGCAGACAAAATCTGTATCAAACTGTATCGAGTATAAGTATCAAGAAGAGTATACAAATAGGGCTGAGTATTGCAGGTCACATCGCTTCTAATCCGGGGCTGGGGCTACGCTTCGTTTGGATTTTGAGTCAGCCAATCTCTCTCCTAGGATTCCTCTCCTTGGGCAGTTTGCAAATGCCTTGCTAAATGTCTTGCTAAATGTCTTGCTAGCCGAGGATTTAGCCCAATGCCAGGTGTGTCAGGCTGCTAACAGAGGTTTTAACAACAGAATTGCCCCGTTTTTTGTGTTTTGCGTTTTGGCCGCATCTTGGCCATTTGGAAGATTTCCTTAACTTTTCAGATCCAGGCTGTGAAAGTCCTGAACTTTTCTGTAACGACAACCTTTGGGCGATCGCCTATTCTAATTCTCATAAAGCAACTTCTCAGAAAGCAATCAAAACTGCAATCAAAACTATAGAGCAAAGAGATGGAGAAGCTGTTTAGTCGCAGGCTTTTCGCCACACCCAACGCTCAGTGTCATGACTTAACGTGACTTAATTTGTTACTTAATTACGCATCATCCTGGAGCAAACCCATGAACCTACAAACGCTCTCTTCAGAGTCTCTCCAAAGCACGCTCTCTAATCATAGAAATTACAGCTTTGCCGCATTATTTAATCATGCATTTTGGGCGATCGCCCGCACGCTGATGGCAAAGGACGAAATCAAGGTTTCCATTCAGCAGTTACGCAATGGCGAACGAGTCTGGCACGTCTACGATCCAATCATCGGACACACAGAAATCTTTTTCTCGGAATTGGATGCGCTGCGCTGGATTGAGGGAAAAACTCAGCGCTATCCAGAGGGTGAGAATTAAGTTAGTCATCCATTTTTCACCAGTGATTTACAGCAAACGCACAGTAAACGCACAGTGAACGCACGGTGAACGCACAACGAATGAATTTCTGACGATCACACTTTTGCATTCCACTGGCATCCGATTTTTCTAGGATCTGTCTAAGGTTAGATTTCAAGCGAGATCGTGTCTGACGAATTCGGTCAGGCACGATTTCTGTGTTATGGTATGCACGCTAACGGATTGAGTTTAACGCTGAGCTTGTTTGAGCTTGTTTGAGCTTGTTTGAGCTTGGAAGGGGCGATCGCACTCGACAGTCACACACCAAACCATCTTTCGCCAAAGCGCTCTCAAGGCTTACGGAAACCTTTTCTGGCTAAATCCGTCAGGTTTCCTTATTCAAGTACTTTGGCTAGAGCATCGGGCGACTCTGCACGCATGTTTTTGTGGTTTTTATGACTGTTTTATTCATGCAATTCACGCAATTTGCTCCGAATCTGAGTAAAGCTGGAAAATCCAAAGCTACTTTTTTCCCTGCATTTTCCCTACATAGGTTAGACAGGCTATGGCTATTCGACTAAATCGCGTCGCCAATCAACTTGCCAACCGACTGCTAGAAAGTGACCTGGCAAAGAGCGTCGCTGACTTCTTGCAAGACCTAGATCTGTCCGATGTAGATTTGGGCGATGTGTTTGGCAACATCTCGCTAGAAGACTGGACGGACGATCTGCGGAGCGGCCTGGAAAGCGCGATTGACACCTTTTCCAAGGACTTCAACTTTACCAAGTTGGTTGAGAACATCGACGACTTGTTTGGCGGCGTGGACTTGTCCGATGTTGATTTTGACGCGCTGCTAAAGGACGTGTTGGGGGATATTAGCCTGAATCGGCTCGTCAAAGATTTGGATCAACTCCTTGGCTCGGTTGACGTGGAAGACTTGTTTGATGACTCCATTGACACCCGCGACTGGAGCGAACTGGCGAAACGGGTGCGGGCGATCGCCCGCGATGTGTTCGACGATTTTTCCACAGGTCTTACCCAATTAAACGTGGGCGATCGCGCAGCGGATCTGCTCCGGGGTAGCAACGCCAGCAATATTCTGAGCGGCCTTGGCGGGGGCGATCGCCTGCTAGGGCTGGGCGGCGCAGACATCTTGCTGGGTGGCAATGGCAACGACGAACTGCTGGGCGGCGCAGGGGCAGACGTGCTGTTTGGCGGGCTGGGCAGATCGCTGCTGACGGGCGGCGCTGGGTCAGATCTGTTTGCCCTGGCGGTGGGCAGAGGCTTTGCCACCATCACCGACTATCGCAGCGGTGTAGACGCGCTAACGGTGATGGGCGATGTGGCGATAGAAAGCCTGAAACTGCGCCAGCGGGGCGCTGATGCAGTGATTCGCTATGGCCCCGACGTGCTGGCCGTGCTGACGGGCGTGGATGTGCGAAATCTAAGCCTGAGAGATTTCGTCTGATCCCCGTTCTCTGGTCGTCCTAAATAAAAAAATGTCAGGAAAATGTCAGGATAGGCGGCGCGATGTATCGCCCATCCTGACACCAAAAGTCATTGCCTTTTGTCCACAACCAGTTCTGTAAAAGGCTACATAGGAATCAGCGTAAGGAAACGTAAATCAATTTTACGATTTTGTAAAAAGTTAAATCTAAAAAGACACAAACTGAGTGCTTGTCGAAGAATGGGGCGATCGCTCTTATTACAAAACATGAACTTATTTTGAAAACATTATGCTATCCCATGCAGAGTAGGAAAACTCGCGATATATATCGTAATTGTGGAACCCTGATTGCAGAATTCTACGAGGCAAGTCGTCTGTAAGTTGGGGCATATTGGGGCATACTTATGCTTGTACAACCAGGATCGTGAGTCAGGATTTCGATGGTCAAACTAGTCTAGGTCGGGTCAGTTTTCAGTTTAAAGTTACCAAACTTAAAGTTACCAAACGACTAGAGTGCGAAATTGTAGAGTGCAAAATGCTTGCGACATGCTAAGTGCTTGCAATGCTCAGCAAGGAAAAGAGCAAAGCGCGATCGCCCCTTTACCGCTTCAGAAGTTTTTCTAAAGACCGCTCTATAAAGACCGCTCTATAAAAGACTGCCCAAAGACTGCCCTCATTAAAGGCTGCCCCAAAACTGCTCTAGAAGACTGCGTTGATGGTTCACAGATTTTCCAGATGATCCCCGGATTTTGATCCCCAGATTTTAGATGATTTGAGCAATCAGTTTGATCGAGTTGATCCGTTTGCTAGACGTTTTGTTAGACGCTTGCTGTTTGAGCTTTATTAGGCTGGATGATTACCCCAATCCCTAGCTAGAAGCTGATCCCCAGCCCTGTCCCCAAACCAAAGTGCGATCGCCCAGGGTTGCAGCCCCCATTGCAATCTCCTGGAACGACCCGCAATGAGCTTGGGTTCTGTAGATTTTGGACACTTTGCATGACTTTTTCTCGCTACGATTCTCGCTCCGAGCTAGTTGCTTTAGCCTTTCAGACCGATCTCTCACGCCTGCATGACCCGGCCGATCCGGCGCTCAACGATCCGTTGTACGCCGATCCACCCGCCTGCGACACCCAGGGACAGCGGTCGGCTACGGGAATCTATGTGACGGTGCATGGACATTTCTACCAGCCGCCACGCGAAAACCCCTACTTGAACGCCATCGAGCGGCAGCCCAGCGCCTCGCCCTACCACGACTGGAACGAGCGCATCCACTACGAGTGCTATCGCCCCAACGCTTTTGCCCGCGTGCTGAGTGACCAAGGCGAGATGCTGGGGATCGTCAACAATTACGAATATCTCAGCTTCAACATCGGCCCGACGCTGATGAGTTGGCTAGAGCAGGCTGATCCCGAAGTGTATCAGCGCATTCTAGAGGCCGACCGCAAAAGCTGCGAGCGCCTGGGAGGGCATGGAAATGCGATCGCCCAGGTCTACAACCACATCATCCTGCCGCTGGCCAACGACCGCGACAAGCGTACCCAGATTCGCTGGGGAAAGGCTGACTTTAAGGCCAGGTTTGGGCGCGATCCCGAAGGCATGTGGCTAGCCGAAACAGCCGTCGATTATCCAACGCTGCGAATCCTGGCAGAAGAGGGCATCCGCTTCATCGTCTTGGCTCCGTCGCAAGCGCAGCGCTGCCGTCCGCTCCCCACACCCGACGACCACGATCCCCACTGGATCGAAGTCGGCGGGAGCCAGATCGATCCAGTGCGCCCCTATCGCTGCTTTTTGAATTCGCCCCATTTCCAGCGCGACGGCATCCTGGGGCAAGATGCGTTGAGTGAAGCTGGAGCCGACCTAAACCCGGCGGCCGCGCCCTACATCGACATTTTCTTTTACGATGGCCCCATTTCCCGCGACATGGGCTTCAACGACGTGCTGAGCAGTTCCGAGCATTTCGTCGGGCGCATTGGGCAAGCCGTGCGCGGGGATCACCGTCCGGCCCAGTTGATTTCCGTGGCGACGGATGGCGAAACCTTTGGTCACCACAAGGGCGGTACGGAGAAAGCGCTGGCCTACGCCTTTACCCACGAGTTTCCCCAGCGGGGCTGGCTAGTGACGAATTTTGCCCATTACCTCAGCCTGTACCCGCCAACCTGGGAAGTGGAACTAAAGCCTGTGACCGCGTGGAGTTGCTCCCACGGGGTCGATCGCTGGCAAGACGACTGTGGCTGCGGTGGCGGCGGCGAGTGGCATCAGAAATGGCGGCGACCGCTGCGGGATACGCTGGACTGGCTGCGGGATCGACTGGTCGAAATTTACGAGCAGTTTGGTAGGTCGTTTTTTGATGATCCTTGGGCGGCGCGGGATGGATATATCGCGGTGGTGGGTGATTTTGCGCCACAAGGCTTGCGTCAACGCTCCGACGATGCCCTCGATGCGTTTTTCACGGCTTACCAAAGTCACGATCTTACGCCTGCTGAGCGCGTCGAGGCGCTGAAGCTGCTGGAAATGCAGCGCCACGCTCTGCTGATGTATACCAGTTGCGGCTGGTTCTTTGAAGAGGTGTCGCGGCCAGAAGGCACGCAGATTTTGCGCTACGCCGCTCGCGCCCTGGAACTGGCAGAGGACGTTGCCGCGATTCGCCTGGAGCCAGAATTTGTCCGCCGTCTGGCTACGATCCCCAGCAATGTGGAGCAATTTGGCAACGGCGCAGAACTCTATCGCCAACTGGTTGTGCCCGCCCGCATTACGCCAGAGCAGGTAGCCGCCCACTATGCCATCAGTTCTCTGTTTCACAGCTACCCGCAGGAACAGCGTCTCTATTGCTACAACGCGCAGCGGTTAGACTATCAGCTTCGCCGCCTGGGAGCGCTGACGCTGGCCGTGGGGCAGGTGCAGTTGACTTCGGAAATCACCCGTGAGGTGGTGAGCTTGGAATTTGCAGTGCTGCATCTGGGCGGCTGGGATTTTCACTGCTGCATCCAGCCTGCCAGTGGCCGCCGCGCCTATTTGCAACTGCGGGATGAGTTGTTTGAGGCGTTGTCGCTGGCCAGCGCGGCACAGGTTATTTTGGCGATGACGCGCATTTTTGGCGATCGCCCCTTTAGTCTACAAGACCTATTTGCTGAGGAACGTCATCGGCTGATGCACCTGCTCAGTCAGGAAACCCTGACCCGTCTGGATCAGCTCTATACTCAGGTCTATCGCGATAACTACGGGGTGCTGCGGGCGTTTCATCGAGATGCGCTGGAGCCGCCCCGTGAACTGCAAGTGGCCGCCGAAATTGCGATCGCCCATCGGCTGATCCACTCGCTGCAAGCCCTAGAGCGAGAAACCTCCGACCTGCCGCCCGCCAATCCCGAATTATGTGACAGTTACGTATCGGAATTGGAGGCGATCGCTGCCGAAGCCGACCAACTCCGCTGTCACCTCACTGTGCCCCAAGCAAAGCAAACTCTAGAGCGGCTGATCTTGCGACTACTCTGGCAGGCTCTTAATGCGCCTAGTTTAGAAACTCTGGAGCCAACGCTGGTCTGGATTGAGCAACTGCTAGCCATTGGCGAACAACTCCATCTGGGATTGGCGCTGGATCGGGTGCAAGAACTGTACTGGCGATCGCTCCACCGCGACCTCTTGCCCCGCTGGTCTGCGGCCCAGCACCGCTCTGACCCAGCCGACAAAGCAGACTTGGCGATGCTCCAATCGCTACTGTCGCTGGGCAAGTTGCTGCATATCGCGGTTCCCTTGGTCGAGGTTCCATCCGGGGCGTTGGCATAGACCCTAGGGAGTCGCTCTAACTCCCGCTCGAAAATTCTCTATCGAAGGTCTACGATTGACGACTATATTGACGACTATATTGACGACTATGAGTAGACGGAAGTAGGCGGCTGATTGGCTGGCTCCAGAGGCATCCGACCTAGCGTTTAGGCGGCGGCTCCACCTTCCACTAGCCCGTCCCCTGACTCCCAGGCTTCCTTGCTAAACTGTGAGAAACGCCCACTGCTGCGCCCTGAGAGGATTGCCTGATGCTATTGACCAGCCTGCCCGATACGCTGCTGACCCCTGCAAAACTGCCCAATCTCAGCTATGCTGCGCCGCGCGATCGCTTTGATGAGTCGTGGGATGCACCTCTGTCTACGCTATTGGGGCTGGGTCGGGCGGCAGGCGCTGATTTTGTCGAGTTTTTCCTGGAGCGGGTCAACTATATCAACTGCCTGACCGAAGACGATACCATCACCAGCATTTCGCCAAGTCTGACGACAGGGGCGGGTGTGCGCGTGTTTCGCGGCAAGGCCGACTGCTACGTTAGCACCAACGACCTCACCTTTAGCGGGCTAAAGCTGGCGCTCGAAAAGGCGCTGTCGATCATGGGGTTGGAATTGCCCAGCGGCAATGCGTTTATCCCTGAAGTGGTGCTAGAGCCGCTGCGGGACTATGGCACGCGCAAGGGCAAAGAAGCGTGGCTAGAGCAGTGCAGTTCGATCCGCGAGATGGGCGAAATTCTGCTGGCAGCGAGCGATCGCCTCGGCAAAAAGGCCAGCCATGTGCAGTCGCGCCGCGCCTCCTACTTCCGCGACTGGCAGGAAGTGCTGGTGGCCGCCAGCGACGGCACCTTTGCGCGAGACATCCGCCTGACGCAATCTACCGGGTTTAGCCTGCTCTGCGCCGATGGCGACCACCGCGCCTCCATTGGGCAGCGCATCGGCAGCACGGGACAGCCCGATTTTCTTCGCACCTGGGACATGGACAGCACCGCTGAAGAAGTGGCGGAGTCTGCCGGAAAGATGCTCTACGCCGACTATGTAGAATCCGGCACGTATCCTGTGGTGATGGCAAACCACTTCGGCGGCGTGATCTTCCACGAGGCCTGCGGGCATCTGCTGGAGACGACGCAAATCGAGCGCAAGACCACCCCCTTTATCGACAAAAAAGGCGAGAAAATCGCCCATGAAGCGCTGACCGCTTGGGACGAAGGGCGATCGCCCAACGCCTTCGGCACCATCGATATGGACGATGAAGGAATGCCCACCCAGCGGACGCTGCTGATCGAAAACGGCATTTTGAAAAACTTCCTGAGCGATCGCGCTGGGTTTATGCGAACCGGCCACCCCCGCACGGGCAGCGGCCGCCGCCAAAACTATACCTACGCCGCCGCCAGCCGAATGCGGAACACCTACATTGCGCCCGGCCCGCACTCCATCGACGACCTGTTTGCCTCCATTGACAAAGGCATCTACTGCAAAAAGATGGGCGGCGGCAGCGTCGGCGCGACGGGCCAGTTCAACTTTGCAGTAGATGAAGCCTATCTGATCGAAAACGGCAAAATTACCAAGCCGCTGAAGGGCGCAACCCTGATTGGCGAAGCCGTAGAAATTATGCAGCGCATCTCCATGTGTTCGCAAGATTTGGGGCTAGCGGCGGGCTTCTGCGGCTCCATTAGCGGCGGTATCTACGTCACCGTCGGACAACCCCACCTAAAGGTGGATGCGATTACGGTCGGGGGACGGTAGCGGAAAGGATGAGGGATGATTTACGCCCCCTCTCTCCCTCTCCCCAACGCCCCGTCACTCTATCACCCCGTCATTCCGTCACATTCCAATCAAGCGCTGCAACCATCCCACCCGCGATGGTGCAACTTCGGCTCGCAACTGGGGTAGCTTGTTGCGGATGTCGCGGATGTTCCAACCCGTGAGGCGGGCGAGGGTCTGGGCTTCTTGCTCGAAGCGTTGTCGGAGCGATCGCCGATAGTGCCGCCCTGCTTCGCACGCCATCTCTCCGGTGTAGGGATGCCGCAAAATGTAGCGCCCTTGAAACAGGCTGCGATTGTTAGTCTGTTGAAACATCAGATCCTCCGGGAACTTGTCGCGGGTATAGCGCACATGCAACCGCGTGATGAACACGTTATTGGGCATCTCCGGGCGTATCCAAAACACGCCGGCCTGCCGCAATTCCTCTGGCGACAGCGGCTCTGCCGAGCAGGGGTCGCAGCTTCCCATGTCCCAGGCATATTCCAAAAACGCGACGTTTCGCCCCTCACGAGTGTAGCTGGTCTGAAACATTGCCTTATAGAAGTCGCTAAATTCGTCCTTCACATACACCGGGATTTCTGCGTCCGACGGCACCTTCACCGTGCGATAGTTGCTGACTTCTGCCTGCCCCTCTGGCGACAAAATGTAGACCAGCAAATCCTGAGACGTGTCAGCGTTGACCATGCCCAACCGCAGCGGCAGCATAAATCGAGGCGACTCGTAGGTCATTTGCAGCGGACGCAACGCCTGATAGCCCGAATTCTCGTATTCCTCCAGGTTCACCTTCGCCACAAAGAACTTCATCCGCTGGCGAATGTAAGGCCGCAGCAGTTCCCGTGCGCCCTGGGGAATGCGGTAGCCGTTTTGCACCAGCCAGGTTTCCAGTCCATCTGACTCGCGGGCGCTGAGAATCAAAATATCGTACTCGCCGACGGTGAATCGTTCTTCTACCGTCACGCCTAAAGCCGAATTGCTGCGGCCAGCCCGACCTGGAGCGGCACTTTCCATCGCAGGGGCCGCCATTGGGCGATTCCAGAAGATGGGCGGAGCGCAGGGATCTGGGTCGAAATATTCCACCAGGCGCGGTGCGCTAAACGAATCGAGTCGCTCGATGATTCGTGAATCGGCAATTTGCACCTGTTCGCGCTGTAGCACTACGGGAACCGGAACGACCATTGCAAAGTCTTTGACATCGCCTTGGTAATCATTTGCCATCGTGAGAACCGTGCGATTTCCACTGCGAGCGATCGCCACTTGAGACGCCTGGTTATACAGCTTTGCATCGGCTTTTGCCACATAAAACCCGCAAAATGCAAGCGCTTTGGATGAAATCGCGAACGTGAGTAGGAATGCAAACAGGGCGATCGCCCCCATGCGAAAAAACCGTAAATGGTTCAAATAGTTCAGCGAATGATTGAGCAGAGATTTCATAGAAATACCTATTCAGAATACCTATTCAGAAACGTACTTTTGTCGAATAGCAAGTCGAGGTGCCAATCGCAAAGAAAACGGTAGATGCAGCAGCGACTGCGACCACTCAAACCGGTCAGCAGGCAGTAGCCCGTCCAGCAGCAGAGTCAGCGGAGCCAGCGCAAATAGCGCCCAAAAAGGAGCCGTGGAGATAAAGAAGACATTTCGCAAAATGAAGGTGAGCAGCGCGATCGCCCCTGCCCAGATCAGCCGTCCTGCGCGGGAATTGGGAATCGTGCGCGGGTCGGTGATCATAAACAGCGCAAACACCAGCAGCGAGCCGCTCGTCAGCCGATGCGCCCACACGTCCCATGTCCAGCCCAGCCACAGGTTTCGTGCGGCCTCCAGCGCCGCATAGCTGCCCAAAAACGCCGCCGACGTATCCCACCGCCCCACCTTTTGCAGCACCAGCCCGCCCGCCCCCAGAAACAGCAGCCCATACCAGCCGCTTTCGCCCCACTGCCCTGGCGACACCCAGGCATCGTCCGACAGTAGCAGTGCCATCACAATGCCAAAATTGCCAGGATTAAACACATGCTTGCCCCGCAGCCGTAGCAAAAACTTGCTGGCGATCGCCCCCATCACCGCCAGCGCCATCGTCAACGGATGCTCGACCCGCAGCAGCAGGCTCATACCCAGCCCCGTCACCAGCGCACTTAGCAAACTGGAGAGGCGCTGGGGATTGCCACACCGTTGGGCAATTTGCAAAGCGTTCGCGCAAGCGGTGCAGCGCACTTTTCCTGCGGGAATTGCCCGCCAGAAATTGTCTATGTTATCTGCGTTATCTGCATTATCTGCGTTATCTGCGTTATCTGCATTATCTGCGTTATCTACCGTTTCTGTTTTTGTATCTGATGAATCAAATACTGCCCCGCAGAGCGTCTGGGTGACGAGGCAAGTGGCGATCGCCGTCAGCACCACAATTGGATCGAGCGACCAGTCCCGCGTGCCCACCCCCAGCAGCAAAAACAGCGCTAAAAAGCCGATTTGATAGAGCCTTGCGTCCTTTGCCATCGACCGTTTTTATCGCAACGTTGGCAGCTATTATGTCGCGCTGCTACGGCGGCGGATGGCGTGTTTCAAATTCTGTAACCGCAGGTAAGTTAAAGCACTCCCTTACGACAACAGCTTTTGATATTCCTGCTCGGTAATTAGGTCGCGGGTCGTTTCGACCCGATCGACGAACACCAGTCCGTTCAGGTGATCGACCTCGTGCTGGACGATGCGAGCGATAAAATCCGTGAAGACCTGGCAGTGCAGGTTGCCGTGGCGATCGCCATATTCCACCTCGATTTCTCGATAGCGAGGCACGAATCCGCGAATCCCTGGCACGCTAAGGCAGCCCTCCCAGCCTTTCACCGTTTCGTCGGAATGGCTGAGCAGGCGCGGGTTTAGCATGGGCAGCGGCTCCATCTTTGGCGCGTCGGGATAGCGCGGGTTGGGGTGCGACGCGACAATGATCAGGCAAAGAGGCTGACCCACCTGAGGCGCAGCAATGCCCACGCCGTTTGATTCGTGCAGGGTGACTAGGAGCCGATCGATAAGGACTTGCAGAGCAGGATTGCCAGGAGCGGCGTTAGCGAAGTTTCCCAGAGGAATCGCCTGCGCCGTGTCTCTCAGCTTGGGATTGCCCATCTGCAAAATTTCTAAGCGGGAGAAAGATAAGGATTCGTTAGCCTGCGTCATAGTCGGTTTGAGGATTGCAAACTGGGATGGAGAAGACAGCCCTTCTGGAGCTAGCGATTGGGGCGACGCTCGGCGGTGGGCTTGCGGAGGCGCGTGAGTCCCAGTTCAGTCTGCACCCGCAGGCGCATGGCGGCGTGGCGATCGACCCCTTCGTAGGCGTAGCGGTTATACCCGTTTTGGCGAATCTGCCGCTCGATGTTGCGCTGGCGCTCGGCGGTGTCGGGATGGGTCGAGAGCCATTCAAAGGGGGCGATTCGCCGCTCTTGCTGGGCCAATGTCATCATCAGGCCGTGCAGGCCGTCTGCTGCGTAGCCTGCTGATGCCAAAAGGCGGGTTCCAAAGGCATCGGCCTGGCGTTCCATGTCGCGGCTGTAGTTAAAATAGAGCAGGTTTGCGGCGTAGCCACCGTAGGGAATGAGCTGGAAGGCATTGCCCAGGGTGTTGGCATCGACTGCAAGCTGGAAGCCATGCGATAGGGAGGTGTGGGCGAGTTCATGGGCGATCAGTCCCGCTAGCTCGGCCTCAGAGCGGGCTTTCAGAATTGCGCCTGCGTTGATGAAGATTTTGCCGCCGGGGAGAGCGAAGGCATTGAGGCTGCGATCGCGGATGATGAAAAACTCGTACTCAAACTCCGATCGCCCGGTCATGGCGGCGAGGCGCTGCCCGATCTCGTTGACATAAGCATTCACGGCTTCATCCTGAATCAGCGGCAACTGGCGGGCAGCGCGGCGGGCGATCGCCCCTCCCACGTTCTCTTCGCCCCGCAGCAGCGCAATCCCCGTCTGAATTGAAGAAATCGGCCCAAACAGGTTGCCCGTCAGCGCAAAACCCAGCGCCCCGGTTAGCAAATTGGCGATCGCCCCGGCCCGCAGATCGCGCTCTAGCCGATTGCGAAAGGTCTGGGCGTGTTGGGCGGCCAGGGCTTCAAACTCTGCCGCCGCTGGATCATCGGGATACATCAGGGCAAACTGCCGTGCGGCGATCGCCGCTTCTACCAGTTGCCGATTTTCCGCCAGCGCCGCTACTCGCGCCCGCGCTAGGTCTGCCGAGTCAGGATATAGCCCTACCGCTCGTTCCAGCACCGCTAGCGCTTCATCAGAGCGATCGCCCTCTGCCAGCACCTCGGCATAGCGCAGATGCCCCGGCACAAACTCCGGGTACTGCTCGGTCAAGAGCCGCAGAGCAGATTCCATGCGAGGGCGAGAGTTCTGCGATCGCCCTGCTTCAGCCTCTCGCCAATAAACCTGCCCTTCTGGCGACAGAGCCTCCGGATCGATGACCAGCGGCGGCACTTCGACCACCTCTACCTCATCAAAGGGCGCTTTTGCCAGCCGATAGCGGGCTTCGGCCTGTTGCCGCAGTCCCATTTGCCACAGCGCATCGCCCTCGCTCAGCAGGCGCATCACTTCGCCTGGGTCGGCAGTTTCAGGGCTAGGGGCGATCGCCGGGGATTCTGTCGGTGCTGCTGTCGAAATATCTGGCACTGGCGCTGAGGCTTCCGTCGGCTCTGTCGTCGGGACATCTGGCATCGGGACATCTGGCATCGGGACATCTGGCGCAATGCCCTCTGCGGCAGATGCCTCGGCTGCTTCTGCTCGATCGCCTGCCATCTCAGGCTCTACCGCCACGCCCAGCGGCTCCGGCGAGTCTGGCACATCCAAAAAAGCAGCCTCACCAGCGGTCGTTTCCGCCGCAGCCGCCCCAGTTTGGAGAGCCAGAAGCCGCGCCATGTCGCCACGCGGCTCAAACTCGCTAAGAGTCAGGTTTGGCGAATTCGCTAGAGATTCTCTCTGGAGTGCAGACCACGACTCGTCTGTGCTTGGGATGGCAGTCTGCCCAGAAGGCGACGGTTTGGCCAGATGCGCTGACCATTCTGGATGGGCAGCGCGTTCCAGTCTGGCTGCCTCCGATACGCCGAGGGCATCGGGCTGAGTGGCGATCGCCTCTTCCGTCAGGAACAGCGGAACTGCCAAAACGCCGAAAAGCCAGAGCCGATGGGGAAGAGATGACATGGCGATCGCCTCCTCAGAGTCCTAATCGTTCAGGATTGCAGCGCTGCAACGCCGACACGGAGCCAGGGCCGACGCTAGTTGCCCACCAACCACTTTTGCCCGTTTAGCCGCTGCAATGTGTAAAGCACCATTAAATCCAGCGTTACCTTGCGTTCATCAATCATAAACGACTCCAGCAGGCTGGGGCTTGCACCATTTCCCGCACAGCTAAAGACCTTTTGCCCCTGAATGTCTTCTTTTACAAACCCCACCAAAAACTGGTGCTGGCCGCCTTGAAACTTGCCCTGCACCTGCCAACACGCACCAAGTTCCTCCATGCCCTGGATCGGCAGCGGCAGCTTCTCAAATTTCAGATCTAGATCATCAAACCCGGCGGCGGCCATTGCTTTTTTCAGGCTGGGCATATAGTCCTGCGTGATGAAGTCTGCAAAGGGCTTGTCTTCTAGCGCGGGCGGCTTTTCCTTTTTGGGCTTGGCCGCAGGCGCTTCGCCCTCCGCAGGCTTGGCAGTTCGGGCCGCAGGCTTGATGGCTGCGTCACCTTCGGGTTTGGCTATGGGTTCCCTGGGCGGCTTCTTTTCGGCGGACGCTGCGGCTGCGGCATCAGGGGCAGACTGCCCTTCAGTCGGGGTTGTCTCAGTCTCAGCCGGAGAATTGGTCGCTTCGTCTGGCATGGCTATCTGCAATCAGTCGTCATAAATTACTCCCATAGTACCGGGTTGTCACCGATTCAGAAACGGTTCGTCTTGCCAAACTCCCGTCAGAATTTCTGAGGCAAGCGATTAGGATTCTCAACCGTGATGCCAAAAATAGGCCGAAAAAATAAGCCAGCAAAAGGAAGAGGTGAGCCAGGACATCGCCCCAACTCACCCAAAGAGACTTCATTTCAAAGCACGGATCTGGCTGCTGAGCAAACCCGATCCCTTGTCACAGACAAGCTGAGCAAGCAAGGCGATGTTGCGCTGCAAGGCCAGCGCCAACGCCCACTCTGCACATGAGTCACAAGCTAGCCACCCGCCACCGCAGGCACAATGCTCACTTCGTCACCAGCGTTTAGCGGCGTATTTGCGCCGTCTAAAAATCGGATGTCTTCGCTATTTACGTAGAAATTCACAAAGCGACGGAGTTTGCCTTCGTCGTCACACAGACGGGCCTTAATCCCTGGAAACGACGCATCCAGATGATCCAGCAATTCGGCGATCGTTGCGCCTTCTGTTTCTACGGTTGCCTGATTCGCCGTGAACTGTTGCAGTGGAGTAGGAATAAGAACTTTGACAGACATAGTTAAAAAGTGTGGGGTGAAAGGAGTTAAGTGAAGTAGCGAGGCGCGGGGTGCAGAAGCAAGCGGTCTGGCCCCTGACCCCGACCCCAACTTCTAACAACTTCTAAACTGTGACCTGCTGCCATTCCAAGCGACCCAGCGTTTGTGCCCGCTCCAGCGCCCGTTCAAAGCTTTCTAGCTTGGGTTCGATGGTGAGGGGTTCGCCGATGTAGCCCTGGACAGCTTCCTGAGTTTTCAGCCCATTGCCCGTAATGTAGGCAACGGTGGTTTCGCTAGGGTCGATTTTGCCTGCTTCGGCTAGCTTTTTGAGAACAGCGATTGTAGTGCCCCCTGCGGTTTCAGTGAAGATACCTTCGGTTTCGGCCAGTAGTTTGATCCCTTCGACCACTTCCTGATCGCTGACTGATTCAATATTGCCATTAGTCTTGCGAGCAATGTCCAGCGCGTATACGCCGTCGGCTGGGTTGCCGATGGCAATAGACTTGGCGATCGTGTTGGGCTTGACGGGCGTGATAAAGTCTCGGTTTTCACGGTAGGCTTGGGCGATAGGCGAGCAGCCATCTGCCTGAGCGCCACTAAAGCGCACCGCTTTTTCTTCTACCAGCCCAACTTTGGTGAATTCCTGGAAGCCCTTATAAATCTTGGTGAATAGCGACCCAGAAGCCAGCGGCGCAACGATGTGGTCAGGCAGTTGCCAGCCCAGTTGTTCAATTACTTCATAGCCGAGGGTCTTGGAGCCTTCAGAATAGTAGGGGCGCAGGTTGATGTTCACAAAGCCCCAGCCGTGGGTGTTGGCGACTTCTGAGCAGAGGCGGTTCACCTGGTCATAGTTGCCATGAACGGCCATTACGGTGGGCCCGTAGATCAGCGTACCCAGGACTTTGCCTGCTTCCAGGTCAGAGGGAATGAACACACAGCAGTCTAGACCTGCATGGGCGGCGATCGCCGCTGTCGAGTTTGCCAAATTTCCCGTGCTGGCGCAAGAAACCGTTGTAAAGCCCAGTTCCCGTGCGCGAGTCAGCGCCACCGACACCACCCGATCTTTGAAACTGAGGGTGGGCATATTCACTGCGTCATTCTTAATGTAGAGATTCTTGATGCCCAGGCGACGCGCCAGACGGTTTGCCTTCAGCAGCGGTGTAAAGCCCGTACCCACGTCAATCAGGTTATCTGTCGCAACAGGCAAGAAGGAGCGATACCGCCAGATAGACTTGGGGCCGGCTTCGATGGTTTGACGGGTCACGACATTGCTCAGGTGGGCGTAGTCGTAGGTCACTTCCAGCGGACCAAAGCACAATTCGCAAACGTGAATTGCCTTTGCTTCGTACTCTGCGCCGCACTCTTTACATTTCAAACCAGAAAAAGTGGCAGCGGTGGAACGGGTTTGGGTGGGGTGGGTTGCCAGCGTCATGGCGGTGTCTCGTCCTGTGATATCTCGTTCGTTTGCGTGAAATGAAGTCTGGGAAAGGGTTGCAGGTTTCCTTCACCCAATGCAAGGAATCGTAGCATGGGCAACAAACCGCGTCAAACATACCCGACTTTTTTTATCGGGATTTGGTTTGTCCCTAAGTTTCATGACATGCGGGCACTTAAGCACGACATTCCCTCCAAAGCTGCCCCAGTTTGCCGCAATATTTGACCCAATGATTTGCCCATTCTCTTCTGCGACAAAGGCGGCCGATGGGTCAAGATACCACCGATTCATGTAGTTCATTGTTTTGGCAAAGTCTTGTGGGTCGGGCAGCCCGATAAAACTGCCAAATGCCAGTCGGAAAATCTGACTGGCGATCGCCAAATCCGCTTCCTTCATCGCCCGAATCGTAATTGCCATGAGTTTTCGTGGATTAGGTTGGCTTTTTACGGTTGCTAATTTCAAGCAGCAGCTAAATAGTAGCCAAGGGGCGATCGCCCAACTCCGCAAGTCAACAAAGGTTTGCAATGAACATACCCAGAGATCCAGCCCATAAGGGTGGTTCAAGAAAATCAGCAGTGGCTTTAGAAAAAGTAGCCTTAGAAAAGCACCCACGAAAAAGCGCCCCCCGCAGGAGGCGCTCAGAAACTAGAAGGCAAACTCAGCAGAAGCTAAGCAGTCGCCAAACCTAGCCATTGATTTGAGGGGCAACCAGAGCCACCGGAGCAGCTTCGCC
>JBDNCP010000080.1:0-22032 GCA_046719575.1 Cyanobacteriota bacterium
GTCTAGAAATAAACCGGCTTAGTGTGAGAAGGCTTAGTGTGAGAAGGGCGAAGAATAGGGTCGCCGCACTCGCGAACCGTCGATCGGGCGGACGGCCTGATCTTCCAAAATCGTGCGGACGCGGTTAGATTGAGCTAGAGCCGGGATGCCCGCTGCGTCGATTTCGACTGGAACTGCGCCGACCGCATCGGGCGATGGCGCAAGCAGGTTTGCGTGAAAGGCTTCCAGAATTGGTCGGATTTCCTCAAGAGAACGCTGGGCAGCATTCTGAATGCGGGCGATCGCCGCTTTTCGCTCCTCCAGCGTTTGACGACGAGTAGGTGCAGACGGCAGACTACACAACCTTTCTCCGCCACCCGGATGACTTGTTTCCAACATCACCACCGCCCGAATTTTCTGTCCAGGCTTGAGATGCTCCAGCCGTGCGCCAAACTCCGGGCTAATTTTGGACTGATGCCTAGACACACTCACAACCCTTTCGGAACCGATCTCAGGTGTGTTTTTCCGGGACAGAAAATCTTGGGGGTGATCTTGAGAGCGATCGCTCTGAGCATTTGCATCGGCATCGCCCTGATCATCTTGGTGAGCGGCACAGTAGCTCTGAGGAGCCTCCGCTTGTGGCACGGGCGAAGACTCCGGAGAGCCTGTATCATTATTATTCAACCAGCCGTCCGTATCCCGCAGCTCATCTGCCATAGCTCAGCCATCCTCAAGCTCACCTTGGACAAAGCGTAGAAAGTTACCTACAACCCAAGCGTGTTCCTTCAGCCTATCTGAAAACTCAGAGTAATGACAGAATCTTCAGAAAATTCTGACAAGCGCAGTATGACGAAAGATAGAGCATTCGGCAAGCTATTCTGCCTAAAGCCATATGAGGACTAGAACAATAAGAATTTCTAGCCTGCTTGACGGACAAAACTCTTGCAATCTTGATCCGCCTCAAATTTAGCAAGTTCAGCTATGAATCCAGCGCATGGAGCGCTTCTAGCGGGCGAATAACTCCATAACCCCAACGATTGTCTGGGCGGTATCGATTTCCCAAAGGATGATAGGCAGTGTCTTTTAAAGCTTCTAACAGCTTGACCGTTGGCACGTCTGGCTTAGCTGCCATCAATAGTGCTAAAGCCCCTGACACATGAGGAGTTGCCATTGAAGTTCCATGAAGATAGTCATAGGAATGGCGGAGTCCAGCAGCTTCGTCGTCAGCCGGAATACAAGAATAAACCCGGAAACCAGGGGCAACCACGTCGGGTTTGGTGACTAACTCATGATTTCCTAGCCCAGGGAATACCAAGCTAGCACCACTGCTAAAGGAGCATACATCAACCCGATGACGAGGTTGCCGTTCAACCGCACCCACCGCAAAAGCGCTATAGGCATTTCCCGGTGAGGAGGCGCTGCCATGACTATCATTGCCAATCGCAACCACAGAGGCAACGCCTAGCTGCTCCAATAATGTCTCGAATAGCACCTCAAAATTTGGCTCATAGCAAGGCACGCCCACAGACATATTCAGGATTTGGGCACCATTCTCAACGGCCCAAGATATGCCATGCATCAAGGTAGAAAGGGTGCAGTTGCCAATTAGGACACTACCTACAAGCAACTCTGCCGCAGGGGCAACCCCAATCGAGACTCCGCTTGGCGTTTTACCACCTGCAATCGTGCCGCATACGTGGGTTCCATGAATGTCTGCATCAAAGCTTGGAGTTGCTTTAATCCGCCGAAACAGAGAATCAATAACCACAAAGTCTTTAACTCGCCCTTCCAGAGCAGGGTGATCTCCATATACGCCTGTGTCTAAGACTGCGACACGGATGCCCTCGCCCTTGGTTTTTTCCCAAAGCTTAGGAATTTCCAGGTACTGCAATCCCCAAGTTGCACCCTGGTCAATTTCCTGTTTATTCAGTTCTTCGCCTGGGCTGTCATAAGGCTTGATCAGCTGAATCCGCTGGTTTGGCATCACAGCCACAACAGATGGCTGCTCTGCAAGCATGGGCAATGTTCGGCGAGTCACTTCTACTGAGGCGACCGGAATCGCACCAGAGCCAATCGGAGTGATCGCAGGCTCTATACTGCTGCGAGAGACTTTTGCGCTTTCTGTCTGGTAAGTATCGAATAGAGCAGATTGAACAGATTGCTGGAGCTTGGCACGCTCTTTTAGGTAACTGAGACGGAGCTGAT
Source organism: Cyanobacteriota bacterium (assembly GCA_046719575.1). GTDB lineage: Bacteria > Cyanobacteriota > Cyanobacteriia > Elainellales > Elainellaceae > Thermoleptolyngbya. The sequence goes on from JBDNCP010000080.1 coordinate 2,185, forward strand.
TGCTCCGCAGTTGTTCCGCAGTAGGCAAATCTTCTGGCGCAGGAGATTCGTAAATAACCACCGCATCTATTTTTTCATTGGGTCCGCGCTCGGAAAGCAGCGGCTCGAAGGCGGGCGAAATTTTATTGTCCATGCTCATTGGTATGACCTCCCCCTCGGGTTCGCTGGTGTGGTGTTTGTGCCCCGGTTTTTCGGCGGCTTTGGCCCGCTGCATTTAGAGCGCATAAAGGCTTTGAAATGTTTTGAGGTTTTACCGTTGCAGGTTTCCCGTGCCATGACTTGCATCGCAGGCTGCTCCCAAGTTTGCCAAACCAAACCCACCTGAGGTGGTGGCTTACCTGTCAAGCTAATTTGCAGCGCGTCCTAATTTCGCGTCCTAATTTCGCGTCCTAATTTCGCGTCCTATTTAGTGATCTTCATAGGAGCGATCGCCAATCCCGGTAGTTCTACGGAGTTTTTGGGCGATCGCCCCATTCTGTATAACACGAAAACTTGCAATATCAATATATGATATCAAATAAATTTCAATTGGGGACAACTCCTGCAATCACACTTACGCACCGACCTCCAATCCCTAGCCCCAGCCCCGGCCATACATTCGTACCATACATTCGTATTGTAGCGATCGCCCTCTAGACTCGACCGGAGGGAAGATCCCCCCAGCTTCGATGGCGATCGAATCTACAAAATAGTTCCCCAGGCAAAATCGGCCTGCTGACAGTCGGCAGGGCGAGTATAAAACTGGACTGATAAAACTGGACTTACCTAGCGATCAATATCACAGGCAACAAGGTTGCTATGTCAGGTCGAGGAGCCAACTGGGGTTGAGTCGGGGGTTGAGTCAGGGGTTGAGTCGGGGGTTGAGTCGGGGGTTGAGTTGAGCGCAGAATCTTCAGCATCAGCCGCTTTGCCGCGCCAGAGCCAGCTCGTGACCAAGTGCGACAATAGCCCCATCGGCCCGGCAAACAAACACAGCGCCAGAGAATGCACCGTCCACACGCCCGTCCGCTGCCCTTCCCAATAGATCCAGCGGCCCACAAACAAATCCATCACCAGATAATGCACCCAGCCCGTGGCGGCGATCGCCTCATTGCTAAATAGCCGCGCAATGTCTGCAAGCTGGGCGCTGGCAAAATCCTGAGCAGAGGTCGTGGTGAGGTTGCTGGCAAACAGGTACACATACAGCCCTGCCAGCGCCACAAAGGGCAGGTAGGACTGCATCACCCGGCGCGTCACACCCCAGTTGGGCAAGAAAATCATCAGCGCCCAAAAAGGCAGCACAAAGACGTTGGCGATATTGAAAAGGAGTTCAATCATGGGTGGGGTTCAAGGGGTTGGGAAGTTGAAGCAATGGAACGGTCATCACCCTGTTGCCTCATCACTCTGCCAGCAGCAGTCCGCGAATCGAGCGATCGAGCAACTGCATCGGGTGCAGCACAGGAACCGACTTGCCCTGGCGTTCCAGGTGGTGGCTAATTTGCACGAAACAGCCGATGTTGGCAGAAGCAATGACCGATGCGCCCGTATTCAGCAAGTTGGTGACTTTTTGCCGCCCCAGTTCTTCGGCCACTTCGGGTTGCAGGATGTTGTAAACGCCCGCGCTGCCGCAGCAGAGGGCCGCGTCGATGGGTTCCCGAAGCTGCACACCCGGAATTTGCCGCAAAAGCTGGCGCGGTTGCAGGCTAATCTTCTGCCCATGCAGCATGTGGCAAGCGTCTTGATAGACCAGCGTCAGCGGTTTGCTTTGCAGTGGGTGCAGCGGAGTCGTCAGCCCAACTTCGGCGAGAAATTCCTGCACATCTTTGACTTTCTTGACAAAGGCTTGAGCGCGATCGCCATATTCGACATCTTCTTTCAAAATATGTCCGTATTCCTTCAGCGTGTGCCCGCAGCCGGAGGCGTTGATTAGCACAAAATCTACCCCTGCCCGCTCGAAGGTGTCGATCATCTGCCGCGCTAGGTCTTGGGCCTGCGGCTCTTGCCCTTGGTGGTGCGAGAGTGCGCCACAGCAGCCCTGTGCCTTTGGAATCACCACGTCGCAGCCGTTAGCCGTCAGCACGCGCACCGTCGCGTCGTTTACCTCTGGGTTAAACAATCGCTGCACACAGCCGAGAATCAGCCCGACGCGATATCGCGCCTTGCCCTGTGCCGGAATGAAATCTGGCAAATAGTCCTGAAACGCTTGGGGCGAGAGCGGTGGCAGCAGGGACTCCATCGCCGCAAGCTGGGGCGCAATCTGGGGCAAGATGCCGAGCGATCGCACGAGTTTTTGCAGCCCCGATTTTTGGTATAACCCCACGGGCCGCATCAGCAGTCGCAGTCGGTTGGGATAGGGAAACAGCGAAAAGATGAGGCGGCGCAGCAGGCGCATGGGGAGCGATCGCTCGAAGTTGCGCTCGATCTGCGGGCGCGTCGCGGCAATCAGTTTGTCATACTGCACCCCCGACGGACAGGTGGTCACGCAGGCCAGGCAGCCCAGACAGCTATCGAAATGCTGCACTGTGCTGGCGGCCAGCGGCGCGTCGCCCTCGTTAATCGCGTCCATCAGGTAAATGCGGCCGCGCGGCGAGTCTGTTTCCTTGCCAATGACCCGATAGCTAGGACAGGTCGATAGGCAAAACCCACAATGTACACAGGCATCGATCAGCTTGGGGTCGGGCGGATCTTGCGCGTCAAACCCCGACAGGTCGGCGGTTGGGTTGAGGTTGCTAAAGGAAATGGGCGGGTCGGAGGTTTGCATAGAGCGAGGAGCAGTGATCTGGAAGGTCAACCCCTGTGCGAGTTGCAGCGGATTGGATAGTATCAACCTGGGCTAATCCTCAGTATGGGCCAACTTGAGGAAAATCAGCGAACCGCTTGCCTTTTAAGATACAAGGAATAGGCAAGGAAAGTCTGGAGCAGGATAAGCGGTCAGCCTATCCAGTGGCTCTGTCACCCCATCCCCTCCACCTCATCCCTGCGCTCATACCTTCGCTCTTTCACGTTGCCATTTTCCCCAAATGCCCCCCCTCGACTACGACCTGATCATCCTCGGTGGCTCTCTGGCGGCGCGGGAGGCGGCGATCGCCGCACGAATGCTACAGGCGCGGGTGGCGCTGGTGGAACCAGACGGAACTGAGATAGCGCTGCGGCAGGCGTGGCAGCATCAGGCCTTGTTGCAGATTGGGCGCTTGCTGGAGGGGCGATCGCGCTTGGCGCAGATGGGGCTGTCAGCGTTTTCGTCGCCCCCCGCGTGGGCAGCCGTGCGGCAGTGGGCCGAAACGGTAGCCGCAGATTTGGCAGAGGGGCGATCGCGCTCTGAGGTGGCAGCGGCGGGTGTAGACGTTGTGGTTGGGCAGGGCGAGTTTTTTCGGCGGCCGCATCTGGGCGTGCGAGCAGGCGAGCGGACGCTGCGATCGCGGGCCTATCTGCTGGCTCCGGCAAGTCGGGTGCTGCCGCTGGCGGAGGGGCGCTTCGCTGCTGGGGCCAAAATCCTAGCAAATGCCCAAACTCCGGCAGACCTGTGGAATCCCGAACTGCCTCACTTGCCTAGGCAAATTGCTGTCTGGGGACAGGGCGCACAGGCCGTTGAACTGGCGCAAACCCTTCATCGGTTGGGCAGCCAGGTGACGCTGCTGCTGAATCTAGAAACGGCTTCTGGGAACCCCAGCGGGTCATTGACCCCAGCCCTGCGGAATCACATCGCCGACCTGGATGCCGACCTCCGCCGCCTGCTGCTGGCATCGCTGGAGGCAGAGGGCATTGCCATCTACCCGGCAGACACGCTGAGCCAACTCCAGTCCCACGCCGGAATGGTGCAGCTAGAGTTGCCGGACGGCGTGCGGACGGTGGATTGCCTGCTCAATGCAGCGGAGCCTGTGCCCGACTGGAGCGGACTCAACCTGGAGGCGGCGAATCTTCGCCTGGAGGCAGACGGGCTGCGAGTTTACCCGACGCTGCAAACCTTCAATGCGCGAATCTTTGCCTGCACCAGTCCCAGCGCTGCCCGCCAGCAGGCCCAGCTTGCGGTTCAAAATGCCGTGTTTTTGCCCAATCGCCATCTGCGTCCAGAACTGTTGCCGACGGTCATTGCAACACAGCCTGCGATCGCCAGCATTGGCCTCACCGAAACCGCAGCCCGCGATCGCCACGGGGCAGATGTGGTCGTGCAAACGCTGCCGTTCAAATCCAACCCCAAAGCGCAAATGCAGGCGGCCCCGACCGGACTCTGCAAGCTCATCGCCCGCCGCAATGGCCGCGTGTTGGGTCTGCATCTAGCAGGTCTGGATGCCGAAGAAGTAGTATCCATAGCGGCGATCGCCCTCCAGAAACGCTGCCGGGTGCGATCGCTTGCCCAGCTACCCGTCGCATCTCCCAGCACCGCAGAGCTGTTGCGACAAACGGCGATCGCCTGGCAGCAGCAGCGCCTCGCCCAGCAGCCCCGCCTACAAGACTGGCTAGAAACCTGGCAAGACATTCGGCGATCGCGCTCCCGCTGGACACAGCTCTAAATTCTAAATCTGATCATCCTAAATCTGATCATCAAATCCGAATCCAGTGCCAAGACAGATCAAGACGGGTTTCTGACTGGGTTAGGGCTTACGCAGTTGGACTATTTCTCGCGGGTGCAGCCCGCGAGAAATAGTCCGAAATCCAAAAAATTCATCGCAGGTGCGTAAGTCCTGATATTGTTTCTAGGGCAGCGATCGCCCTCCGGCGTTTGTGTGATCCGCAGCAAAAAGCTCTCTTAGTGCGGACAAATCTCATACATTTGTCTCATGGCAAAAAGATGTTAGTTCGGTTAAGCAACTGGGCATTCTCAACTAGCAATCTTAAAGATTGCCGTATGTTCCGCTGGTTTTAAGAACTATGACAGATGTGCTGCACACGCTTCTGAGTTCGCAAGGCTACATTCCGCACGGGCACTGTTATCTATGGCAACCCTGGCTAGTGCGGCTACATGTAGGGTCTAATGCAGCGATCGCCTTGGCATACTTTTCTATTCCAGTACTCCTAGTGTATTTCGTCACCCAGCGCAGAGATGTACCGTTTAATTGGGTCTTTATGCTGTTTGGCGCGTTTATTGTGGCTTGTGGCGTGGGGCATTTAATGGATATCTGGACGATCTGGCATCCTAACTACTGGCTATCGGGTGTAGTTAAGGCAATCACTGCCGTGATCTCTTTGTATACTGTGCTGGAGCTGGTTCCGTTGATTCCCCAGGCGTTGGCGCTGCCCAGTCCAGCCCAGCTAGAAACTGCTAATCGAGAGCTAGAACAAGCACTCCGCGAGCTACGGCAAACCCAGGCGCAATTGATCCAGGCAGAAAAACTTTCTAATTTGGGACAGTTGGTTTCGGGCATTGCCCACGAAATCAACAACCCGGTGAACTTTATTTATGGCAATCTCAACCATGTGAATAGCTATACGCAGGAGATACTCGATTTGCTGTCGTTGTATCGAGAAGCTGTTCCCCAGCCTGCGCCTGCACTAGCAGCGGCTTTGGCTGAGAGCGATCTAGCGTTTATCGAGACTGACCTGCCCAAGACCCTTTCCTCGATGAAGATTGGCGCAGATCGAATTCGTCAGATTGTGCTGTCGCTGCGTAACTTTTCTCGCGTAGACGAAGCGGACATGAAGCCCGTGAATATTCACGATGGCATCGACAGTACGCTGATGATTTTGCAGCATCGTCTCAAGTCAAAGGGCGATCGCCCCTGCATTCAGGTGGTGCGTGAGTATGGCAACTTACCACATGTGGAATGCTACGCGGGACAGCTAAACCAAGTGTTTATGAACCTCTTGAGTAATGCAATTGACGCACTGGAGGAAGCCTCTGAGAAATTAAAAGAGCCGAAAGCTTGCTCCGAAAACAGAATTTCATACTGCATGAATCCAATCATCAAAATTCATACGCAGATGATGCAAGCTGACGGTGACGAAAATCAGGTTGAAATCGCAATTACAGATAATGGAATTGGCATTCCTGAAGCTATTCAAGAAAAGATTTTTGACGCTTTTTACACTACAAAACCGATTGGCAAAGGTACAGGACTAGGATTAGCCATTAGCCATCAAATCATCACCGAAAAACATCGAGGCAAGCTGATTTGTGAATCCAAGTTTGGACAAGGCACAACCTTCAAGATTCGGATTCCGCTCCAGCAGCGGGCGGCTCGTGCCGCAGCCGCAGCCGCAGCGAAATAGCCCGAAGCGCTATACAATGCCAGATGTTGAGCAGAAAACCTTTGGGCTATGACGCAGGTGGCGATTCCGCAGGCTCCGATTCCGGTGGTGGTGAATGGCGCGACGGGCAAGATGGGGCGCGAAACCATCAAGGCGATCGCCGCTAGCAAAGACATGACGCTGGTGGGGGCGCTGGCCCGCAATCCGGAATATATCGGGCAGGATGTGGGCGAAATCATCGGCTGCGGCCCCCTAGAAGTGCCCATTCTTAACGATATGCAGGGCACGCTGGCGCTGGCATCGCAAGAAAAGCAGCCCGCCGTGATGGTGGACTTTACCCATCCTGATGTGGTGTATGAGAATGCGCGGGCGGCGATCGCCTACGGGGTGCGTCCTGTCATCGGCACAACAGGGCTGAGCGTGGAGCAGCTTAACGACCTGGCGGATTTTGCCGACAAGGCCAGCATTGGCTGTCTGGTGATTCCCAATTTCTCAATTGGTGTGGTGCTGATGCAGCAGGCGGCGGTGCAGGCCTCGCGCTATTTCGACCATGTGGAAATTATCGAGCTGCATCACAATCAAAAAGCCGACGCACCCAGCGGCACGGCGATCCAGACTGCTCAGCTTTTGGCCGAATTTGGCAAAGCGTTCAACCCGCCCACGGTGCAGGAAACCGAAAAACTCCCCGGCGCACGCGGCAGCCAGACCGACGACGGCATCCGCATTCACAGCATCCGGCTGCCCGGCTTGATTGCCCATCAGGAAGTAATCTTTGGCGCACCGGGGCAACTGTATACCCTGCGCCATGACACGAGCGATCGCGCATCGTATATGCCCGGTGTGTTGCTCTGCATTCGCAAGGTGCTGGCGCTAAAGTCGCTGGTCTATGGGCTGGAAAAGGTGCTGTAGCGAGACAGGCGGCGATCGCCTCATTACAATCGCCTCATTCTCGCCTCATGCTTGCCTCATTCAATCAATATAGGCAACTGTTACGCCAGAGCCGCCGTCCGCCGGTTCCGCAGGCTCAAAGCGCGACACTTGCGGATGCGCTTTTAGAAAGGCGTGAACGCCCTGCCGCAGCTTGCCCGTGCCGTGCCCGTGGATGATCCACAGCGGGCCCGCCTGAGCGCTGGCGATCGCCCGTTCCAGTTCTATCTCTGCATCGGCCACGCGGCTGCCCCGCAGGTCGATGGTGTTCTTAGAGGTACGAATCGCGGGGGCTTCTGGTGGCTTTTCCTCTCCAGGCTTCTCTGGTTGCCGCCGCTTTTCTGCGCTTTGTCCCCTGGCTGCTGGTGCCTGCTCCTGGGCGGGCAGTTCTGCTTTCTCCCCTTGCAGCGACTCCACATCCGCCAGGGAAACGGTCATCTTCATTAGCCCAAAGCGGACGGTGAATTCGCCGCTGTCGTCGGGATTGGTCAGCACTTCGGCCACCTGGCCGAGGCGGGGAATCCGGACGCGATCGCCCGCTTTGGGGCGAAATCCGGGTTTCGGCTTGGGTGGAGCCTGTCGAGAGGGCAGATGGCGATCGGCCAGACCGTTCAGAGTTTCGGTGGCCTGCTGGGCTGCTTGGGCGCTGGCGGGGCCGCGCTGGAGTTGGCGAATCACCTTGGCAATGTCGCCCTTTGCCTGGGCGATCGCCGCCTGCACCGCTTCTTCTTGCTGCTGCTGCAAGTCCCGCTCGCGCTGGCGCAGCAGTTCTGCCCGCTGCAAGATTTCCTGATGCAGCCGCTCGGTTTCTCGAATCAATTGTTCCGCAGATTTGGTCTTTTCTTCTTGCTGGCGGCGCTGCTGCTCCAGTCCAGCAATCACGCGGTTTACGTCGCTTTCTGAGCCTGCGCCGATTTGCGCCCGGGCCGCCTCCACGATTGCTGGGTTGAGGCCGAGCCGCTGGGCGATCGCCAGCGCATTTGATCGCCCTGGAATGCCCCACAGCAGCCGATAGGTCGGCGACAGGGATACATCGTCAAACTCCACCGAGGCATTTTCAAACCGCTCGTCTTGATATTTCAGCGCTTTTAGCTCGCCATAGTGGGTGGTGGCAATGGTGAGGGCGGCGTGGTCTGCTAGATAGCGGAGGAGGGCGATCGCCAGGGCGCTGCCTTCCGAAGGATCGGTGCCTGCGCCCACTTCGTCGAGGAGAACCAGGGAAGGGGATAGGGTGGCGGGGGGATGGGGTAGCGGGGTGTTGGAACCTGCTTCCTGCTCTTCTGCGCTCTCACCCCCATCGTCTCCCAATGCCGCCAAAATCCGCCCAATCCGCCGGATATGCCCAGAAAACGTAGACAAGCTCTGCTGGAGCGACTGCTCATCGCCGATGTCGGCCAGGACTTGATGAAACCAGGGAATCTCCACGGGTTCGCGGGCAGGAATGAATAGCCCCACTTTCGCCATCAGCGCTGCTAGCCCCAGGGTTTTCAACGTCACCGTCTTGCCGCCTGTGTTGGGCCCAGTGATGGCGACGACGCGGATCTGTGGCTGGATCACCAGATCGATCGGCACGACAGCAGGCCCCTGCTCGTGCTGCTGCTGCCAGACGAGGAGCGGATGGCGGAGTTGGCGGAGGGTGATGGGAGAGTGGGGGTGTGCGGCTCTGGCACTGGCTTCCTCGCTCCTGACTCCTGATTCCAGACTCCCAAATTCCACGAAGCGGGGGGGATTTGCGCTGAGCCAGAGGGAATAGCGGGCACGGGCGGTGGCGAGGTCGAGGGTGGTGGCGATCGCCAATAGCCTTTCTAAATCTTCCTGGACTTCGGCAACCTGTTCGCTGAGGGCGCGGCGCACGGCTTCTTCTTCTACCTGCTCTTGCTTCAGCAGTTGCCGAAGCTGGTTGCCGTGGCTGACGATGGAGTGTGGCTCTACATATAGCGTTGCGCCGCTGGTGGAGGTGTCGTGGACAATGCCGGGGATGAGGTCTTTGTGGGAAGCCTTCACAGGCAGCACAAAGCGATCGCCCCGTTGGGTGATCAGCGGCTCCTGCACGGCGTTGGCGTGGCGCTGCAAGAGATTTTGCAAAACTTGGTAAATGCGATCGCGCTGCTGTTTTAGCTGCTCTCGAATGCTGCCCAACTTGGGACTGGCGCGATCCATAACGCGGCCGCGCTCGTCGATGCAGCGGTAGATTTCTTGCTCCAGTTCGGGATACGTCCGCAGATCCTCAACTAGGGCATTGAGCTTGGTCAGGTCGGGATACTGATCAATCGTGCGGCGGAGGGTGCGTGCGCCAGAGAGCGTGGTGGCGATCGCCAGCAAGTCGTCGCCGCTTAAGATGCCTTGCAGCCCGGCCCGCTCCAGTGCGTCGCCAATGTCCTGAATGCCTTCAAAGCTGAGCGAAACGGGCAGCGTCGTTTCAAGCTGATAGACCTCGCGGGTTTGCGCCAGCAGTTCCTCACTCTCGGCTTGGCTATCGGGAATTCGCAACTCCTGCGCTACCCTCGCGCCTAGCTTGGTGGCGGCAAAGGTCGCAAGGTGCTGGCACAGGCGCGGCCATTCCAACAGATTGAGGGTTTCGGCTTGGATCAATTGCGGCTAGGGTCTGGAGATGATTCACAATCCCTATCATTATCGAGGATCTAGCGCGTGTCAGCAATTTTGCCTAATCCGAGGGCAGAAGACCCGTCTTCCTGGTTTCAAGCCCTGGCTCAAGCGCTGGGGAAGTAATGGCGCAACACCGCTTCATAGGCTTCATTGACCCGCTGCGCCAGCTCTTTGCTGCCGCCAGTGTCGGGGTGGGCCGCTTTCATGGCTTGCTTATAGGCACGTTTGAGCGATTCCGGCGTGATCGGGGCAAACGGGCCCAGGTTCAGCAGCGCCAGATAGTCGGGAATGGTGTTGCTGGGGCGCTTGGCATAGCCCTGGCTGCCGTAGGTCGATCCGGTCGAGTGTTGCCCCGCCGACTGCTTTTCCCGCAGGAGTCGCTCGACGACTGTATCGAGGGCGGCGATCGCCTCTGGTTCCCAGCCAAACAAGTGAAACACATCGGGGAATCGAGCGGCTTTTTTGCGGAGGCGCTGCAACGCAGGCAGCCACGACTGCTGCGGGTGCGTCGCCGTTTGCCAGAGCGCATCGTAGGCGCTGAAGCCACCCAGCTTGTAGATGTAATAACGATCGCCCGTGCGCGAGTCTACATGACAGCCAAACTGCTGCAACACGTCCGCCCCCGCATAGCCAATGCCGTCTTCGCCGTGGATCATCTGGTGCAGTTGTGCCAGTACGGGATGCAGCCGTCGCGCCCAGTCCAAATCGCACAGCGCCACCCAGTCTGGCGCGTGAAACAGGGGCGTTTCGGCGTTGGCTTCGCGATGGCTAGCGCTGTATTGCTCATAGTCGCCCACGGTGCCCCAAGCAGACTGGATGCGCTGCTGCCATTCTGCCTCGGTCTGCGGGTCGGGCAACGCTTCGGGCAGGTCAAGCTGTGCCTGAATTTGCTCAAGCTGCGCCTGCATCTGGTCGAGCCGTTGCCCAAAGTGGCGTGTGGCGGCGGCGATTTGGCTGGCGAGGATCTGGGCAAAACTAGCCGCCTGGGCGTCTAGCATATTCTGCATCTGTTGAACCGAGATTCCTGTTGCGGAACCGTTTCCTACGCCTTCTCGCAGGCGAGTTTCTACCGATCGCTGATGTTCGGTGAGTTCGAGCAAAACATCGCTGAGCGCCTGCACCTGTCGGCTCACGTCGTTGAAGGCAGCCCGCGCCCCGTTTCGAGCGCCATTTCCGGAGCTACTGTCTGCTTTCTGCTCAACTTTTTGCTCAACTTTTTGCTCAACCAGGTTTCCCAGTGGCAAGGGCAATTGTGACTCGCGGCGATTGGCCGCCCGGTTGCCATAGAGTAGGCGATCGCCCCCCTCCGGTTTATAAATCAGCAGATCCGCCGCCTCATCCAGCACGCCCCCGCTAAAGACCAGCGTGATGGTTCCCGGCGCATAGCCTATCTTGCCGCTGTGCCAATCTTCCAACAGCGGCGCACAGTAGGACGACACCGGAAACTCCGTCGGCTGCGTCACCACCCGCGCCCCGGTCTTGGTCGCCCGCAAATAGCGCCCCGCCAACTCGGCGATCGCCCCCTCCAGATGCTCAGATTGAATCGCGGTATTCACCCGCAGCGATTTCGGATTCATGCTTGAATCTTAGCGAGTGTCAGGTTTTAAGCAGCAGACTCCGGCTTCAGGCTGCAAACAGACTCATTCTCTGGCCCCTGGATCTCTGGCTCTAGTCCCTTGCTCAACCAAATTGTAGTTAAACGTGAGGTTAACGCGGATGCGATCGCGCGTGGCGGTGCTGGGGAAGGGTTCAAACGGGGCAGATTGCTGCACAGCGGCGATCGCAGCGGCATCGGCATCGGCAAAGCCGGAGGGTTCTGCAAGCTGCAAGTCGAGCAAGTTGCCTGCGCGGTCGAGGGTGAGCCGGACGGTGACGCGATAGGGGCGATCGATGGGCACCTGCTGCCAGACTGCTTGAACGTCCTGGTTTAACCGGGTCACGTACTCGCCCCACACGGGGTCGCGCTGGGCAGATAAGCTGGGCGGACTGGCCGCCGTCGTGCGGTCTGGGCTGGCAATACCGTCTAACCCTTGACCGGGCGGCGGTGGCGCAGCGGCCGGGTTGCGGGCGACGGAAACCTCTGGCAACGGCTGAGGCGGTTGGGGCAATGCTGGTGAAAACTCCGGCGGGGGAGGCAGGGCGGCTTCCCAGAGCGGCTGGGGGGGCGGCAGCGGCGGCCGGGGCAGAGCGGCGGGAATGGGTTCTGGCGGCACAAAGGGAGCCGGACTCAGGGCTGGCAAGTCGCTGGGAGTGGTTGGGGCGGCAGGAGCCGTCGCAACGGGTGGGGCTACAGGAACGGGAGACGCGGTGGCTGGGGCGGGCGTGGACGGGCGCGGGGCTGGGGCGGCGGATGGAGCAGAGGGTGGGGCGATCGCCCTTGGCGCAGGTACAGGCGAGGCAGGACTAGCCGCCGGACGACTAGCGTGGGCGGCGGGTTGAGGCAGATTTTTTTCAGATTGATCCTCGGATTGATCCTCAGATTGGTTCTCCGAAGGGGCGATCGCCGCTGTCCCGTCATCCAGCACAGTCCCCTTGCTGCCCGCCAGCGTCATCGCGTCCTTTTGAAACTCAATGGACTTACCCGCGTTGGCGGATAAAGCGTCCACCTTTTCGCCAGCAGCTTTTTGAGACACTTGGGCACGACGTAGCGCGACTGCTTCTGCTTCTGTCTCAGAGGCATCTAGGTAAACAAACTCGATCGGCTGGGCAGGCGTAGGCGATTCGACCTGCGGCGGCTCCGGCAGTTGCCATGCCATCCAGCCTGCGGTGACCGCGCCCGCATGAAACGCCGCCGCCGCCGTCATATACAGGATTAAATGCTTGCGCTGGCGCGTCATCACCCGCGACCGATAGCGCCCCAGTCGGCTCATGCTTCTCCTCACCCCCGCCCAGGCGCAAGCCCTGTCAATCTGCGAGTTACTGTAATCAAACCACAGGATGCGACAGATCTGACGGCTTTTTTTTGCGCGGAAATACCCAATTCTAGGCATGACTCTGCACAACGCAGAACGGCTGAAAAGCAAGATACTCCGCTCCGACAGTCGTTTATCCAATTTCCTGCGTCGCGGCTGGCGGGGTTCCTTGGGAAGACGCGCCTTTTGCCGTAAAATAGGAGCTTGAAATCATTTGCACCCGCTGTGTTTGAGATTTTGCTATGGATATTTTGACGTTGGGATGGGTTTCTTTGCTGGTTTTATTCACGTTTTCAATCTCGCTGGTGGTCTGGGGGCGCAACGGTTTCTAGCTGGGTTTTCCAGGGTTTTACGTCAAGACTCACAGTCAAGACTCACAGTCAAGACTCACAATTTTTGCAATGACCCTTGATTCGCTTATTTCCCCAATTGGTGTGTCCCCGCTGAATGTGCTGGCGGTGCTGGCGGCACTGCTGCTGGTCAGCGTCACAGGCGGAGTTATTTATCTAACGGCCGTAGAATGGCGCGATCGCCGTCGCCAAGACCGCGAAAAGCGCAGCCGATAGCCCACCCTGACTACTCCAAATCTCTCGACAAGAGCCAGTTGACCCACCATCAACTTGGCTCTTTTGCATTTCACCCCCGCCCGCAATGCCAAGACTTACCTTAGAACGAAGAATGAAGAACGAAGAACGAAGAATGAAGAATGAAGAACGAAGAACGAAGAACGAAGAACGAAGACCCCCTCTTCCCTCTTCTCTTTTCTCTTTTCCCTCTTCTCTTTTCTCTTCTCCGCAACAACGCACACCACACCCTCCCGCAGAATTGAGTATCTTCAGAAATTGGGCATCTCTGCGCCAGTCCAATTGAGTTGAGATCTAGCCGCTAGCCGCCCTGAACTGACGACCTAATCTTGAATTTCTAGAATCACCTCCCAAATTTTGTATGACGACAACCCGCGAAACGACGACTTCTTCCGACCACCAGGGAGTTGCATTGCATCCTCTAGAACCCCTCACCGCCGCCGAAATCACCCAAGCAGTTTCCCTCCTGCGGCAGCAAAAAGACGTGGGCGACAGCTTCCGGTTTCCCTCCGTGACGCTGAACGAGCCGCCCAAGTCGCTGGTGCAGGCCTATCAACCGGGCGATCGCTTCGAGCGGGAAGTCGCGTTTATCTTGCTGGACAACGCCACCGGGCAAACCTACGAAGCGGTGGTGTCCCTGACGCAGGGGTTGGTCACGTCTTGGCGGCAGGTTCCAGGTGTGCAGCCCAACATCATGGCCGATGAACTGGTGGAGTGCGAAGCCGTCGTCAAAGCACACCCTGACTTTCATGCGGCGCTGGCAAAGCGGGGCATTACCAACCTGGATTTGGTGATGGTCGATCCGTGGGCACCGGGCAACTTTGGCTTTGAAGACGAAAAGGGCATCCGCTTTTCGCGCTGCATCTGCTATCTGCGGGCCACGCCGGACAGCAACGCCTACGCCCGCCCCATTGATGGGCTAATTCCCGTGGTGGATTTGAACAAAATGGCGCTAATTCGGATTGATGATCTGGGTGTAGTGCCTGTGCCGCCGGAGCCAGGAGAATACGAAGCCCGCTTCATGCCCGCGTTTCGCCAGGACATCAAGCCGCTGCACATTACCCAACCAGAGGGGCCCAGCTTTCAGGTGAACGGACATCACATCCGCTGGCAAAAGTGGGACTTTCGGATTGGCTTTACACCCCGCGAAGGGCTGGTGCTGTATTGCGTTAGCTACGAAGATCAGGGGCGACTGCGGCCGATTCTCTATCGCGCGTCGATGGCGGAGATGGTCGTGCCCTATGGGGACCCCCGCCCGCAGCACTATCGCAAAAACGCCTTTGACGTGGGCGAGCATGGCGTGGGGCTGCTGGCCAATTCCCTCAAGCTAGGCTGCGATTGCCTAGGCGAAATTTACTACTTTGACGGCGTGCTGACCAACAGCCGGGGCGAGGTGTCGGTGATCGAAAATGCCGTCTGCCTGCATGAAGAAGATTTTGGAATGCTCTGGAAGCACACCGACTGGCGCAGAGAGAGTGTGGAAGTAAGGCGATCGCGCCGATTGGCCATCTCTTTCATCGCCACCGTAGACAACTACGAATACGCCTTTTTCTGGTATTTCTATCAGGACGGTTCGATCCAGTTTGAAGTCAAGCTGACGGGCATTTTGCTCTGTGCAGCCCTGGCGGGTGCGCCGAAATATGGCACGCTGGTCGCCCCAGAGCTAAACGCCACCAACCATCAGCACTTCTTCTGTATGCGGCTGGATTTTGACCTGGACGGCACAGCTAACTCCGTCTACGAAGTCAACACTGAGGCCGAGCCGATGGGCCCCGAAAACCCGATGGGTAATGCCTTCTATGCCGTTTCGACGCTGCTGGCAACCGAGCAGCAAGCCCAGCGCCTGATCGACCCCTTCACCGCCCGCTATTGGAAAGTGGTGAATCCTAATGTGACTAACCGCCTGGGGCAACCCGTCGGCTTTAAGCTTGCGCCCGGAGAAAACGTGCTGCCCTTTGCCCACCCCGACTCGCCTATCATGCAGCGGGCGGGCTTTATGGGCAAGCACCTGTGGGTCACGCCCTACGACCCGGCCGAGCGCTATCCCGCGGGCAACTACCCCAACCAGCACCCCGGCGGTGAGGGCTTGCCCCAGTGGACGCAGGCCAACCGCTCGATTGAAAATACCGACATCGTGGTTTGGTATAACTTCGGGCATCATCACATTCCTCGTCCCGAAGACTGGCCCGTCATGCCGACGGCTTATTCCGGCTTTATGCTGAAGCCCGTCGGCTTTTTTGAGGCAAACCCGGCGCTAGATGTGCCGCCGTCTAAACTGAAACGGACCGGTCACTAGGCTGTGAAAATGCGAGGGTGTTTGAAACGTCAAACACCAGCCCCCCTCGTCTTTGCCGTCATCGGCTTGAATTGCTGTATTATTTTCTGCCGACGTAGCTGATCATTTAAAGCTTCATTGAGATTATTTCAATCGCTGAAATGATTCAGGTCGAACCTCTGGATGTTAACTTGTAAGTCTTTTGTTGATACAACATTAAGGTTTAAAAACTATCACCAAGTTTCTATTGTCAAAGCCTAAAAAAAATTGAAGGCCGCTGCTAGAAATTAATAGCTAAACCCTTGATTTGTCAAGGGTTTGAGTCTGGTTTTTGATGAAATCGGATCTGGAGTATAGTTACTTGACAACACCCGGTATCTGAAGCCAGGTATCTGAAAAAATCATGCAACTACAATTCAACCAGAGTTATGTCTTGGTGTTGGATAAGCCATCCGACGAACTTCGCAGATTGGAGTCTCAGCTTACTCGGTTGCACTGTCCTGTTGTAGTGACTAACTCAGCCGTGCAAATGATGCTGCGAGTGAGCGAATCGCCACCGTCTTTGGTGATTTTGGTGGGGGGCGATCGCCGCTGGTCTGAAGTGTTGGTGAAACAACTCCGCAGCAACGCCAACGCCCGCCACACCACCATCGTCACGCTGACCGATCATCATGCACCGAGTTGGCTGCATCAAGAGGAAAATCCAGGCTTTGATGGATTTCTAGTCAAGCCGCTAACGGCTGACGTGCTGATGTCGCTGGTGCAGTCTGCTTGGGCCCGGCAAAGCGTTGGCTCTGCTAGCCAGCTCGCTTAGCAAAGCATCTCACTCACCCCTAACCTTCAAGCTCCTGCTTGGTGCGGTGTTCTAGCCAGATGGGCAGGGCGATCGCCACGCAAAACAGCAGCAGCGCTACTACCGCAAACTGGCCTACCAGCGCCACCAACTGCTCCAATGGAACGAGCTTGCCCACAAAAAAGGCCAGCGTGACCATCACCGATGCCCAAGACATCGCCCCAATCAAGTTGCACAGCAAAAACTTGGGATAGGGCATTTGGGCAATCCCCGCCAGCGGCCCGGCAAAAATTCGCAACAGCGCCAGAAACCGACCAAAGATGACTGCTCTCGCGGCATTTTCGCTAAATTGCTTGCGGAGTGACAACAGCTTGGGTTCCTCAATGCGAAACACCTGACCCACCCGTACCAGCAGCGGCCAGCCGCCAAAATACCCAATCCAATAGCCAAAATTGTCGCCCAGCACGGCTCCGGCCGTTGCGCTGGCTAGCACCAGCCAGTAATTTAGCTCGTCGCTGCCTGCCAAAAAACCGCCTATCAGCGTAATGGTCTCGCCTGGCAGCGGCACTCCCGTATTTTCGAGCATAATGCCCAAAAACACGACCCAATAGCCATACTCATGTGCAAGATTTTCCAAAGACTCTAGCGATAACAGCTCAAGCGACATGAGAGCAGCCTTCACAAAGATTTACGAACACTCTTTCGATCTTTACTTAAGCCGGAGAGGGTGTCAATGATTAAGAAAATCCCCCGTCTCCTAGTGCGATTGGAGTTCGGGGGATGTCCGGAGGATTGATTCAGCTTTTAGGTTCAGCTTTTAGGTTCAGCTTTTAGGTTCAGCTTTTAGGTTTAGCTTTTAGGTGAGATCTCGACGTTTGGATACCTTTGGCTATCCCGCCGGATCTCAACCTAAACATCACACTGCGTCATCTTTTTTAGCTGCGGTCGTTGTTTAGCTGCGGTCGTTGCAAAGCTGCAAATCAAGCGATGGCTTATGCAGCACCCTAGAACCGATAAGCCGCACCCACTTGCAGGCTGACAGCCGCATCATTGCTGTTTCGATAAGCATCAAAGCCCACCTTTGCGTCACCGTAGAGGACGATGTTGCGGCGAATCGCGGCTTCTACACCCACCGTGGCCACCGGAGCGCTGCGATCGCCCAGCGGAGTAGACCGGCCTTCATCGGTGACGAAAGAGTAGCCACCGCCAATGTAGAGGTTGGCCCCCGGAGCAATGCCGATGTCATAGGTCACCAGAGGCATTAGCGCCGCAGAGTCGCTAATCAGGGCTGCACCGCGCACCGAGATAGGAGCCACTGGCACGTCAAACCGGCCTTGGATGTTTGCCCCGAAGGACGTGTCGCCAGCGGCATCTTCCGTCACACCCGCAGCAATGCCAGCGCCGATGTAGCTGCCAGCCATTTGTGCAGAAGCAGGGCTAGCGGAGAGCAGCATGGGCACAGTCGCCACAGCCGAAAGAGCAGAAACGGTAGCAATGGATTTCAGAGAAAGTTTCATAGGTTTTTCCATCCAAAAGACGTACAAGAGAGCGCAATAATCCGGCATCAAGCAAGTTGCAAATGCAAGTTGCTTTTATGGTGAACTCGGACAAGATAATCGAATCAGAGTTGCCTCATGCTTGACCATAAAACGTGAGATGAAAGATTTCTCAAAAAAGCGCTTTCGCACCTCCTTCAATCTCAGTCTAATGGCTTAGAGGGCAGGTGAATTGTAGGTTCTGGTTGAAAGAATTCGTCTGTGTCTTAAAAGTTCCTTAGACTCAGGAAGAATCCTTTGGCACCTGAACTATCTTAGTTATAGAACTGGGAAATGGGCGATCGCCCTATCCATGTTTCGCTAATTAAACTGTCACAAGTCCTGGCGCAAACGCCAAATGAAAATTAGCTTTTGAATGCTGGAGCTAATAATTTAGATCGGCTGCTTACAGCCATAAATAGTTCTAAAACAACAGTTTGAAAACCCCACTAAAAGACGAATAAATTTAGGTTTTGTTCCCTCATTTTGTTCCCTATCTCGTCCCATATCTCGTGTCTGAGGTAACCTATTGGGTGATGTGAATGGTATCCGCACAGCGTCCGGGTCGAGTCGGTTAGCACAATGAATACAGCCGTGGATTCAGGGGCGATCGCCGCTCCCTCGACAGGGATCGAAATCATGAAATCGCCCGATGCCAAATGCTAGGGTTTATTCTGAAACATTCACGCTGCAATACCGAAATAATGACACTGTAGAAATAATGCCGTAACACTGAGATGAACCAACTGAGATGAACCAACTGAGATGAACCAACTGTTTCCAAACCGCACATTATCAAGGCGATCGCTCCTGCTCGATGGGGCCCCCTTGGGTGCTGGCTATGCGCTATCTGGATGGGCGATCGCCCAACTGCCAGTCCCGAATCCGAAAGGTTTTGTACGTTGTGTCCACGGTTGGGTTAAGGAAGGGGATAGTGCTTTTCCATCGGGCGATCGGAAAAGTTAAGGAGTCGCGGGGCCGAAAAGTCCATAACTTTTCAGTATCGTGCTGCTGGGGGCGATCGCCGTATAACAGAGACATCAAACGAGGCGCACCCCGCTTCACTCTCCAGGAGACACAACCATGCAACTGACCTATCGCGGCACCGAATATACCCCCTGCACCGAACTGCCCGCCACCAGCCAATCATTCTACGGATACTATCGCGGCGCTGAGATGACAATTCGCCACTCTTCTGAACTGCCGGTTCAGCCCTTCGTCAACCTCACCTATCGCGGCGCACAATATCGCCCCGAAGCGGCTCCCATCTTCAGCAACGCAGCAGCGATCGCACTCTAAGGCTTCTCTTCAGAATTCCTTAGCCTGGTCTTTTCAGCACGCTCTCTCGACTGAATTAAATCTAGCTGCACTCAGAGTGATCGCTAGCGAACAGCAGGGCGATCGCTCTTTTTACCTGAAACTTTACCTTATCTGTAACGTTATATTTGTGACGTTATCCGCAATCTGATACCGCCGACAGAGTACCGATAGATCTGCAACTTTACCCGCAATTTGTTTATCCGCAATTTGGTAGCGCCCAAAAGGTAAACATCGTGGAGGACAGAATGGGAAACGTGCCGCCTATCCTCCTGCAAATTTATCTGCAATCAGGCTTCCAACTGGCGCTTTTCGGGGCGGAAATTGAGGAAAGGACTGATCAGCAGCAGTCCTGGAAACAGGAAAAACACCAGGAAATAAAGCAACAGCCGCTCAATCGAGCCAGCCGTATACCACCGCTGCTTAAGATACAACATCGTCAGCAACGGCAGCACCAGCAGATAAGCGCCTGCCAGCGCAATGTAAACAATGGGCACCAGCGGCAAAGAGTCGGGGATAGTCAGCATCGGTTCGATTCTGGGTTTCGATGTTTTGCGGTTTCCGCTTGCAAGGGACAAGCAGGCAGGGCAGCTTAAAAAGAAGCCTTGTCCCAAACTTTCCAAATTTTATCGCCTCCAGCCTATGAAAACTGTGGCCAGGCAACTCGTTTTTCCTGGAGTTCCCATAAGAATTTTGGATGACGCTTCGGGCGCAATGGGTTTTGGAAAGCTAG
>JBDNCP010000081.1:0-21992 GCA_046719575.1 Cyanobacteriota bacterium
ATCTTTTCCAGGTTCGGGCGGCGAGACTTTAGCCTTGCTTCGCTTTCACTCCGCTTCGGCTGTCCTCCCGACCGCTTTACTAACATAACTCCCTCTCCTCGGCTTTGTCAACTGCTTTTTGGAAAAAACTTTGGAATCCGTGGAAGCCTTGATAGAGATGGGTTTGCTGCTTGTGCGAGAGGTATTATCGTCCACTATCTATATTTTATTTTTGATGCGCCTAGCGATTTGAGGCGAAAAGCAGATTTATTGGTTTGGCTGCGCCATTTAGGGGGAAGACGATGCTCTTGATGCGGAAAGCGGCTGGATGTCCAGATTAATCCTGGAAGCACGCAGCCGCTTCAAGTTTTGTCTAAAATCATCGGCACGTCACAGCGACTTGTCAATGATGTCAATGATTAAAGGGTCAGAGCAGGCTATTTAACCGTTGCACTTGGGTATTTGCTTTCCGCTGCTTGATGTAGCGATAGGTTTCTGCAAGCTCCAGAGCAAACTGATCTTCGATGGCTTCGGCAGCTTGACGATTTGGGTAGGGGATGAAGATTGCAGCTCCCCGCTGTGACTGAAAGAGTGTGGTTGATAGTTCTTGAAGGAGAGGCTCATCGAAAGCTAAACAGCTAGTGCCCATTGATTCGGCTTCTAAAACTCTCATTTTGGCTTTGTGCCGAATAAATGCTCGAACTGGATAAGAATCGCTAGCAAGTTCCATAGGGTGTGAGGAGGGTCTGTGAAAATGGCTGTCGCGTTAGGATGCAAGCGTTTGCCTGTTGCTGTGCTTGGTTTGTTGCTTAAGAGAAGCTTAAGAAGTGACTAGGATAACAGCTAGATTGCCCAACGTGTAGAGGGCGATCGCATTCAGACACAAAAATTAATAGCTATGTTTTGTATTGGAATTTACAAAAAATTGAGCGTGCGATCGCAAAAAAGCTGGTAGACCCCAAAGATCTACCAGCGAGTTCAAGCTTCAGGAGTGTTCATCGGGCGGGTGGCTAGCTCACGCGTCCGATGGAACGAACCTTTGTGTTGCTTAGACCTCTTTGTACACTTGCAGCAGCGTGCCAGCGATGTAGCCATAGCCCAGGATGAACTGGCTGCATTCATGCTCGGCAGGGCCGATTTCGGCGGTGGCAGAAACCACATACAAGCCGGGTGTCAGGCCCGATTTTTTGGGTACTTCAGACAGCTTTACTTCGTACTCGTAGACATCCTTCTTGGTTGTAATTTCCGCTTGGAGGTCAATTTCGGTAGCCTTGCGGCCTTGTCCTTCAAAGTGGAAGTTCATCAGGATTTGGGTGCCCAGGCACATCAGCAGCGACGTTAGGGGTGTCCGGTTGAACACGATTTTCACGCTGGCAACGAACTCTTCGTCAGCCGCGATGATGTATGGGGACTGTCCAGGAGCAACGTAGGTGGGAGGCACAGGCAGATCGGCTGTTCCTTCTACACGTAGCTCAGACAGTTCAAACATGACTGGGCCGAGAATGCTACGAGAGTAGGTTTCTGTTTCTGCATATTGGGGAGGTTGAGCGCCGACCGGAGGCGCAACAGCCGCCGCAGCTTCTGCACGCATTGCTTTGGAAGGAGAACAAACAGTAGCCATAATTAAAGTTCCTCAACAGGTTGATAGTGTGTGGTTGAAAGCCTAGGTGTATAAACCTTTTGTTGGTTCACTGCCTTGGCTTGCTCAACTGAACCCAATATGGCACTGACGGTTGGGTGATACAGTCCCCTGGGAAGGTACTGTTTTAGGCGTGCAGTTTTGGCGTGCGGTTCGGGCGTGTAGTTTTGGTGTGGGACTCGAACGAAGTTTCGCAGGCTTTGGAGTGGTTTCAAGAGGGATACTGTTTTCATTCCAGCCGAAATCGGCTAATTATTAACGAATGTTGATCTGCGTTGACGAGGGTTGACGAGTGTGGATCAGCTTGCAGTCTGTTTCAGATTGAACCGTGATTAGCTTTAAAACTTCTAACTCTGTTAACACTGTGGCGGCGATCGCCAGCCTTTTTATCTCTCTGCCTATTGTTGGTCTGGTAAATACGTCCCCGGCCATAGCCCAGACTGAGAATTCTGGCACAACGGCACAGCAACTGACTCCTCAACAGCGACAGGAGCAGAGTCGGCGGGTGAATGAGCTAGTCCGGCAGGGGCGCGACCTGATGCGATCGCGCAATTTTAGTGAGGCGATCGCCATTTACGAGCAGGCCGCCGCACTAGAGCCAGACAACGCCCGCATTCACTCAGCCATTGGCTTTGCCCATGCCCAAGAGCGGAACTATGCGGCAGCCGTGTCAGCCTATCGTCGAGCAATTGCGCTAGATGGTAACAACGCCAATTTTCACTACGCGCTTGGCTTTTGTCTGGCCAACTTGGGAGACAACGCCGGAGCCGCAGAATCCTATCGCAGAGCCGTCGCACTAGACCCCAATAACTTGGACGCGAACCTGGGTCTGGGCGTTGTTTTGTCACGATTGCAAGACTATGACGGATCGCTGGCTGCCTATCGACGGGCTGCTTCGCTGCGGGGCGCAAACAGTGCCCGCATTTATGAATCAATGGGTGAGGTGCTGCTGCTAGCCGCCCGCTATCGAGATGCCGCAGAGATGCTGCAACAAGCCGCCAACTTGGCTCCTAGGCGGGCTGAGGTGCAGGCTAATCTGGGAGTGGCGTTGGTCAACTCAGGACGGGTACAGGAAGGGCTGAATGCATTGCGCCGGGCCGCCGAGCTAGAACCTCGAAATGCCAATATATTCCTGCAAATTGGGGACTTGTATCGCGCTCAGGGCAATCTGCAAGAGGCTGTGACCTTTTATCAGCGGGCGACTTTTGCAGAGCCAAATTCGGTCGATGCCCACGCAACCCTAGGAAACCTGCTATTAGAACAGGGGAATTACCTCCAGGCAATTATTACATTTCGACGGCTAACGGAACTAGAACCCGAAAATGGAGATGCTTTTTACAGGCTGGGTGTGGCGCTAAAGGAGCGCGATCGCCGGAACGAGGCCCTTGCCGCCTTTCGCATTGCCCTCCAGCTTTATGAGCAGCAGGGCAATGAAGAGGGCGCGGCACAGGCCGAATCGATGATCAAGAAACTGAATTAGGCCTCCCAAATTCAGCCTCCAATCAACTCTGATCAAATCATCAAATCAGGGTGAGACTCAGTGCGCCTCACCCTTTTTACTCGTTTAACTGTTGAACTGTTTAACTTGACTTTAACTTAACTGTTTAACTCGTTCAGATCTGAACTGACTTAAGACGATAGACTGAACAATTTCACAGACAAGTCCCCATTTCGCCTCAAGACACAGCGCCCGATAGCACCGTCTGATCAAATGCCTCACGATTAACAAAGACTTCAAACACCTGATCCATACTGGTTAGCTCGAATAGAATTTTAATTTGTTCGCTAATCGAGCAAAAAGACAGCCGCTTGCCAGCAGCCCGCACCTTCTTGTGGGCACTTGCCAAAGCACCCAGCCCAGAACTGTCCATAAAGGTCACTTTCTCTAAGTCCACCAAAATGACGGAAGTATTGGCTTCCAGAGCCTCACTAATTTGCTGATGAAAAGCATCTACCTGGGTGCCATCTAGAATGCCAGAAAGTTCAATAACTTTAATCATGTTTCCAGTTTGACAAGGGTTAAGGTTTGAGGCGTGGGTTGCTAAGGACGTTAACCAGAATGCACATCAACCCTGCAATTCTTGGAAAATGCAGAATCAGGGCATTAAATTTTGGTGAACCCATGCTGCAACCCTAGCATACGCAACGGGTAATAACACAGAACCATAAACACAGGAGAATACGGATCTGTGGGTGCGCGGCTCATTCAATACTCCTCTAAACTGGCATAGCCGCGAACGAATTGCCACTAAATTGGATACTGTCCTCTACGTGCTGCTACCAACATGATTTTTTGGTGGTGGTCAAATGCTTGATAGACAAGGCGATCGCTAAAATTAAAGAGTTGGTAAATAGACCTTCAAAATTTATGATCTCAAAGGTTGGGGCGTGGGTGATGGGCAACAGTTGGAGGGAATGGGTCAGGGCGATCGCCCTACTTTTCCTAATTAGTTTGCTAATCGGATGCAGCGCAACGGCCACCTCTGGCCCAGCAGCATCCGATATCAACAGCCAGTCCACTCAAGACTCCTCGCATCTCACGCCGTCGCCGTTTAATTCTTTTGGAGCGTCTACACCACTCCCCGTAGAGGTCGCAGCCCGGATTAAAACCACACTGGCGGAGAAAACGGGTCTTTCGACAGCACAAATGACGCTGAGCAATGTCAGTCCTAAAACCTGGAACGATGCCTGTCTGGGCATCGCAAAACTCGACGAGGTGTGTGCTGAGGTGATAACTCCTGGCTATGTCGTTACAGTTTCCACGCCTCAAGGAAAATACCGCGTCCACACCGATCAATCGGGCGATAGAGTACGGGTTGAATGAACCCTAGCCAAGCAGCTAGGCATCGCAAAAGTGCATGGCAAACGTGCGTGAGCTACATATAGCCCATGCACTTTGCGGTGAATCGGAGTAAATCGCTTTTTAGTGAGTCAATTTGGGGTGAATCAATCAGCTTGAGCCAGTTTAGGGATTGACAGGTTGTCCACCGTTGGGCGGCGTAACAGGAACCACGTCGGGAACGGGGACTGCCGTCCTAGAAGGCGCAACACTTGGATCAGCAATATCGGGAATATCAATAACTGGACGATCCAACGCAATCATCAGTTGAGAATCAGACTGGGAAATGACGTTGACATGCGGTGACAAATAGTTGGGAGCCACCACCGTCGTTACTGCACCCGCAAACAGCGCCGCAGCCGCCGCCATGCCCCCCCAAGCTACAGTGCGCCTTGGCTTGCGCTCCAGTCGTTTCATTACCTGGCTAACCGTCTGTTCAACAGGGCGATCGGACGGAACAGGGAGGGTGCGTAGCCCGTGCAACCCTTGGCGCAGCTTGAGGAGGCGAGCATAAAGCTGTTGTGCCGAAGCATCGCTTGCCAGCCAAGCCTCAATCTGGCGGCGATCGCTCGCGGAGACTTCGCCATCCAGATAGGCACTCAATAACTCAAAACGATCGCGCTTCAAGTGGTCAATCGGTTCTACCGGTGAGCGATGCGCCCATTCTGGGGGCAGACCGCCCCCAGACGCAGGGCGAGAGGCACGCTGCCGGGGAGTTTTACCGTCGTTAATATCAGGCATCATGGTCAAATCAATCAAGGACTCAGAATCGAGAGCAAACCGCTAAACCGATGAGTCAATGCACAGAGTCAATGCACAGAACTAACGTACAAAGATTATGCACAATCGCGAGAGGCAAGAGTTCAAACTCTACTCAGAATCATACAAGAGTTCAAACTCTACTCAGAATCATAAGGGAAATATAGTAAAACCAGCCTCAGCCTCTAGTCGCGCAAGCTACATGGCAAACCAGAATTCCGACGCGATCGCCCATTATTTCCTGATTATTCCCCTGGTTCCTCCGCAGCGCTTGTAGAGAGTTCTTAGCTGTCCAGATAAGTCTGGAGCTGATACTGAAGCCGCTGACGCGCTCTGGCAATTCTAGACTTCACCGTGCCCAGAGACACACCCGTAATTTCAGCGATTTCTTCGTAGGCCATGCCCTCAATTTCCCGCAGCACGATCGTGGTACGAAAAACCTCAGGCAAATCGGCGATCGCCGCCCGCAGTTGGTCATAGAACTCGCGTGTCACCAAATCTTCGGAGGGCCCTGGCCCGTCCGACGCAAGTTCCCAATCCATCTCGCCATCGTCTAGCGTGCGCGGCGCGTCGAGCGAGAGAGGGCTATCGACCCGCTTACGCTTCCGCAGCTCGTCATAAAACAGGTTGGTGGCAATTCGGCTGAGCCAGCCGCGAAATTTTTCTGGCTCTTGCAAACGCTTGACATTGCGATAGACCCGAATCCACACCTCCTGCGCCAGATCGGCCCGGTCTGACCAGTCGGGCGCAAGGTGATACAGCACCTTGTCCACATGAGACTGGTAGCGCCGAATCAGTTCTGCAAACGCCGTCTTGCTGGGCCGCAGTCCCGCCTGACATTGCAGAATCAAATCGTAGTTCGACAGAGACTCTGCCGGAACCTTGGTCTGGGGCGCGGGGGCCCCAACGGCAGACCAGGATGCAGACATGGACTCGCTCATGGGCAACGCTTGGCTTTGGGAGATGACACTTCTAGATGACGCTTGCATATCGGTGATGTTCCTACCGGAGTTGCAAAAGTTGCTTTGGCTTGGGTCAGGAGTGCAGGGTTCCACAGGCAAAGCGGTGTAAAGGGCAGCGATCGCACTGGCTTCCAAGTCCTTGTATAGCATTTCTTATAAGCGTTGCTTATAAGCAATGCTCGTATCGCAATGACTGTCGCCTTCGCAGCCTAAATTTACCGCGATCGCCCCTGGCGCAAATTGCCCGATGGACGGATTCTCAATCTGCACACCCCTGAGGCCCAATTCGCATTTCTTTTTCATCCGCACTGCTGTTCAGCAAACCCGGATCGTTTTAGACCTAGCGGCTAAGTTGTGGTGCATCAGACAACGCCCCCCATGAAATCACCCAAAGCCTTGTGGGGCGGTAGATTAGCCATCTGGAATCGTCACCTGATTCTCCCATATCGCCCCCAAATCCCTAGATTCAAATGCCCCACTTCGGCGGTTGAGATTTTTCGTTGGGCATCGGCAACCGTAGGACAGCATTCTCCGCTGTCCCACGCTCCGAACGGCATCAGCCCTTCAGCAAAGACACTACTTCTGAAGTATCAATTATTTCGCCATAGAGCGGCAGAGGCTCGCAGAGGGCACTTTCCGTTTTTCGCCTATCTAAGGTTTAGTAGCGGGGAATGGTGGGATCAACGGCGATCGCATAAGCCTCGATTCCGCCCGTTAGATTTTTGACATTCTGAAAGCCCTGCGACAGCAGCCAGGCACACATCTGCGCCGACCGCATCCCGTGATGACACATGACGACCGTTTCGGTTTCTGGATCTAAGCGGCTGCGAATCTCGGTTGACCATTCGCCATACTGACTCAGCGGCAGATTGATAAAGCCATCAAGTTGGGCGATCGCCAGTTCCTCCGGTTCGCGCACATCCACCAGTTGCAGTCGCTCTCCCTGCGCCAGTCGTTCGGCCAGTTCCGTCGGGTGGATATGCGGCAGTTGAGACATCGAGTGCATCGTAGGATAAAGCAGTTTTACAAAAGGGGAATGACTGCATGATCCCACAAACACCGACCGACTCGCCGCTCGACGGGCTGCACATTCGCCCCGCTACCGAAGCCGATGTGCCGGGAATTCTCGCTATTTATAACGAGGCGATTCTGAATACAACTGCGGTCTACGACTACGAGCCGCACACGCTGGCCATGCGCCAAGCCTGGTTTGCCACCCGACAGGCAGAGGGCCATCCCATTCTGATCGCTGTCGGTGACCGAGCATCCGAAACCGGGCACCCCGAAATTTTGGGCTATGCCGCGCTCGGTCCCTTCCGCGCTTGGGCCGCCTATCGCCACACCGCCGAAAGCTCAGTCTATGTGGCAGCCCCGGCCCGTGGG
This sequence comes from Cyanobacteriota bacterium, assembly GCA_046719575.1. Taxonomy (GTDB): domain Bacteria; phylum Cyanobacteriota; class Cyanobacteriia; order Elainellales; family Elainellaceae; genus Thermoleptolyngbya. The sequence goes on from JBDNCP010000081.1 coordinate 7,562, forward strand.
CGCGGCATTGGTCAGCGCCTGCTTGCCCCGCTCATTGAAGCAGCCAAAACTCGCAATCTGCACACCCTGATTGCGGGAATCGATGCCGACAACACCGCCAGCCTAAGGCTGCATCAGCGCTTTGGCTATACAGAAGTCGGACATCTGCGGCAGGTCGGCTATAAGTTTGATCGCTGGCTGGATCTGAAGTTTTTGCAGTTGATGCTGTGACCGTTGGGCTAGAACCCCGTTATTCCACAGCGCCCAGCATCCGCAGGGTAGACCGCTGTGCATCGGTGAGTCCGGTAACCTGGGCGATCGCCATTCCCTCGTAGGGTCGCGGCACGCGCAGCACCCAGGAGGCTTGCGGTTGCAGCAGGTTCAACGTTGCCGAGTCAGGGCATGGAGAATCAGGGTTTGGAGAATTAGAGTGTGGAGAATCAGGGCGTAAGGCAATTTCATCCCTGAAACACCCCTGATTCGTAAACTCCAAGTCCCACAGGCGAATCGTTTCATCCTGCCCGCAGCTTGCCAGCGTGTTGCCATCGGGGCTGTAGGCGAGGAAGCGCACCCAGCGATGGTGGCCGTGGAGGGTGTGCAGACAGGTGTTGGAATGAGCATCCCAGAGCTTGAGAGTGGTGTCGGTGCTGCAACTGGCGAAATGGGAGCCGCTGGGGTGAAAGGCGATCGCCAGCACGGGCCCACGATGCGCCTCAATGGTGGCCACGCAGACTCCATCCCGGACGCACCAGAGTTTGATCACCCCGTCGGCGCTGCCGCTGGCCAGGAGATGGCCATCAGGACTAAGGGCGATCGCCCGAATCCAGCTTGTGTGCCCGGTCAGCGTTTGCAGACAAGTTTCGGTTTCCAGACTCCACAGACGCAGGGTTTGATCCTGACTGCCGCTGACCAGCAGGCGACCGTCGGCACTCAGCGCCAGACACCACACGCCGCCCTCATGCCCCGTCAGCGTGCGACGACATAGCCCTATCTGGGCATCCCAAAGCTTGATCGTGCCGTCGAGGCTGCCGCTGAGCAGCGTTTCGCCCGTGGGGCTATAAAGCACAGACAGCACTGCATCGCGGTGTCCCTCCAGGGTTTGCAGTAGGCGCTGCGTCTGGACATTCCACACGTTGATGCTGTGGTCTTCACTGCCGCTAGCCAGGAGGGGCTGCATCGGGTGAAACGCCACCGACCAGATCCAGCGCGTGTGGCCGTGCAAGCTGCCGAGGAGTTGCCCCGTTTGTCGATCCCACAGGCGCAGGGTGCGATCCTGGCTGCCGCTGGCGAGGGTGCGCCCGTCGGGCGAAAATGCCACCGACCACACGCCATTGCTGTAGCCCTGGAGCGTCCGCAAACACAGACCGCGAGCATCCCACAGGCGCACAGACTGATCCTCACTGCCGCTAGCCAGAATGCCACTGTCAGGACTGAAGGCGATCGCCGAAATCCAGCTTCGGTGGCCCGTCAGCACGCGCCGACAGTCGCCCTGAGGATAGCTCCACAAACGCAGGCTGCCATCATCGCTACTGCTGGCGAGGGTGCGCCCGTCGGGGCTAAAGGCGATCGCCCGCACAGGCTGCCGGGAACCTTGCAAAGCGTCCTGCGCGGCCAGCACAACTGCGCCCTGATGTCCCGCTGATTCCACTGTCCATAAACGCACCGTGCCATCGTTATTCCCACTGGCGAGGGTGCGCCCGTCGGGTGAAAACGCCACTGACCACACCCAGGAAGGCACTTCACCAGCAGCATGGCCTGGATTTTTCAGCGTTTCCAGGCAAGCGCCGCTGCTGGCATTCCACAGGCGCACCGTGCCGTCGTAGCTGGCGCTGGCCAAGAGGAAAGCGGGAGATTTGGACACAGATTTTGCAGTTGACCCAAGCCGCAGTGGGGCAGGCGAAAAGGCTACAGAGCGGACTTCATGCGTGTGTCCTGCCAGGGCGTGCATCAGGGTTCCCGATCGCACGTTCCACACGCGCACCCAGTGGTCTTCGCTGCCCGTCGCTAGGTAATGTCCATCGGGTGAAAACGCCACCGAAAAGACGCGATCGCTATATCCTGGAAGCGTTTTCAGGCAGTCCCCGGTTTGCAGATCCCATAGATGAACGCTGCGGTTGGCGCTGCTGGCGAGGGTGCGTCCGTCGGGTGAAAACGCCACCGACCACACCCAGCCTTCGTCAACTCGCAGGCTGAGCAACTGCTTGCCATCGGCAACCTGACGGATGTGGATTTCGTGGTTTACGTCGCCCGTCGCCAGCAGCTTGCCATCGGGGCTGAAGGCGATCGCCAAAATTTGGCTAAAGGTTTCGGTGAACCCTGATCGAACCAGACTCGCCCCGGTGAAATTCACCTGATGCAGATTCACGCCGCGCAGATAGGCATTCCACACCGCCAATCCCGAAAAGTCCCAGCCTGTCAGGTCTGTGCCCAGTTGCACCAGCAGGTTGAGCAAATTCCCCGCTGTGTAACCAGACTGGGCCTGAGGCGTGCGGCGGAGATGTTGGAGGTGCGATCGCACTCGTTCCTCTAGCTGGGTCTGGCTTTGGAGTTCTAGCAGTCGCTTTGTTAGGGGCATCAGAATCATCCGAGTCTGCGTTTCTCGGATGTAGTCCTTTGCCTGGGGCTGGAGAACGGCATGGGTGTGCAGCAGGTCATGTGAAGTCACTCCAGCGTCGCTCAGGGGTTCAGACTGAGCAGCGCCAATGTTACGAATCGCTTGCTGAAGCCGTTCAATGATCTGTTCCGTAACATATTCCATTACGGCAGGCTGAAGCGTGAATCTAGCCTGCGATTTCTCGGTCAGACGGGGAGCCGTTTTCTCAATCAGGCAGCGCCGCTCCAAAGAACAAACCGCCTCTAGCAGCGCCCCCAGCACCCCAGGAGGCACCAGCCACGATCGCAGTTTTGAGAGCGTGACGGGCTTGCGGGCGATCGCCAGCCAGTCCATCACCTGCCGCTCCAGCGGAGACAATCGATTTACCTGCTGCGCCAGCAAGTCGCGGATATCGCCAAACACCGAAGTTCCCGTTTCCAGGCAGTCCAGAAAATCTGCAAGCTGCCCATCGAAGAGATCCTGAATCACCGAAGCCACCATTTGCAGCGCCAGGGGATTGCCCGCGTAGTGGTTTACCAGGGTTTGCCACTCGGCCTCTGTGCCGCTAAATTCGCCCTTTAGCGCAAAGAGTTCCTGACCAATGTCCGGCGGCAAGCCCGACAGCCGCAGCGAGCGAATCGGGAGGTGCGACCCTTCGCGCACCGCCAGGTTTCCGGGCTTTTCGCGGCTGGTGAGCAGGACAGTACTCTGATGTTCTGCTTCGCCCAGGGCTTGCAAAAGCTGCCCATAGCCCTCGTAGCCTGGTAAATAGCCGCCGCCGCGATCGCCCTGTCGCATCACCGTTTCGGCATTGTCTAGAATAATCAGACAGCGGTGCTGCCGCAGATAGTCCAGCAGGCGGCGGATGCGCCCGTCCAGCGAGTCGGGCAGGTCTGCCTCCCGGCGATGAGAGAGAACCTGGATCAAATCTGCCAGCAGTTCAAGGACGGGAGGCGCGTTGCGGAGCGATCGCCAAATGGTGAACTGAAACGGCGAGTGTCCCGCAGGCTCGACGGCTTGCCGCGCCGAGAGCCGCTTCGCCAGCTTGACAGACAGCGTGGTCTTGCCGATGCCGCCCATCCCCAAAATCAGGATCAGCCGACAGCGATCGCCCAAAATCCAGTCTTCAATTTGCTGCAACTCGGCATCGCGTCCATAGAAAGCGGGCAAATCGACCGCATCGCCCCAATCCGCAACGGGCGCAGGCGCAGGCATGGATGGAACGGCAGGGAGGGGAGGGGCGATCGCCACGCGGTTTTCTGGCAAAGTTGCCACAGGCCCCGACGACAACAGGGCAGAATTTCGCAGCATTGTCTCTCGGTTGGGGGACGGCTCGGCCCGCTGCTCTAGGGCGATCGCCGGTTCTGCAACGGCGGCTCTCATCCGGGGAGCCTGCCGCTTTAGCACGACCTGTAAATTATGCTTGGTGACCTTTTCTTGAAACGCATCCGACAGCAGTTGCCAGAGTTGAGAACCCGTCTGCTTCACATAGCCCAACTCATAACCATAGCGACGAGCAATGTCTAGATAAGATTGCTCGTCCCAAGCCTGACAAAATACCGTGCGTTGCAGTTTGCTCAGGCGATTGTCCCGCAGGGCGAACTCAACTATGGCTAAGGCTTCTTCGGAGTTCATAACTGTTTACAAAAAAGACTCGAAATTGCCCATTTAGCCAGGGCGATCGCGCTCATCAACTCCTCCCACTGCGTATCAGCGATGCTAACGGTTTGGGCGATCGCCCTTTGTAGCCCAAGGCACATTCTGTTTGCCCCAGATCGAACCTTTTGCGAACCTTTTCCACACCTTTTAGAACCCTATTGTCGGCACGGCTTTGATAGGCTTTGGTCTAACTTCAAATTGCCCCATTCAGGATTTCTTTGGAATTTCTCGATCCTTTGCAATCTGGAGATTCCAAGTTTCGAGATGAGCGTTTTACCAGACAGGTTTCGTCATCAAGTTTTGTCGCTAAGGGAGCTGGCACTGTGAGCAAAGAGATGGGCAGGAAACGAATTTTGAACATGTCTCGTCGGCAGGTGATTCGAGGGCTGCTCGCCACCAGCGCCTTTGGACTGACGGCTAAGCTGGGGACGGCGTGCAGCCCCGCTGGGTCCGGCGGAACGGATGCTGCCGAAGGAGGCGCAACTGGCGGCGGCGACCCGCTCACCATCGGATTCATCTACGTCGGGCCAAAGGACGACTACGGCTATAACCAGGCCCACGCCGAGGGCGCAGCGGGCATGGCAGCCAAGTTCAACTGGGTGAAGCTGGTGGAAGAAGCGAACGTGCCTGAAACCACCGCCGTTGCCGAATCCATGCGGAGCATGATCGACATCGACGGCGCAAAAGCCATCTTCCCCACCTCGTTCGGCTACTTTGACCCGCACATCCTGAAGCTGGCAGAAGAATATCCCGACGTGCAGTTTTTCCACGCGGGCGGCTTATACCAGGAGGGCAAAACGCCGAAAAACGTCGGCAGCTACTTTGGCTATATCGACGAAGCCCAATACATCGCAGGCATCGTCGCCGCACTCACGTCCAAGAGTGGCAAGCTGGGCTTTGTGGCGGCGAAACCGATTCCCCAGGTGCTTCGCAACGTCAACAGCTACACCCTTGGCGCTCGCAGCGTCCGCCCCGATGCCACCACGCAGGTTCTGTTTACAGGCAACTGGGCGGAGCCGATTAAAGAGGCGGAAGTGACCAACAGCATGGTCGATCAGGGCATTGATGTCGTCACCTGCCACGTAGACAGTCCTAAGGTGGTGATGGAAACCGCAGAACGGCGCGGCATCTTTTGCACAGGCTATCACGCCAATCAGGCGGCACTGGCTCCGAAGGGCTACCTCACCGGAGCCGAGTGGGATTGGACGAATATCTATTCCAAAATTGCCGAGGATATCTACGCGGGCAAGTCGCTGCAAGATGGCACGATCGACCACATTCTGCGCGGCGGCTTGAGTGACGGCTTCTGCAAGGTTTCGGACTATGGCCCGGCCGTCAGCGCTGAGGCGAGGGCCGCCGCCGACGAAGCCAAAGCCAAGCTGATGGACGGCAGCCTCGTCATTTACTCTGGCGAAGTGAAGGACAACAAGGGAGGCACCGTTGTCGGCGCAAGCGAAAAACTGGAGCAGAAAGATCCCAAGCTGGAGCAAATGGACTATCTGGTGGATGGCGTGATCGGGTCGGTGGGAGGCTAGAGCGCGATGGCACTTTCACAAACCTGGCGCAGGACGCTGGAATCTCTCTGTTTGTCATTTGGGGCCATTCTGGCCGGAATCTTGCTGTTTGGAATTTTTTGTGCGCTCGTGGGGACGAACCCCTTTGCGGTGTATGCCTCGATCTGGAAGGCAGCGTTTGGTAAATGGAGTACCTTCCAGAATACGCTGGTGCGGGCGGCTCCGCTGATGCTGTCGGCCCTATGTACGGCGCTGCCCGCGCGGTTGGGGCTGGTGATCATTGGCAACGAAGGCGCACTGGTGGTTGGTGGACTGGCAGCCGTTTCGATAGGCCTTGCTATGGGAACGGCTTTCCCTCCTTTGGTGGTGCAGCTTGGCATGGCGATCGCCGGGATGGTGATGGGCGGCATCTGGATCGGCGCGGCGGGCTGGCTGCGGCACTATCGCGGCGTAAATGAGACGATCAGTAGTTTATTGCTGAACTATGTGGCGATCGCCCTGCTAAATCACCTCGTCGGCGGCCCCATGCGCGACCCCAGTTCGCTCAACAAGCCCTCGACCTTCCCCCTGGCAGAGATCAATATGCTGGGCAACATTCCCGGTACGCGGGTTCACTGGGGCTTGCTATACGGACTGATTGCCTGCGTCATCGCCTATTTCTTGATGCAGCGTACCACCTTCGGCTTCGCAGCCCGCACCGCAGGCGGCAACATCCGCGCCGCCAAAATTGCTGGGCTGCCCGTCGGCAAACTGACGGTGATGATTTGCTTTCTGGCGGGTTCTTGCGCGGGTCTAGCAGGCATGGTGGAAGTCGCCGCCGTACAGGGTTCCGCCAACGAGTCGCTAAACGTCGGCTACGGCTATGGCGGCATCCTCGTTGCCTTCGCCGCCCGCCACAATCCCCTCGCTGCCGTGCTAATTTCCCTCCTGGTCGGTGGCATCCTCGCCAGCGGCGGCATCCTCCAGCGGGCCCACGGACTGCCCGATGCCACCGTGCTGATCTTCCAGGGACTCGTCTTCTTGATGGTGCTATATAGCGACTCGCTCTACGGCAAGTTCGGCCTCTTCAAAGAAAAACCCATCATGATCGAACCACCCGCGCCGCCGCCGCCTAGTCCGGGGCAGGAGCCAGTGGTCACGGTTTAAGCGAGAAGGGATGGGGAGACAGAGCAACAGAAAAAGCGCCACCTCTCCATCAGAAGTACCCCAACACCCCAACATTTCAACTATGTCAGAACCCTCACAAGCAATCGGCTGGCTTGGTGTTCCCCTGGCGATTATTGCGGGAACCATGCGCGGCGGCACGCCCTTTCTGTTCGTTAGCCTGGGCGAATGCCTGACGGAAAAGAGCGGCAAAATTAATCTGGGTTTGGAAGGGACGCTGCTGACGGGCGCGATGGCGGCCTACGCGATTTCTTATCTCACTGGCTCACCCTGGCTGGGTGTGGTCGCCGCAGGGCTGGCTGGAGCCTTTCTTGGCGCAATCCACGGCTGGCTATCGCAGCAGTTTCGAGTCAACGATGTGGCGGTGGGCATCGCCATGATTATCTTTGGCAGCGGCGTGGCGTTCTTTTTTGGCAAGCCATTTATTCAACCCAAAGCGCCGCAGTTGCCGACGATTAACCTAGGCAACTGGAGCGATATTCCTGCCCTGCAAGCCGCGCTGCAAATTAGTCCGTTGTTTTTGATTGGGCTGGCGATCGCCCCCCTCATGGCGTGGTTTTTCCGCTCCACCCGCTGGGGCCTCTTTATCCGCGCTGTGGGCGACAGTCCCGAAGCCGCCCGCGCTATGGGCGTGTCAATTTTCAAAGTGCGGATGCTCAGCGTCATTGCCGGAAGTTTCCTGGCAGGCATCGGCGGCGCGGCGCTGTCGCTGTATTACCCCGGTCTGTGGACGGAGCGGATCTCCAGTGGTCAGGGCTTGATGGCAGTGGCGCTGGTGATTTTTGCCCGCTGGAACCCGATCATGTGTCTCTGGGCTTCGCTGCTGTTTGGCGGCGCACAGGCCCTTGGCCCGGCGCTGCAATCCGTTGGTATTAAGGAAGGTTATTACTTATTCAACGCCGCACCCTATGTGCTGACGCTGCTGATCATGATTTTTACCTGCTCACCCAAACGGACGCTCAGCGGCGTTCCGGGCGCATTGGGAACCGATAGCTGATTCAGGAAGGAGGTTGATGTATGGGACGTTTTGTAGAAGCCGATCCTTATCCTTATCCGTTTAACGGTGAGCTGCATCCCGAAAATACGGCCGTGCTAGTCATCGACATGCAGATTGACTTTTGCGGGCCCGGCGGCTATGTGGACAAGATGGGCTATGACCTGTCGCTGACCCGTGCGCCAATCGAGCCGATTCGGGCAGTGCTGACGGCAGCACGGGCGCAGGGCTATCACGTCATGCACACCCGCGAAGGACATCGCCCCGACCTGTCAGACTTGCCAGAAAACAAGCAGTGGCGATCGCGCCAAATTGGGGCAGGCATCGGCGATCCGGGTCCCTGCGGCAAGATCCTGGTGCGCGGCGAACCGGGCTGGGAAATCATTCCCGAACTTGCGCCGCTGCCCGGTGAAGTGGTGATTGATAAACCCGGCAAGGGTTCCTTCTACGCGACCGATCTAGATCTCGTCCTCCAGCGCAATCATATTCAAAATATCGTTCTTGCAGGCGTGACAACCGATGTCTGTGTGCATACCACCATGCGAGATGCCAACGATCGCGGCTACGAGTGTTTGCTGCTCTCCGACTGCACCGCCGCGACAGATTACGGCAATCATCTCGCGGCACTCAAAATGATCAAAATGCAGGGCGGCGTATTCGGCACTGTATCCGACTCACGTTCCTTTATCGAGGCGATCGCCCAGTAAGGAAACAAAGTATTTGCCTGTATCCCGATGCAAGCTCCATCCATCCCTTATCCTTCATTCCTCATCCTTCCTTATGACCTCCACCGCCACCCCCAGCCCAACCCTCCAGATCGATCGCCCACCTGATCTCCAAGTCACAGGTATGTCCAAGCACTTCGGCACGCTCATCGCACTCGATAACGTGTCGCTGCATCTCAAACCCGGCAGCTTTCACGCGCTCTTGGGCGAAAACGGCGCGGGCAAGAGTACGCTGGTCAAGTGCATTATGGGCTTTTATTCCCCCACTGCTGGAGGCGTGCTGATCGACGGCAACCCAGTGAAAATCGCCAATCCCCGCGACGCACACCACTATGGCATTGGCATGGTGTATCAGCATTTCACCTCCGTTCCCGCGATGACAGTTGCCGAGAACCTTGTCCTGTCGCGCTACGAGGGCAAGGCGCTGATCAACTGGAAGGACGAAATGGAGGAGCTTCAGGCATTCATGGATGCCTCGCCCTTCCGCGTGCCGATCGACGTGCCGATCGCCCAACTCGCCGCCGGACAAAAGCAAAAGCTGGAAATTCTGAAGCAGCTTTACTTAAAGAGTCGCATTCTAATCCTAGATGAGCCGACTTCGGTGCTGACCCCCGCCGAAGCCGACGAAGTGTTGGGACTGCTGCGCGAACAGGTCACCGACGGCAAGCTGAGCGTCCTGATGATCTCGCACAAATTCCGCGAGGTGATGGCGTTTGCTGACGAGATTACCGTATTGCGTAAAGGCAGGTTCGCGGGCAGCGGTTTGGTGAAAGATCTGACCGTGCCAGAGATGGCAGAAATGATGATGGGCGAAAAGAAAGAGCCAACGCCTGTCAACAAAGTTGCTGATCTTGAAAAAGTGCCCGTATTGGAAGTGCGAGATCTGCACGCCAACAAAGACAACGGGGTAGAGGCTGTTTCGGGTATAAACTTGACCGTTCACAGCGGCGAGATTGTGGGCATTGCAGGCATTTCAGGGAATGGGCAGCGGGAACTCGTGGAAGTGCTAGCAGGACAGCGCGAAGCCACCGCTGGCGAAATTTTGGTCAATGGTGAACCCTACGGCGCGACCCGTGCAGAGATGTTTAAGCACAAAGTGTTTGCACTGCCGGAGGAACCCCTGAAGAATGCCTGCGTACCGCACATGAGCGTGGCAGAAAACATGGCTTTGCGAACCTTTGATCGTCCACCCCAGGCAAAGGGAGCGATGCTAATCTTGAATGCCATTCGGAACATGGCGGTAGGGCTGATTCATCAGTTCTCGGTCAAAACACCGTCACCGGAAACGCCCGTCGGCAACCTCTCTGGTGGGAACGTGCAGCGTGCAGTTCTAGCACGAGAATTGTCTGCGGATCACATCAAGCTGCTGATTGCCGCGAATCCCTGTTTCGGATTGGATTTCAACGCGGTGGACTTTATCCATACCGAAATTGTGGATGCTCGAAACCGGGGTGTAGCCGTGCTTTTGGTGAGCGAAGATCTGGATGAATTGCTGAAATTGAGCGATCGCCTCATTGTCATCAGCGGCGGCAAATTCGTCTACGACAGCCCAACCAGCGAAGCAGACTTTGGGGCGATTGGCACTAGCATGGCCGGCCACTAGCAGAACACCCAAAATCCAAAATCCAAAATCCAAAATCCAAAATCTAAAACCGATTCCTTGGAGAGCATCAAACATGGGGTTAACGATTACAGCGCAGCCTTACGAATACGCGCTGCCAGATGACCTAAACAAACTGGCGCTGGTGATTATCGACATGCAGCGCGACTTTATGGAGCCAGGTGGCTTTGGCGATGCGCTGGGTAATGATGTGCTGCGGCTTCAGGCGATCGTTCCGGCGCTAAAGGAACTGCTGTCGGCGTTTCGGACACTAGGGCTGACGGTGGTTCACACGATCGAATGCCACCAGCCCGATTTATCCGATTGTCCGCCCTCAAAGCTGAACCGGGGCAAGGGGTCGCTCAAAATCGGCGATGAGGGCCCAATGGGGCGGATTTTGGTGCTAGGGGAACCGGGAAACGGCATCATTCCCGACCTGGCTCCGCTGCCCGGAGAAGTGGTGATTACCAAGCCAGGGAAAGGGGCATTTTACGCCACGCCGCTGGGGGCGATTTTGGCAGAGCGCGGCATTACGCACCTGCTGGTGACGGGCGTGACGACGGAGGTATGCGTGCAGACGACGATGCGCGAAGCCAACGATCGCGGCTACGAATGCCTGATGGTGGAAGACTGCACCGAGAGCTACTTTCCCGAATTCAAGCAATCGACGCTGGAAATGGTGAGGGCACAGGGCGGCATCGTCGGCTGGACGGCCCCCTCTGCAAACGTGCTGGCAGCCTTAGCTGCGTCGCGAGTGTCAGAGGTTTCCACCGCTTAACCCATCGCTTCACGCTCAATTAAGCGAGGGATGCCTCTGCCTAGCCGCCTGTGAATTCAGCCCCGCAGGCGGTTTTTCTTTTAAAGGGATGAAGTAAAGAGATGAAGGCGTAAAGGGATGAAGGAGGAAGGCTGAGGGATGCAGGCTCTGGTCAGGTTGGCAGTTTCTACTGTCTACACCCTTAAAATTCGGCGCTGAGTGGAGTGCGTGGGAAGGGAATCACGTCGCGGATATTTTGCATTCCCGTCATGAACTGCACCAGCCGCTCGAAGCCAAGCCCAAATCCTGCGTGGGGAACGGTGCCAAAGCGTCGCAAATCGAGATACCACCAGAGATCTTCGATGGGCATTTGCAGGTCTTGAATGCGTTTTTCCAAGACATCGAGGCGTTCTTCTCGCTGTGATCCGCCAATGATCTCGCCAATGCGCGGCGCGAGGACATCCATTGCGCGAACTGTCTTCCCATCTTCGTTCAGTCGCATATAAAAGGCTTTGATTTCGACCGGATAATCGGTGACAATCAGCGGCTTCTTAAACAGTTCTTCCGCCAGGTAACGTTCATGTTCCGATTGCAAGTCTAGCCCCCAGGAAACGGGATACTCAAACGTGCGATCGCTCTTTTCTAGTAGGGCGATCGCCTCTGTGTACGTCACCCGCGCAAACTCGCTGTTGATAATATTCTCTGCCGTTTCCAAAACCGTGTTTTCGATGCGCTCATTAAAGAACGCCATGTCTTCGGGACAAGTGTCGAGGACGTGCTTAAACACGGACTTCAGGAATGATTCTGCTAGCTCCATGTTGCCCAACAGATCGCAAAACGCCATCTCCGGCTCAATCATCCAAAACTCGGCCAGGTGGCGCGACGTGTTGGAATTTTCGGCGCGAAACGTGGGGCCAAAGGTGTAGACGTTGGAAAACGCCATTGCCATAATTTCCGCCTCTAGCTGCCCCGACACTGTGAGGTAAGCCCGTTTACCAAAAAAGTCCTGACTAAAATCCACCTCGCCCTCTTTTGTCTTAGGCGGATTTTTTAGATCCAAATTCGTGACGGTAAACAGTTCCCCCGCGCCCTCGCAGTCGCTAGCCGTAATGATTGGCGTATGCACCCAGAGAAATCCGCGCTCCTGAAAAAAGTTATGCACGGCCTGGGCTGCGGCATTGCGGACGCGGAAGACCGCGCCGAACGTGTTGGTGCGCGATCGCAGATGGGCAATGCTTCTGAGAAACTCGAACGAGTGACGCTTCTTTTGCAGCGGATAGGTTTCTGGGTCTGCCTCGCCATAGACCGTCACCGACTCTGCCCGCAGTTCAATGCGTTGCCCCTTGGCAGGCGACTCCACCAGCACCCCCGACACCTCTACCGCTGCGCCGGTGCTGATGCGGGCGATCGCCTCGGCATACCCTGGCATATCCTGATTCGCCACCACTTGCAGCCCCGCCATCGAGGAGCCGTCGTTCACTTCGATAAAGGTAAATTCCTTTTGTTCGCGCTTCGTCCGCACCCAGCCGCGCACGGTCACGGCATCGTTGGGCTGGCCTTGGCGGAGGAGGTCGAGAATGCGGTTCGGCATAATGAGGGGTCAGGTTTCAGGGATTAGGTTTCGGGAGTCAGGGGTCGGGGAAAAGAACCCTTCATTAAAAATAGCGGGTTTGGGGCGATCGCTCCCACTCTTTTGCCACGGTTGCCACCTGATTTCGCCTTCCTAACTTAAAAAGCGGACTTGAGCTGAGCGACCAGTAAGTCCGCCAGTTAGCTTGTGAACGCTCTCTGTCTTATTCCATTGATTTCGCCATGTCAACTCTGCTCAAAGGAGTAATTGTTAAACTTGAGTGTTTGGCAATTCTCCGTCACAGTACGCACAACATCGTCAGGGACTCCTTCAGGAATTTCCGCCTCAATCTCCAGGGTAATTTTCACCGTTGCGCCATTCAATGCAGTGAGATGCTGAATCACCTCGCCGGCGATCGCCGGAGCATCTCGGTTAATCCGCGTGGCATCAATGTCCACATTTCCATAAAATCTACGGAGGATAGGTGCTTGAGTTCTCCTTACCTTGTCCTGCTCGCCGTCTTTTGTGGCCTTGTCACCAGAACCATCAGATGGTGTACTGTCACCAGTTGTCTCTCCTACGGGAACGGTTATCGTCCCTACAGTGTTAATTGTGATTGCCTGGGCGGATTCAGCATCAAATTGCTTCTGAGCAACCTCTGGCTTAACCAGCAGGCTTTGGGGGCTAACGCTGGGACTAATGCCCGTTGCAGCACGCAGACCCAGGTACTTTCCTTTTACGTCATCAAAGCCTTCGGCATAGGCGAAGTTATCGGCCCAATCGGTTCGGGCGACGCCATCGCGAACGGCTTGCAGTAGGACGCTTTGGTCTTTTAGGCGAGGCAGATAGAGGTACTGGGTGAGATATTCCCAAAGTCGTTTGAGATCGAGGTGATTCGTGTCTCGCCAGAGAAATCTATCTAGGGCTTCGAGGCGCAGGTTGGTGGCGGAGTAGGCTGGCAGCAGGTCGCCTTCATGAGTGGCCTTGCGGCTGGCTTGCAAAATGGGAGAATCTTGCCCTTGCAGTCGGGTTTCCTTCCACTCAATGTTGCCCTGGGCATCGGGTTGATAGGGAATCAGAAGCCATTGATAGGTATCCCGGAGGAGATTCTCAACATCCTGGTTGGACTGCTTGAGTTTGGTGGTGGCTTGGTTGCTTTGGAAGACATCTAGATTGAGGGTATCTTTTTCGTCTACGATCGCTTGCCAAGCCAGGTATTGAGCGGTGCTGCGTTCTAGGTTTTCAATTTTGGTTTTATCCGGTGCTAGGAATAGCAGGGTGTTTTTGTAATAGCGAGGGCTGCTGCCCCGTTGATTGAGGGCTTGCGCTACCCACTGGCGGGCAGGGCTGTCTGGCGTGCCTTTGCTATGGGGATGTTGGGGAGCAAGGACGACTAGACGAACGCCTAGGGTGGGATCATCCGGAATGTCGGCGGTGGAATCGGGTGCAACATGAACAGCGCTGAACTCGCCCCGGTTTTTATCGGACTTGAGGCGTTTGATGATTTCTTCCCAAATGGGGTGGCGATCGCCCAACAGTTGTTCTGCCCGTTCTTGGGCGGTGCGGTTGACATTGGGCTGGGTAGACACCCAATAGCGCTTGCTCTCATCAACGTAGAGGTAGGTGGCCTGATCGGTGAGCCGGCGCAGGGCATCGCCAAAGGTGGCCACACTTTCCCCTGGTTGCACACAGCCCAGCTTGATGCGGCGATCATCTAAGCCGCGATTGGCGGCGCGCAGGGTGGGCGCAGACCCCATATAGATGGTGCGGGTGACGCGGCGACAGGCAGAGTAACGCCCCAGATTCGGATTATTGCGATCGAGGGCAAGGGGGAGGGAATTGGCTCCATCCACATCCTTGTCGATCACGGGAATCC
>JBDNCP010000082.1:0-21717 GCA_046719575.1 Cyanobacteriota bacterium
ACAAAGACCAACTGCCCAATATCAAAATCTTCTTGGCGATTGGCGCAACGATTGACTTTGAGGCTGGAAACGTCAAGCGATCGCCCAAGTGGATCAGCGAGGCAGGGTTGGAATGGCTCTATCGCCTCACCTCCGAACCCAAGCGACTGTGGCGGCGATATCTGGTGGAAGATCCGCTGTTTTTCTGGCTGGTGCTGCTGCAAAAGCTAAATGTCTATACAAATCCGCTCCGGAGCAGTTCCAACGATCATGACCGCATTGACTATGGCACTCCCCGCGAGGCCCTGGCGGCTGAGTAGGTTCCAGGACTGCTGAATTCAGCTAAGAGTATGGAATAGTGTGTGATAGCTAAGCTGCCGCACACTATTTTTTTGTAGAATTCATGTTTTTGCAGAATTCATGCGGTATTTCTGCGGTATTTCTGCGCCTTTTGCAGTTTGGATGGCAATGCCAGTATTGCAGCCCTACGTCACCGGATGTTGTCCGTAAAAAGGCAGCGCGGCCGACCAGTGGGGGCGATCGCCCCTTTGCCAGTCTGCGTAGGCCAAGCTCAGCAGGTGGAGGGCGGTGTCAGCGCGATCGCCCGATGCGTCGATGGGCTGCCAGGGAAACGTCCAGGAGTCGAGGAGCGATCGCCATTCCGTTTCTGTCAGCACTGCATCGGGATAGACCGGGATGAGTTGGTTAGTCTGGGGCTGGGTGCGATAGATTGCGCCAAAGACTTCGCCGCGCTGGGCAGGCAGATGCACTGCCAAGTCGAGGCTCGGTTCGGCGATGGGCATCTGGGTGGCAGCAGCATGGGCAACGGCTGCCAGCGAGGAAATGGCAAACAGCGGAATGTTGAGCTGCTGCGCCAGCGTCCGCGCCGTCACCATGCCGATGCGCGTACCTGTGAAGCCGCCTGGCCCCCGCGCCACTGCCAAAAAATCCAGGTCTGCCCAGGTCTGCGGTGGCAAGAATGCTATCAGGCAATCATGCAGGTGTGTAGACAGGGCCCGCCCCAAATCCCAAGTCTGCTGGCGCTGCACGTCGGCAAAGTTGCTGAGCGCCAGACCCAGATTTGGACTGCTGGTGTGGAGGGCGAGGGCGGTGGGCATGGGGCTGACAGAGTTTCGCTACGTCTAGCGACCAGGGTTGACAATGGTGCCCATAAACAGGAGGCTCCCAGTCTGATTATCCTGGATGGCGTAGAAGAAGGGGCGATCGACCACCATCTGGAAGGGCGGGTCGATGGGGGCGGAGGTCACGCCGATGCTGATGCCCGTGCTGCCTGCGGCTTCGGTGCCCTGCTCGTTGACCTCGATAAAGGTCTTGTGCTGCACGCGGTTGATGAAGGCTTGCGCGTCGATCATGGCGGAAAAGTCGGCCTGGTCTGGGTCAAAGGCGATCGCCATGCCCAACGACTTGAGCGCGTCGTTCAGCCCGACGCTAAATTCCGTGTTGAACCGGGGCAGCTTCACCATACCCTCGCGGCGGCGAAACTGGCTGCTCCAGGTTTGCCAGTTTTCGGCCGTGAGGCTTTGCTGGAACGCTTCTAGGCTGGACGACTGCTTCGGCAAAAACACCACCATGCTAAAGCGGCGGTTGCCGTAGGGCAGGTTGATCGCCTGAAACTGGTCGGTTTCAGCATAGACAAACTGGCCCGACTGCGACATCAGCGGATGATCGAGGCGATCGCCGTTGGGCAGATAAAAGGGCTGCGTCTGGGTCATCGACGGGTTAAAGGGCGCACTCCAACTGCCCTTGAAATAGATAGCGTTGACCAGAAACAGCACATCCTCTGGATTGAGCCGATCGACGATAGTAGGGATTTTGCCTTCGGTGCTGCGGCTTACCCAGTCGTTAATCACGCTGGGCGCATCGGGTTGGGAAAAATCCAGGCTGGTGACCTCGGCGTTATAGAACTCGCGGTTTTTTGCCAGAAAGTCGGGCTGAAAGTCAATCCCTTCACGACTCCAGAGGGAATTGGCGATCGCCAGCTTCACCTTCGGGTCAGCCCCTTCCAACAGCGCTTCTAGCGCCGCGTTGCCTTGGTTCAAGTCGTCTAGGCTTAGTCCCTCAAGCTGAAGCGCCTCGGCGATCGCCCGCTGGGTGTCGCCGCTGGCCCCGTTGTAGACCATCGATAGGGCGATCGCCACGCTCGACGGCGAAATCAGCACGTTTTCTCCTGGCGACTGGGCCGCCACTTCCGAAAACAGCTTAAAGCCAAAGCGGGTGTTGGCCGCCACCAACTGCGGATTGACAGATTGCTCAGGCACAGCAGGGTTTTGAGAAATGGGAGATTCCGGCACCGACGGGATAGGCGGCACGGGCGACGAATCGCCAGCGCGAGACTGGTTTGCCGCACAGCCCAGCAACCCAATCACCAGCAGACTCCCTGCCAGGGCCGTGCCAATTGTCAATAGTGAGCGACGCATGTCTTGATTCTCCTTCAAATCAGCAGATGGGAACACTCCGCTGCAAAAACTTTCCACTTCTTTAGAATGGCAGCCGCCTTCTGAAAGTTTCCGTCGGTTGCGGTTTTTGCTACGTCATGTCGAGTGACAAACCCGTTGGCAGGCACAAAAGAAAACTGGCTTGTGAAACCAAGATTTCACAGCCAGCCCAGTATCCCATTGATATGTCGATCGTGATACGTCGATCGAAAACGATGACGGAGCTGTAGTCTAGCCGGGGCTTTCCTCAGCGACCGCTGCGAACCAGCACTTCATAGCCACAGTCCAATTCCAGATCGGCAATTTTCTGCATTTGCTGGGGCGACATCACTGGGCCACTATGCCCATCTACCGACTCCCAAAAACAAAACAGATCAGTGCGTGCGCCCATCGCCTGTAGCTCTTTGAGCGCTTCAGAACAAGGCGCAAGCTGCTGCAAGATCCAGTCGATATGCTGGCGCGAATCGTTGGAATCGACCGCATCTTTGGACGACAGAAACCAGCCGTTGAGCGAGGCAATGTGGGCGGGCTTGCCCGGATGCCGTAGCTTGCCCTGCCACTGACACAGCGTCGGCTCGATGCCAAGACGTTCCGTAACTTCGGTCGGGTCTAGGTCGCCAGGGTAAATCCGCAAAATTGCGTAAGTGCGTTTACAGGGGGCAGGAGGAACAGCGTACATGGAGGAGGCTCAAAATCGTCTACGTTAGGCTGAAAGCAAGACTTCATCGTAGATGTCCCTGAAGAAACAGGAGAACCATCGCGAAAAATCGCGGGGGGTATATCTCTAATATTCTGCTGGATCTCTCCGTATTATTGCGGGGAAAGGGGGCGATCGCTATCAAATCGCAACAAAATAATTAAGAATTCGTAAAGGGGCGATCGCCTGTTTCGATGACAAGTTCAGATTTGCGAGGATTGCACACTCGATGCGGCCTCCAAAACGAAAACAGGACGGACGATCGGCCCCATTCCTAATCAGTTGCAATCTGTTCCTCGATCTGTCCCTCAATCCTGGTTAACTGACAAATCGTTTTGCCTCGGCTAGGTTGAGCAACGTCAAACCCGATACTGGCTTAGATTTGCTTGGGTTACGCTGGCGCTAACCCAACCGACGAGCAGATCAAGATTGCATCAAGATTGCAGGAGTTTTGTCCGTCAATCAGTCTTCAATCTTTTAAGAAGGCTACCAGCGCCTCGACCTTTGCCCAGGCGGCCCCGCTGCTGAGAATGTCCTTTGCCTGTGCGATGCCCAGCCGCAGCGTGTGATCGAGGTCGTCCGTTGCGCCTGCGATCGCATTGCCCACCTTCAGCGCCAAAGCTGCGTTTAGCGCCACCACGTCCTGCTGCGCGGCCGTGCCCTTGCCCTGAAGCACGTTTCGCAAAATCTCCAGATTTTCTGCTACTTCGCCGCCGCGTAGGGCGCTGGTGGGCGCGGGCGACAGGCCCAGCGCTTCGGGATTGAGGGCGTGCGATCGCACCTCACCGCCCGACAGCACTGCCACATCCGTCCAGTCTGCCAGCCCCGCCTCGTCCAGCTTTTCGCGCCCATGCAGCACGATCGCCTCCGCTCGTCCAAGCTGCTGCAACGCCTGCGCCGCCGTTTCCACCAACTGCGGACTAAACACGCCCATCACCTGACCCGTTGGCTGGAGCGGATTCACCAGCGGCCCCAGTAGGTTAAACACTGTTCGCACCTTCAGCGTCTTGCGAATCGGCGCAACGGACTTCATCGCCGGATGCCAGCCGGGGGCAAATAGGAACGTGATGCCCACCTCGCGCAGCGCCGCCCGAATTCGCTCTGGCGGTGCGCCCAGATTCACCCCCAGCCCTTCCAGCACGTCCGCAGAACCCACCCGACTGGAAGCCGCCCGGTTGCCATGCTTGGCCACCGCCACGCCCGCCGCCGCCGCCACAAAGGCTACGCAAGTCGAAATATTAAACGTAGACGCGCCATCGCCGCCCGTGCCGCAGGTGTCGATCAGCGGCACGGGCAAATCTGCATCCACCGTCTTGCCGAGAGACTGCGCCTGAAGCACCCGCGCCATGCCCGCCAGCTCAGCCGCCGACACGCCCTTCGCCTGAATCGCCGCCAGAATCGCCCCCGACAGCACAGGCGAAATCGACTCCGACAGCCAGCCCGTCATCAGGTCTGCGGCTTGATCTGCGTCGAGCGATCGCCCGTCGAGCAACTGTTGTAGCAGGGACGACCAGTCGTGGTCGAGGGCCGAGGGAGTGGCGGAAGCATCGGTCGTGCTGGTCGAGGAGGGGGATGCAGCGTCGCTCATAGTATCGCTTGGCGGTTGTCTTTGTGCAAACTAGATTTTTGTGCAAATGTGCAAACTAGATTACTCTACACCGTCACCCCGGGGGCGATCGCGGCGAATGGGTGAGTGATCGATGGAGATTTCGCGCAACATTCGCGCAATAGTATACAGCTAATGCCAGGAAACATTCCCGAAGTTGGAATTCTATGCGCCCATCCTAGCGGCCCTAGAATAGATGAAGTAAGACAAACGTAGTAAGGCAAACGTGACTGTTTCTTAACGTCTGAAAGCTATGAAACTAAAGCGCATTGGGCATGTGGCAATTCGCGTCGAAAATCTGGATCAGGCGGCGCAGTTCTATCAAAATTTGGGTATGGAGTTGGTCTGGAAAGACCCCGACTGGGCATATCTGAAGGCGGGCGACGACGGGCTGGCGCTGCTGGGCACGTCTTACGGCCAAGCGGGGCCGCACTTCGGCTTTATCTTTGACGATCGCGCTGAGGTAGATGCTGCCTACGAACGCCTCAAGGCTGACGGGGTTCACGTCACGCCCATCCACGAACACCGCGACGGCACAGCTTCATTCTATGGCCGCGACCCCGACGGCAACTGGTTTGAATATCTCTATGAGCCAGTCGCCGTGCCCGCATAGCTTAGCAACATAGCTGGGTGAGCAGCATGGGTAGGTGAGGGCGGCGCAATAGGTGATGGAGTAGGCGCAGAGATTCTTTGACTGCGCTGGTATTTCTGTCGCTTCTCCGGAGCTTGTTGCCATGACGAGAAACAAAGATCTGACGGTTCTGCTCATTTCGCTGCTGGTGACCGTTGGCTCGATTGGTCTTATTGCTGCGTGGATCTTTCCTCGCCTCCAGACCGAGCGGAGTTTGCCTGTGGTGGCGGGGGATGCGTCGCCAAGTGTGGGCGAAACGCCACCTCCAGACCTAAGCAGCTTGCCCGATCGCATCAGCATCGGCAATCGGCAGTTGATTGCCGACGTGACGACCCCCGCCAAACGCGAGGGCATTGCTGCGTTTGAAGCGCGGGACTATGACAAGGCGGTGGAGTGGTTTGAGCTGTCGCTGAAGGCGCTGCCCAACGACCCAGAAACGCGAATTTATTTGAATAATGCGCGGCTGCGATCGCAGAAAGACAAAACGCTGGCGATCGCCGTCAGCGTTCCCATCGGCACAAACCTCAACATTGCCCAAGAAATTTTGCGGGGCTTGGCGCAGGCGCAGGATGAGGCCAACCTCAAAGGCGGCATTAATGGCGTTGGGTTAGAGATTACCATCCTCGACGATGACAACAATCCGGCAATTACGCGAGAAATGGCGAAGCTGCTGGTAGAAAACAACAGCCTGCTGGCCGTCGTGGGACACAACACCTCGGATGCGTCGATGGCCGCCGCACCGACCTATCAACAGCATGGTCTGGTGATGATTTCGCCTACGACCTTTGATGCAGATGTGGCAAAGGTCGGCGACTATATCTTTCGGGCAGTGCCCACTGCTCAGTCGATGGTGTTGCCGCTGGTGGAATATGTCATGACGCGATCGCCCCGTTCGGCTAAAATCCTGGTCTGCTACGATTCCAAAGCGCCCGACAACAATCAGTTTAGAAATGCGTTTATTGACGCGCTGACCGGGCGCGGCGGCGAAGTTGTCAAAGTGCTGAATGAGCAGGGCGAAGATTTATGCGATTTTGGTTCCCAGAGCTTTGACGCAGCCGGGGCGATCGCCCGTGCCCAGGAGCAATCTGCTACGGGACTCTACCTCGGCCCCAGCATCAACTATCTCGACCCAGCAATCGAGGTGGCCCGCGCCAATGCCGGAAAACTGCCGCTCTACAGCAGCCCCTCGCTCTATACCCAAAAGATTTTGCAGGATGGACAGGCCGCCGTAGACGGGTTAATTTTGCCCACGCCCTGGAGTCCCGATGCCTATCCCCGCTTTGCCCGCAGCGCCCAGCAGCTTTGGGGGGCAACGGTGAACTGGCGCACAGCAACGGCCTATGACGCGACTCAGGCGGTGATTGCAGGACTGCGCCAAGAAGCAACTCGCAGCGGCTTGCAAAAAGCACTGAAAGCGCCAGAGTTTGCCACTGTTGGGGCTGAGGAGGAAAGGGTGCGGTTTCTCGACACGGGCGATCGCCGCCTCACGCCTGTCCTGGTGCAAGTCCAGCAAGACGAAGCCAACCGCTACCGATTCCGACATTTGCCCGCCGACAATTAAAGCCGACAAGAAAAAGAGCCGCACCCCTGTTTCCATCGGTACGGCTGTTGAATTAGCAGTTCATAAGCGGCTATAAGAAGTGGTTATAAGTGGATTGCGCCGACTCAGACCTGACGCAGCCCTGCCGTCTCTGGGCGATACTCGCCCAAGTTGACGCTTACCGGCTGGACATGCCAGATGTCGTTGCAATATTCCCGAATCGTGCGATCGGAGGAGAACTTGCCCATCCGCGCCACATTCAAAATCGACATCCGCGTCCATTCGTCCTGGTTGCGATAGACCTGGCTGACATGATCTTGACAGTCTACATAGGCGCGATAGTCGGCCATCAGCATGTATTCGTCGCCATGCATCAGTGCATCCACAATCGCCCGGAACAAATCCGGCTCCTTGGGCGAAAAATAGCCAGAGCGGATAGAATCCACCACCTGACGCAGTTCTTCATCACCCTGATAGAAATGCTGAGGGTTATAGCCCTTGGCTTTCATCTCCAGCACCTCGGACGCAGTAAGCCCAAACAGGAAGAAGTTTTCTGCGCCCACCTCTTCGCGGATTTCCACGTTTGCGCCGTCTAGCGTGCCGATAGTCAGCGCCCCGTTTAATGCAAACTTCATGTTGCCTGTGCCCGATGCCTCCTTGCCAGCAGTAGAAATCTGCTCCGACAGATCAGCAGCAGGATAGGAGATTTCGCCCAGCGTCACACCGTAGTTGGCCAGGAAGATCACCTTGAGGCGATCGCCCACGTCAGGGTCATGGTTCACCATATCGGCGACGGAGTTGATCAGCTTTACCACCATCTTGGCCATAAAGTAGCCCGGAGCCGCCTTGCCGCCAAAGATCACCGTGCGCGGCAGCAGATCTATACCGGGGTTTGCCTTAATCCGGTGATACAGCGTGATCACATGCAGCACATTGAGCAACTGCCGCTTGTACTCGTGAATTCGCTTGATCTGCACGTCAAACAGCGAATGGGGACTGACCTCAATGCCGTTGTTGCGGAGGATATGATCCGCCAACCGCTGCTTATTGAACTGCTTGATGTCGCGCCAGCGCTGCTGAAAATCAGCATGATGGACAAATTCCTCCAGCCGTCGCAGGTCGTCTAGGTGCGTAATCCAACCGTCACCAATCTTTTCAGTAATCAGGCTTGACAGCATGGGGTTGCTTATCAGCAGCCAGCGGCGGGGCGTAATGCCGTTGGTCTTGTTCTGAAACTTTTCAGGAAACATCTCATAGAAATCATGCATCAACTCCTGTTTCACCAGTTCCGTATGCAGCGCCGCCACACCGTTGACCGTATGGCTGCCGACGCAAGCCAGATGCGCCATCCGCACCATCTGCTCATGCCCTTCCTGGATCAGCGACATGCGAGCCAAGCGCTCCGGCTCATCTGGATACTTCGTCCGCACTTCATCCAGGAACTTGTAGTTAATTTCGTAAATGATTTCTAGATGGCGCGGCAGCAGTCTGCGGAACAGGTTCACCGACCACTTCTCCAGCGCCTCTGCCAGCAGCGTGTGGTTGGTGTAGGCAAAGGTGCGGCGGGTAATATCCCAAGCGTGGTTCCACTCCACACCGTGTTCATCGATTAGCAGGCGCATCAATTCTGCCACGCCGATTGCCGGGTGGGTGTCGTTGAGCTGGATTGCCACCTTATCCGGGAACGCGTCGAAATTGTCGTGCTTCCGCAGATACAAGCGGATGATGTCTTGCAGCGAGCAGGAGACAAAGAAATATTCCTGCTTCAGCCGCAGTTCCTTGCCCTGGGGCGTGTTGTCATTGGGATAGAGAACTTTGGAGATATTTTCGGAATAGGTTTTGTCGGCGACGGCTTGGGTATAGTCGCCCGCATCGAACACCTGGAAGTTGAAATCTTCGCCAGCGCGGGCGCTCCAGAGGCGCAGCGTGTTGACGGTGTTGTTGCGGTAGCCGGGAACAGGCGTGTCGTAAGGTGTACCGTAGACCGTATTTCGCGCCATCCAGTGGACGCGGTAATTGCCCTCGTCGTCGGTAAAGGCTTCGGTATGTCCGCCGAATTTCACCTCGACAATGTAGTCCGGGCGGGCAATTTCCCAAGGATTGCCAAAGCGCAGCCAGTTGTCGGGGCACTCGTGCTGCCAGCCGTTGGCGATAAGCTGGCGAAAGATGCCGAACTCGTAGCGGATGCCATAGCCCATCGCAGGAATTTCCAGCGTAGCCATCGAATCGAGGAAACAGGCCGCCAGGCGACCCAAACCGCCATTGCCTAGGCCAGGTTCCTCTTCGCGTTCTAGCAAGTCGTCAAGGTTCAGCCCGGATTCTTTGAGCGCCTGGCGCATCTGGTCATACATGCCCAGGTTGATTAGGTTGTTGGTCAATAACCGACCGATGAGGAACTCGGCGGAGAGATAGTAGACCATTTTGGCATCGCGCTCAAAATAGGTCTGGGCGGTCTTGATGCGGCGATGGGTGAGGCGATCGCGCACCGTGTAGGCCAGCGCCATGTAGTAGTCGTAAGCTGTTGCAAAATATTCGTCTTTCCCCTGGATGCAGTACAGGTTATCTGCCAGGGCCCGCTTGAGCGTGCCCACTTCCATTCCAGTGCGATCGTCCTCTACATGCATAGATCCAGTCATTCCTGCGGAGATGTCGTGAAAGAGATGCTTGAACCACGAGACTAGTTGGGGACTTGGGGGTTGCTCTGGTGAGACGTGCCAAGCTGCCAACCCAAATTCACTTTTGAAAACGTGCCCTAGGCGGCTGGAACATTCATCACTTCATAGTATTTCTTGATGTGTCTCTTGCTGGATAGACTCCAATGTGTAAGTTGCTTGAAACTTTGAAACATCTAGAAACATCTATTTGAAACATCTAGCTGTTTGAAACATTTGAAACACACCGTTACCTGAACCAAGCCCCAAGCCTAATACTTAAATCTAAACGTACCCACTTACCTCCAAAGACAGCTAGCTGCAACCTACATCGCTCAGCAGGACTGAATTAGTGCGCCAGATTACAGTTCTTCGGGCTTCAGATTAAATTCAGGATCACAGCAGTAGCAGAGACTTGACAGAGGTGACCAATCAGCCGTCATAGCAAATAAAGGCATGAATCGAGTGGGCAACGGCTTCTGGCGCAGTATGTAATAAATCTTGACCCGGTAGGGTTTGCACCTGGGCTAGGGGTGCATCGGTGTAGGCGCGAATCTGGGCGGTGGTGAGTGAACTGTCTGTTTCGCCTTGCAGCAGCAGTAGTGGCGGTTTCAGCCAGGACAGGTGATGGTCGCTCGTGCTGCTGGCCGCACTGCTGACCGCGCCGCCGATGTATTCTGACTGAATCTCGATCAGGCGGCGGTTAAACAAGATCTGGCTGGCAGCGGGCGATCGCCGCCACAGGCGCACCCGCTCTTGCAGCCGCAGCACGCCGCGCCAGCCCACCAGCTTTGCCAGCGGCACAACCAGATTCAGCAGCCAGCGGGCCAGGGGAAACCGGGAGACGAGCGATCGCCCGCCCTGCCACCGCTGCTCGGCCCCTGACACCCTTACGCCCTCCGGAGCCAGCAGCACCAGCCCAGCTACCTGTTCTTCGTGCTTGAGCGCAAAACTTGCCGCCACCCACGCGCCCACGCCCACGCCCACCAGATACACCCGCCGCAGCCGCACTGCCTCCAGCCACTCTGCTAGGCACTCCACCTCTAGCGCCACAGAATAATGCAACCGAGGCCGCTCCGACTCGCCAAAGCCCAGCAAATCTGGCACTAGACAGTGATATTGCCCTGCTAAGGCTTTTACAACCGCTAGCCACTCGCTGCCATCGCTCCAGGTGTCGTGCAGCAGCACAATCGGCACGCCCTGCCCCACCTCCCGCCAAAAGATCTGTCCTTGAGACAGACGAATGCGTCCATTGCGAATGGGTAATGTCATCCTGATTGAAAAATTACAGCCAGGGCAAAAAACACCCCAGACTTTACATTACGCCAGTGTTGTAAGTCCCGCAAAGTAGTCCTGAAGCTGGCGATCGTGGTCGTGAGACAAATGCCCGTGGGGAATAGCAGCCGGCTCAAAGGCTCGCACTTCCTCAACCTCTAGCAGGTCTTGTACCATAAATGCGCCCTCTACCTCAGCGGCGATCGCAATGCAGATGGAGTGGAACCGGGGGTCGCGCCCAGGCGACGAATACACCCCCACCAGCCGCCGCACATTCACCAGACGTAGCCCCGTCTCTTCCTCTAGCTCTCGCTTTACGGAATTGTGGATATCCTCTCCCCAGTCAATCATTCCACCGGGCAGGCTCCAGCGCCCGTTGTCGCGCCGCTTCACCAGCACAATCTTGCCATCAGGCAGGATGGGAATGATGCTGGTGCCCGTCAGCGGATGCCGAAACACCACGCCGAGTCCTGTTTTCAGGTATCGCCAGACTTGGTTCATAGCGGATTTGTCGCAAGTAAATCGCAGCCACCGCTTCTAAGACTTGAGGGTTACTAAGTCTGCGAGAATTTGCGCTGCGTGGTTGTCGGGCTTGACTTTCAAGTAGATTTTGGCGATGTTGCCGTTTGGGTCGATCAGGAACGTGTTACGGCTAATGCCCATATATTCCTTGCCCATAAACTTTTTCAGCCCGTAGCTTTCATAGGCCGTACCAACGGCACCATCGGCATCCGTCAATAGCGGGAAAGGCAGATTGTATTTAGTCGTAAACTTGGTGTGCGACTTGGCATCGTCGGTGCTGACACCTAGCACGACGACATTGCTGGCCTCATAGTCTGCATAAGCATCGCGAAACCCGCAGGCTTCGGTCGTACACCCTGGTGTATTGTCTCGCGGGTAGAAATATAGCACGACCCACTTGCCACGCAAATCCTTAAGGCTGACAGGATTACCGTTGCCGTCGGGCAGGCTAAAGTCGGGGGCGGGGTCACCAGGTTTAAGTGGCATAACATAGCTGGCGAATGAGGGTTTACGTCGTTTGCGTCAAACGTTTGGACATCGGCGCTTAAACAACCTTCAACATTAAAGCTCAGGTTATCAAAGCCTGGGTTATTAAAGCTCAGATATAGAGATAGAAGCCAGATGTAGAAGCGCTCAGTATGGGGATCAGGAATTCCCTTATAAATTGTAAATGAATTGTAAACGGTGCATCGTCTTGTCTGTCTTGGATGGGCTTCTTCTGTTTCTCTTGAGCGTTAGTCCGTCAGCCAAGGCTGGTTAACTGACTGACCAATCTTTTGCCTGGGCTGGTTTGAGCAAGGTCAAACCCAGTACCAGCTTAGATTCGGTTGGGTTACGCTGACTCTAACCCAAGTTACAAGTGGATCTAAGGTTGCAGGAGTTTTGTCTGTCAATTAGCAGCCAAGGTCCGCAGAAAAAACCGGAGGAGGACTACTTGATTTCTAGAACGGATGTTGCATGTGCATGGAACTTCGGTTTCACGATCGAAACCTATGATGGAAGTCTGCTAAGGCTCGTGAAGCGGTTGAAGAAAAGTCGTGAAAAGCCTGTAGAAAACTGGCAGCAGTTCAGTCGTCTAAGTTATGAGAATTTACGGGTTTATTTTCGTTTCTTTGGCGCTTTTATAAAGCTAGTGTGCGATCGCCCTCCATTCTGCCTTGTGTTTGCCTGACAGTATGCCCCTAACAGTATTCTGATGGACGAATCGCCAGCGCCCGAATTTCGGATTCCCCCCGCCTCGTCTGGAGAACAGTCGGGCGATTTAGCCTCGGTTTCAGAGGGCGAAGCTGCGCTGCGATCGCGCATTGCCGAGCTAGAGGCGCAGCTCCAGCAAGCCCAGGCGGCGCAGCAAGCTAGAGAACAGTTGCAGGGATTGCTGGATGGTGTAGATGCGGCGATCGCCCAGATTCAGGTATTTGCCGATAGTCGTTGGTGCTATGGCTACTGCTCTGCTGGATATGCCCACATCTTTGGCTATTCCGCGCAGGAGTTTGTTGCACAGCCCGATCTATGGCAGCAACAGGTGCATCCAGACGACCGGGCGATCGCCCAAACGATCTTTTCCCGTATCCTCGCCGTTGCCCCAGACACTCCCCTCAGCCAGCGCACCTTTGCGGTGGAATATCGCTTTATTCACAAAACTGCTGGTCTGCGCTGGATAAACACCCGATTTCGAGTGCAATGCTTGACCCCACAAGCCAGCGAACCACCAAGCTGGCTGGTCAACGTCCTCAGCGTAGACATCACCGATCGCAAGCAGGCAGAACTGGCCCTGCAAGAGCAAGAAGATTTACTACGGCTGACGCTGGATCTGAACCATGTGGGAACTTGGAAATGGGATCTATCTAGCGGGCGGCTGTTTTGGAACGAGAACCACTTTCAACTGCTGGGGCTATCTTCCGAACAGGTCGAACCTGCCTACGAACACTGGCAGCGGGCGGTGCATCCAGACGACTGTCCCTGGGTAGAGCAGCAGGTGCAAACGGCGCTGACCCAACACACCGACTATCGAGCCGAATATCGCATCATCTTGCCGGATGGGAAAATGCGCTGGGTGCTGGGGTTAGGGCGTGGGTTGTATGCCTCGCCAAACAAGCCCACCAGCATGATTGGCATCATTATGGACATTACGGATCGCAAGCAGACCGAAGCCGCACTCCGGCTGTCTGAGGCGCGGCTGGCAGGCATTCTCGACATCGCGGCAGATGCCATTATTTCGGTCGATCAGTCTGGGCGCATCATTCTATTCAACCAGAGCGCCGAGCGCATTTTTGGCTATCGCAGCGCGGAGATCATCGGACAGTCTATCCATTTGCTGCTGCCTGAGGATGTCTTGGCTCCAAACTGTCAAACAACAAACGCTGAACCAATGCTGTGGCGATCGCCCTACCATCCACAACAGCCACAGCAGCAGGGGATTTGGCTTCTAGGCGAAGTGCGGGGTCGCCGCAAAGACGGCAGCGAGTTTCCGGCTGAGGCCTCTGTGTCCAAGCTGGTGCAGGGTGAAGAGATTGTGTTCACCACGATTCTGCGAGACATTAGCGATCGCAAGCGAATTGAAGCCGATCGCCTGCGGGCCCAGGCCTCGCTGCATCAGCAATTTGCCCGCGAACGAGCGCTCAACCGGGTCATGCAGGCGATTCGCAATTCGCTAGACCTAAAGGATATTTTTGCCACTGCTACCCGTGAAGTCGCGTTTTTGCTGGCGGTGAACGGCGTTTGGGTATCGCGCTACGACGCGCAGCGACGAGTCTGGATAGACGTAGCCAGCTACGCTTACAGCCCTAACTTTCGCGCACCTGGCCTAGAGATTCCTGATGAAAATAACCCCGTCGCGGCCCGGCTCAAGCGGCTGGAAGTCGTGCAACTGGATCGCACGGGCGACCTGTCGATGGTTGATCCGGCCTATCCGGCTGAGGACAACCCTTCGCAAGGCCGCTGGCTGCTGGTGCCGCTGCGGGTGGAAGGCCGGGTCTGGGGGGCGCTGGGGCTGGCGTGCAATAGCCACTCAAAGACCTGGCGAGACGATGAGATGGCGCTGGTGCGTCTGGTTGCCGATCAGATGGCGATCGCCATTCAGCAGTCCCATCTGTATCAAACGGCCCAAGCAGAACTAGCCGAGCGACAGCGCGTCGAAGCCGACCTCCATCGGCTGAATCGCGAACTAGAGCAGCGAGTGCGCGAACGCACTGCCCAACTCCAAATCTCGCTATCCACAGCCCAGATGGGGATCTGGGAGCGCGACATGGCCACCGGAGCGCAAACTTGGTCGCCTGAAAACTATGCCATATTGGGCTATTGCACCGATGCCGACGGGCGTGTGCTAGATTCTCTGGGCAATGAGATCAGCCCCTGTCCGGTTCACCAGTCGTTTTATGACCGGGTGCATCCCGAAGACCGCGATTTGCTAGAAAAAACTGAACTCGACTCTCTACGAACCCACACGCCCTACGACCTGGAGTATCGCGTTATCTGGTTGGACGGGTCTACACACTGGCTCTATGAACGGGGCACCTATTTGTTTGATGACGCGGGCGTTGCAGTCAAACTAATCGGCGTGACGTTAGACGTGACCCATCTCAAACGGACCGAAGCCGCGCTGCGTCAGAGTGAGGAAATGTTTCGGCAGTTGTTTGAAAACGCCCCCATCGGCATCCTGCTGCTGTCGCCAGAGACGGGGCGCATCCTCCGGGCAAACCAGCGCTTTTGCCAAATGCTGGGCTACACTGCCGATGAAATAACGCGCTTCTCCCCCGCAGATATTACCCATCCTGCCGACTGGAACCTATCTGCGCCGCTGCTAGAGCAAGCTATGCGCGAAACCAGCTACCCCACCAGCCCGCAAGAGGTGCCCCATTTCCGCCTTGAAAATCGCCTAGTTCATAAGAACGGGCAGATCCTCTGGGTGGAACTGACGGCCTGCTTTGTTCGCAATGAGTTGAGCCGACCGGGCTATGGCGTGGCAATGGTGCAGGAAATTGGCGATCGCAAACAGGCCGATGCCCAAATTCGCACCTCGCTTCAGGAAAAAGAGGTGCTACTCAAAGAGATTCACCATCGCGTCAAAAATAACTTGCAGGTCATTTCTAGCCTGCTGCGAATGCAGGCCCGCCGCTTGAATGATCGCACCACGGCCACACTGCTGCTAGAATCCCAAAATCGGGTGCAGTCGATGGCGATTATCCACGAACAGCTCTATCAATCAACCAATTTCTCGCAAATTGATCTGGATAACTACATTCGTCCGCTGGTGGCCAACCTGTTTCAAACCTATGGGGTGAGCCAGCAACACATCGTTCCGGCGATCGCCACCCACGGACTCAGCCTCAACCTCAACACAGCCATTCCCTGTGGACTCATCATCAACGAGCTAGTCTCCAATGCACTGAAATACGCTTTTCCAGACGGGCGATCCGGTAATATTACTATCTGCGTAGAAATTCAACCCCCTGCTGACGGCACGACATCCCACCTAGGAAAGCTAACAGTTAGCGACAATGGCGTTGGCATGTCGCCCGAGCTGGACTGGCAGCACACCAACTCCTTGGGGCTGGTTATCGTCCGCAGCTTGGTCGCCCAGTTGCACGGCGGTCTAGAGCTTCAGCGTGAATCGGGGACCACGTTTATTATCCACTTCCCAATTGCAAACTCGTCTGCTTAACTGCTAGTCCCCCTATGCCAACCATTCGTCTGCTCATTGTTGAAGATGAACACCTGATCGCATACGACCTGCGGGAATCGCTAGAGCGGTTTGGCTACGAGATCGTGGCAGTTGCCGACACGGGCATCGACGCCGTGCAACAGGCTGAGCAACTGCGACCCGACTTGGTGCTAATGGACATTCGGCTGCCCGGTGAGATAGACGGCATCGCTGCGTCTGAACAGATTCAAACCCGGTTCCGCATTCCCGTGGTCTACCTCACTGCCAATGCCGATCAGGCGACTCTGGAGCGAGTGACTGCCTCGCAGCCCTATGGATATGTCCTCAAACCTTTCAACGATCGCATTTTGGCGACCACTATTGAAATCGCTCTGGCCCGTCACCGCGCTGAAACCACTACCGCATCTGCTCAACAACTCGCCGCAGCCGAAATGCAGCGCCATGCCGAACATCTGGCCATGGTTTCTCACGAAATTCGCACGCCGCTGACGGCAATTCGAGCCTGTGCTGATTCGTTGCAACGCTACGGCAACCTACTGCCGCCCGAAAAACAGCAGCAACACCTCCAGCAGATTCAAACCGCTGCCGAAAGCCTCAGCCTGCTGCTCGAAGATATTCTTCTGCTAGAGCGAATGCATTCTGACCACTTGGAATTCCTCCCTACTCCCATCGATGTCGCTAGCTTTTGCGAAGAGCAGGTAGAGGTTTGGCGCTACACCTCCGATCATCAGTGTGAATTGACGTTCTCCTCAGACGGAGCGCCTTGCATTACCTGGCTTGATCACAAGCTGCTGTGGCACGTGGTGAACAATCTGTTGTCGAATGCGGTGAAGTATTCGCCTCATGGGGGCTGTGTGTCTCTGAGCGTGTTGTGTCAGCCAGACACGATTGAGCTTCAGGTCAAAGATGAAGGCATCGGCATTCCGCCGGAGGCCTTGCCGCAGTTATTTGAGCCATTTCACCGAGCCAGCAACGTTGGCGAAATTCCTGGCACGGGGCTGGGACTGGCGATCGCCAAACGTTGCATCGACCTCCACGGCGGTCATATCAGCGTAGAAAGCACCCTGGGCGAGGGCACGGTGTTTACGGTGCAGCTAAACCGAAGCTGAACTAGAAGCTGAACTCTCGGAAGCAAGATTGCGCCCCTGGCTTGCTGGTAAAAACAAGCGAATTGGGCAGCAGTGCCACAGTTCCCGTATTGCGCGTGGCAACGGTCGGCAAATCCCCCACCTCAAATAGCCCCGCTGCTGGGTTGCTCAGGCGAATTCCGGCGGCGCTGCGGTTGTTGTTTACCACTGCACACACATCGGCGGCGTTGCTGGTAGAAGTCACCGTCAGATCCGGGTTGCCAGCCGTCAAGTTATTGGCAAGCTGGTTGTCCTGAATATCGGCAATCACCGTAGCGGCACTGTTCGCCGTGAGGCTGATACCTACCTGCGAATTACCTGCAATTTCATTGTTGCTAATGCCGCGAGAGTTGTTTTCGGAATCGGTTACAAATTCCTGAAACGAGCGGTTGTTGGCAACAGCCTGGATGCCCGGCCCGCCATTGTTGCGGATGCGGTTGTTGTCAATGCCAAACTCCTGGGCTGCTAGGCCGTTTGCAGTGATCTCAACGCCTGCGCCGCTGTTGTTTTCAATCCGGCTGCGGCGGAGATAGACCTCCTGGGCAGAGGTGGTCAGGCTATCCAGCACGCTACCCACAACCTGCACGCCCGCTCCGCCACTGCCCTGAATGACGACGTTTTCCAGGATAACTTCTTGAGAACCCGAGTTGTCTGCCTGGATCAACACCCCCTGGCTGCCGCTGTTGAGGAGGCGGCTGCGGCGGAGGTCGATTTGCTGGTTGCCGACATCATTAGCCTGCACCAAAAGTCCCTGATCACGGCTGTCTGTGATCACCACGTTTCGCAGGGTGAGGGTTTGTTCGGGCGTGAGGCTAGTGGGGCGATCGCCCTCCACCACCACCTCAATTCCCACTCGCTGATTGGTAGACCGATAGCGGGCAATGGTCACTTGAGTCGTGTCATCGGTGGTATTGCGAATCAGCAGACCCTGCCCAGACCCCGCTCCGCCCGTGATGTTCTGAAGCCGTTGGTCAAACATGACGACGCTGCCCGTCACATCGTTTAAGAAAATGCCGCGATCGCCCGCATTCTGAATCGAGTTGTCGCGCAGCTCAATATCTCGAACGCCGTTGCCGACAATGGCGTTGCTAGCCGCATCCTCTAGGCGAAACCCTGCTAAGACCGTGCGGTTCCCCATTCTGACCAAATCTGGGCCGCCACCCCGAATTCTAGGAAAATTGCCATCGCCCGACAGAGGCAGCCGCACCAAAACACCATCGCGGTAGTTCAGAACGGGGGAAAAGGGCAGTCGCACATCCGTTCTGGGGAAGCCAGGAAAGGGCAGCCCTCCCAAAAGCTGGACGGGGCCCTGGGATAACACTTGCACCCGATTGGGAATGGTGAAAGCGGGAATGTCTACTTTGCGCCCTGCATCGACATACACTACATCGTTGCCATCAGAGCGTGTGGCGTTGAGAGCTGCTTGCACTGTTCCAAAGGGCCGCTCAAACGTGCCGTCGCCGCCTGCCTGCCGACCCAGAATTACATGATGAAAGCGATAGGGCTGCTCCTCTTCTGGGTTCATCAATGGCATTATGACCCGCTGAGTCGAGCGCTCGACTTCTCGTTGACGATCGAGGGCAATGCCGCGTGCCCGCAGGATCGGCTCCCCAAGTCGGGCCTGCACCAGCATGGGATTGCCGATCGGCCCGCGAGGGCGAATCCGGGGGAAGGAGAGCGTTGCAGAGAAGAGTAAGTTCGTGCCGAATAAGTCGTCATCCTGGAGGGCGAGGCCGAGATTCAAACTAGGATTGACATCTGCATCTAGTCGCAGCCGCCAACCCAACGCGCTGTCGCCGCCTGCTGGGTCATAGAAATAGATGCCCCCATAGCCCCGCAAGTCTCCTCCTTGCCAGTGGGCAAGCCGAGCGCCTGCTTCTAGGTCAAATCCACCAGCGGCCGCTTCGTAGGTGCGGAACTGTTGCTGCTCGATCAGACTTTCTAGCAATAGGAAGTTGCCCTGAAAACGGGTGCTGGCGTTTAGAAGGCTATTGATGCCCTGTTCGCTATCAACCTGACGGCGATCGCCAATGGGTAAATAAGCATTGAAATGGAAATCCCAAATCGTGCCTAGGCTCTCAAATCCAATCCCCAACTGATTAAACGTATTGCGACGGGTTTGGCGATTGTCGTAGGCCAGGTAGCCCCCCCAGATCCGGTTGTCATCCGCATCGTAAAATCGGTGACCGAGGAGAATACTGCCTCCAAGGTTGCTATCCTCACTCAGATACAGTCTTGGCTCTAGGAAGGTGATCCGCTGACCTGGAGATTGATGCAGCGGGATAAATCCTTCTAGGTTGACTGCTTCCTCATAACCTGATTCCCCCGTCCTGTAACCTGCGCTGGCTCGCACTGGAATTGTCAAGTCAATTGCAGAATCGCTGGTGGGAGCCTCAGACGGGGGAACTTCTTGGGCGCTGACGGGGGCTGAAGCGAGGAAACTACTCAGCACCGCCTCTAGCAAGAGTCCACAGGAAACAAGCTTAAGCAGAAGATATTTCATCTTGGTTAGGGGTAAGCTCGACAAAACAAAAAAGAAAAACAAAAAAGATAAGATAGGCATCCAGGAATCGTGACCAGAAAGCATCCAGAGACATCCAGCAATACTAGCTCTGGATATCTTCTACTAGACATATTTTCTTTAAGTAGGTAGACCTCATTGACTGACAAAACATTTACTGCTGGCGGCTAGAAGCCGCGCCTATAGAGGCGAAACCCGCCTACGCGGTTTTTGGGTGAGGGTAGAGAGTCGGCAAAGGCCGACTTCGTTGATGGAGCAGCGGTTTCAACCGCTTAATGCCCAGGTTTTGTCAGTCGCAGGACTTACGCACCTGCGATGAATTTTTTGGATTTCGGACTATTTCTCGCGGGCTGCACCCGCGAGAAATAGTCCAACTGCGTAAGCCCCAAGTCAATCAGGTAGGTAGACCAAATTAAAAACCGAATTCTAAACCGTGCGCTGCCCGCGCACGGTCTTTGGTTTTTGGGTTTATTTAATGTCTACCTACTTAGAAAATAAAGTGACGAGCTTGCAGGGTGTTTGCGTTTACGGCTTCTAGCACGCCCAAGGTCGCAAACTGACCTCCAATTTTGACATCAACTTGCGTGTCTGTTCCAACCTGACGCAGGCGGATGTTACTCATGGAGCCACGGCCTTGGAAGATGGCCCGCAGGTCTATGCGATCGCGCACAATCTCAAAATCAGTAATGGTGTCGCCAAATTCGTCCTTCGAGCGATAGATAAAGAGGTCATTCCCTTGGCCACCTGTGAGGCGATCGCGCCCTGCTCCGCCGATAATCCGGTCATTGCCGCGGCCCCCGTTGATAATGTCGTCGCCTTCGTCCCCTACCAACAAATCGTTGCCGCCACCACCATTCAGCGTATCTCGACCTGTACCGCCAAAAATGCGATCTCGACCGCGACCACCATTGAGCAGGTCATCACCCGCTCGACCGTGGATCAGGTCATTGTCACTACCGCCATTGATAATGTCATTGCCGTCTCCACCATCTAGGTCATCGTTTCCAGTGCCGCCGTTGATGATGTCGTTGCCTTCATCCCCCCGCAAAACATCAGGATCGCTGCCGCCGTTGATGATGTCGTTGCCGCCTCGACCGTTGATCGTGTCTAGATCGCTAAATCCGTTCAAGATATCATCCCCGTCGGTTCCGATGACAACATCTGCACCCGAAGAGCCACTGATGATATCTTGGGAGGCAATTTCGATCGTGGTGGTCGCGGGTAGGCTGGTGACCGTGCCATTGCTCACAACGACCGTGATGCTGCGGCTGGCTGTATCTATAGCGCGGGCTGAGTTGTTGTAGGTAATCGTGGCGATCGCCAGCTTATAATCTGCGAGAGATGCCGCACCGCTCAAAATCAGTTGCCCCGTCGTCGGGTTATAGGCAGAGGCAGTAATCCCCGGAGGCAGGGTTCCCTGAATGCTAAGGCTCTCCAAAGACCCATTGGGACGATTGACCAGCGTAATCACAGCCTGCTGAAGAATTGTATTGCTTGCACTGCTGATTGTCAGGTCAATATCAGAAATGGGCACCGGGAATCCCTTCACAAAGCGGGTTTGATAATCCCGCCCGGAAGCACCGCTACTATCGTCTGCGTCCAAATCAAGTGTCAGCGACGGATTTCCACCTGCCCCTGTTACTGTGATGCTCAGCGTCGAAGTGTCCGTACCGCCATTGCCATCGCTGACGGTGTAAGTGACGGGCGGCACAGGGCCGGTGTATCCAGCAGTTGGAGTAAAGGTAAACGTGCCATTCGTGTTGATGATCAGCGTGCCCACACCAGGAATGGTGGCAGTTTGCCCAGCCGTGTAGGTCGTTGTGCCAATGGTGAACTGGGTAATGCTGAGGGTGTCGCCGTCTACATCTGTTGCATTGCTCAACAGGTTGCCGCTCAGCGGGTTGTCCTCTGAAACGCTGAGGTTCTCATTCCCGTCTACGGGCGGGTCATTCATCGGCGTGACTGTGATGCTCAGCGTCGAAGTGTCTGTACCGCCATTGCCATCGCTGACCACATAGCTGACAGACGGCACAGAGCCGGTGTAGTTTGGCG
>JBDNCP010000083.1:0-21439 GCA_046719575.1 Cyanobacteriota bacterium
TACTCAACGACTTGCGGTAGATGCACCCAATGAATGAGAAACCCTGATTGTAAGCGCTATCTATAAGCGCGATCGCACCGATTCCAGTAAACGTTACGTAAATTTACCGAAATCTCAATTCAGTATCTACGTAGAGTACTGCCTTTGGGAAGAATTGGCAAACTGGCTCGTCATAAAGCAAGAACCAGGCTTCAAACCAGATTTCTAAGTAGAAACCAGACCTCTAACCGAGCAAATGGACAACCAAAGCAACAGGGAAAAGTGCTGAAGGGAACACGAGACGAGCCTAAGCATCCAGAATCCACGGACAAAATCGATGTACGAAAATCGATACGCAAAACCGACGGAGCTGTATTCCACACGAGAGGGTTAAACAGCCCATCTAATTGCCTACGAAATCCCTTGCGAAATCTCTTGTGAAGAATACGGATATTGTAAACAAGGACACGAAACCCGTGTGGGTTCTACGTGAAGTTACGACCATTAATCTGCGGATATTTCGTAAATTTTGAATAAAGGATTTGAATGGTTTTGAATAGCAAAGTGTGTGACTAAGTAAAGTGGCTTGGTTAAAAGTGGCTTGGTTATCTGAATAACGGGGTGTTGTACGTTCTATTTCAAGGGATGGCGTTTATAAGACTGGTGCAACTGTCCTGATTTCCCCGACTTATCCAGTCCCCACCTATAATGATGAATGCCTTATTCAAGGGCCTACGAATTGCGTACCTGAGAGTACCTGAAGTTCAAAGTACCTGATTAACGTTGTCTCTACCTGCAAACCCATCTCCACTATGACCGCCTCCCCCCGCCGATTTCACATCACCACCTTCGGCTGCCAGATGAATAAGGCAGACTCCGAGCGGATGGCTGGCATTTTGCAAGACATGGGCTTTACTTGGTCAGAAGACCCCGAAACGGCAGACCTGATTCTTTACAACACCTGCACCATCCGCGACAACGCCGAGCAAAAGGTCTATTCCTATCTGGGGCGGCAGGCCAAGCGCAAGCACGAACAGCCCGACCTGACGCTGATTGTGGCGGGTTGCGTGGCTCAGCAAGAAGGCGAAGCCCTGCTGCGGCGCGTGCCAGAGCTGGATCTGGTGATGGGGCCGCAGCACGCCAACCGCCTGCAAGACCTTCTGGAGCAGGTGTTTCAAGGCAGCCAAGTGGTAGCGACGGAACCCGTCCATATTATGGAAGACATTACCCAGCCGCGCCGCGACAGCACCGTGACGGCCTGGGTGAATGTAATTTACGGCTGCAACGAGCGCTGCACCTATTGCGTCGTGCCCAATGTGCGGGGGGTGGAACAGTCGCGCACGCCGGAAGCCATTCGCGCCGAAATTGAGGAATTAGGGCGGCAGGGCTACAAGGAAATCACGCTGCTGGGGCAGAATATCGACGCTTATGGGCGCGACCTGCCTGGAACTACGCCCGACGGCCGCCACTTGCATACGCTGACCGACCTGCTCTACTTTATTCACGACGTACCGGGAATTGAGCGTATCCGGTTTGCCACCAGCCATCCGCGCTATTTCACCGAGCGGCTGATCCGCGCGTGTGCCGAGTTGCCCAAGGTCTGCGAACATTTCCATATTCCCTTTCAGTCGGGCGACAACGACGTGCTGAAGGCGATGTCTCGCGGCTATACCCACGAAAAATATCGCCGCATCATCGACACGATTCGCCGCTATATGCCCGATGCGTCAATCAGCGCCGACGCGATTGTGGGCTTTCCGGGTGAGACTGAGGCGCAGTTTGAAAACACGCTGAAGCTGGTAGAAGACATTGGCTTTGACCAACTCAACACGGCCGCCTATTCGCCGCGCCCCGGCACGCCCGCTGCACTGTGGGAGAACCAGCTTTCGGAAGAGATCAAGGGCGATCGCCTCCAGCGGCTAAACCATCTGGTGGCGGTGAAGGCAGCAGAGCGATCGCAGCGTTATCTGGGCCGAGTTGAAGAGGTGCTGGTGGAAGACCAAAACCCCAAAGACCCATCGCAGGTGATGGGGCGCACTCGCGGCAACCGCCTCACCTATTTCGAGGGCAGTCTGAAAGACCTGCGCGGACAGGTAGTTCCTGTAAAAATTACAGAAGTTCGTGCCTTCAGCCTTACCGGCCGTGCGCTGGTAGCCGCTGAGATTTAGCCCGCTAGCTGGGTGTAGATGCCAAACCTGCCCAGCAGCCAAAACAAGAAGCTGTTGATAAAGCTGAGGGCGATCGCCCCCAACAGCGCACTAATAAAGCCCCAGCGTAGCCGAAATCCTGGAACCAAGAACGCCGCCAGACCAAAGACGATTGTGGTTGCGATCAGCCCAAACAACCCCAGCGTCAGCAGGTTCAGCAGCCGCAGGGAACTCAACACGGGCAACACCAGCGAATTGAGTGCGCCAATCACCAGCCCAGAGAGGAACGCCTTTGGAAAACTGTCGATATCAATGCCAAGGGGCAGGTTAGAGATAATCACCAGGCTCACTGCCGTCACCACGGCAAAAACGAGCAGTCCAATAATCCAGCCTTCCATAGTTCCAAACGTTCCCAAGTAATTTGATAAAGGGTTTATGGTTCGATTTCTGGTTTTCGGGGCTTAATATCGAGGCTTAACATCAGGGCTTTACGAGCCGAATTTCTATTGCCCTTGGTTGGATTGTTGCAAACAGCCCTGCACACCGCCCTTCATGGCTTCCGTCACGCGCCGATCAAGTCTGCCTTGTGCCAAAAAGCTGTCTGCGGTGGTGCCAATCACTTGGTTTGCCTGCTCTTCGGTGATTAGTCCCTGATCCATCGCCACTTTGGCCGCTGTGCAAGCGCCAGAAGCAACGCCCACAAAGCCACCGGTAACGCCGCCACCCAGCGCCCCTACAATGCCGCCGAGAACGCCGCCGACCAAGAAACTAATCAAGCAGAGAGAAAAAACGCGACCTGCCCGCATAACCCAGCACTAAATTAAATGTAGAGAGTACAGATTAAACCAGATCAAACGAGGACTACAGACCGGGGCATCGCAGCAAGGCCAATATGCCAAAAACTCTTATGCCAAAAGCTCTGAGCCGTAGTAGTTGCAATCTAATCTCAGTGAATCCACCGCATACCATACCAGATTTGCCTAGACTGAACAAAGTAAATGCAAACAAGTAGCTAAAAAAATCTAGCTGGAAAAATCCACACAGCAGGAGGTTGATAGCCATGCATTGCTTAATTGTGGCGACGGGCAATCCGGGCAAGGTGCAGGAGATGTCGGCCTATCTGGCCCAAACGCCGTGGGATCTGAAACTGAAGCCTGCGGCGCTAGAGATTGAAGAAACAGGCAGCACGTTCTTGGAAAATGCGGCGCTGAAGGCCTCGCAGGTGGCCGTAGCGACGGGAGAATGGGCGATCGCCGATGACAGCGGTCTCCAGGTTAATGCGCTGGACGGCGCACCGGGGCTATATTCAGCCCGGTATGGCAGCAGCGATGCTGACCGGATTGCGCGGCTGCTGCGGGAAATGGCGGGGAAGACCGATCGGCGGGCGCAGTTTGTCTGTGCAGTGGCGATCGCCCGGCCCGATGGCTCCATTGCCTTTCAGACCGAGGGCATCTGCCCTGGTGAAATTGCCCTCTCCCCCGCAGGGGCAGGCGGCTTTGGCTATGACCCAATCTTTTACGTGCCAGAACACCGCATGACCTATGCAGAAATGCCCCCAGACCTGAAACATCGAATCAGTCACCGGGGGCTTGCATTTGCGGCACTGCTGCCAGAGTTAAAGCGACTTGCTCAGGAAATTTAGACCGGAAATGTAGACCGGAAATGTAGCACGGGCAGCGATATTAAATCGCTTCCTGGTTAGCCTCGCCCGTGCGGATGCGAATAATCTTGTCTACCGGGGTGATGAAGATTTTGCCGTCTCCGATTTCTCCAGTGCGGGCGGCAGCGATCACCTTTTCCACCACCATATCCACCTGCTCGTCTTCCACCACAATCTCAATTTTTAGCTTTTGCAAAAACTCTACGGTGTATTCAGATCCTCGATAGCGCTCGGTTTGCCCTTTTTGCCGCCCAAAGCCGCGCACTTCAGACACTGTCATCCCCACAATGCCCGCGTTGACCAGGGCAATTTTGACTTCATCCAGCTTAAAGGGACGAATAATCGCTTCTACTTTTTTCATTTAATCGATCACTCCTGAAAAATTTAAATCAGTCCGCACACCAGCAGATTCGTTCTATCACCGCTCAAGGGAGCAATTTGTAGCTGGTGATACGTCGTTTTCATGATTAGTGTAAGGCTTTGGGGTAGGAATTGACGCGAGTTGACACCACACCGCTTCGGGATGGCTTAGCGCAAAGGCGATCGCTGCTGCGCCTCCTAAATTGATACGCCCAACTGCACTACCCCAACTGCACTACATGGTTGCCCAATCAGTGTTTTCCAGGCATAGTGCAAAGGGATGCGGAGTGTCGTTGAATCAAAGTTCAGATCCGGTCGCTGTTTGGCAAACCCAGCCCCCCACAGGTCGATTGCCCAGGTTTTGAAATGGGGCTGCCCGCAGCAGAATCAACTGCCAAAAACTTTAGCGGGGAACTGTCAAATCCGTGCAGCAGCAAAATTGGCGGATCTCCGGTTTCCAGTTGTGACGTGTTGGTGGCGATCGTCCCACAGCAGGATTTGCGGCAGCCCTATTGCAAGCTCCACGACAGCCCTGCTGTCATCTCCGTTTTGAATCATGTCAGCCCCCAGCCTCTTCTTGAATTCTCTTTTTCGAAGGTTTTGAAGGTTATGATAGGCGAATCCTCCACCGGGGGATAGAGGCATCTCGCGCCTGACCTAAAATCCAACCCTTAAAGCCCAAAATCCCTCCCCTGCCTTGGGATCAGCGCTACAGCCCCACCCCCCTATTCCCAAACTTACCCCCAACCCGTTCAATGCCTAAGAGTTTGCCACTCAGAAACCTGCTGATTTTGGCTTCAGTTGCCCAAATCATCGGAGTCGTGGGGTTAGTAGGCTATCTCTCATTTCGCAATGGGCAAAAGGCGGTGAATGATTTGGCAAACCAGCTCCGGCAAGAGCTGACCGCTCGCATCGAGCGAGAGCTACAGGGCTATTTTGCCGTGCCCCACGAAATCAATCGGCTAAATGCTAGCGCCTTTTCTCTGGGCGATCTGGACATTGAGAATGCGTCGCGGGGCGAGAGCCAGTTTTATCAACAGATGAAGATTGCGCCGACGGTGGCGTTTGTCTATTGTGGCAGCGCCCAAGCGGGGGAGTTTTTTGGTGTGCTGCGATCGCCCCAGGACGGCTCTCTGCAACTGTCCTACGGCAATGCATCGAACAACTTTTTGCGGGAATATTACAGCCTCGACGTGCGGGGCGAGCGCACCTATCGCCTGCGCCAGCTTGATCGGCCCTTCGACTCGCGCCAGCGCCCTTGGTACAAAGCCGCAGCGCTGGCAGAGCGACCCACCTGGACCGATATCTACATTGCGTTTACTACGGGCTTGCCCAACGTCACGGCTAGTCAGCCCGTGTATGACAAAGCGGGGCGCAAGCTGATCGGCGTTTGCGCGACAGACGTGGTGCTGCCAGAGGAGTTTCGCATGTTTTTGCGAAATCTCCAGATTGGCAAAACCGGGCAGGCCTTCATTATGGATCGCAGCGGCAATCTGATTTCCAACTCCATCGATGAGCCACTGATGCTGGGCGAAGGGCAGGATGCCAAGCTTTTGCCCGCCATTGCGAGTAAGGATCGGCTGGTGCGCGAAACAGCGACTTACCTGACGCAGCAGTTTGGTGGGTTTGATGCCAGCGCGATCGCCCAGCCCCAGCGGCTTGATTTTTCGCTCAATGGGCAGCGCCAGTTCCTCGAAGTAGTGCCGTTTCGCGATGGCTACGGGCTGGACTGGCTGATCGTGGTCGTGGTGCCAGAGTCAGATTTTATGGCACAGATTGATGCCAACACCCGGAACACAGTGCTGCTCTGTCTGGGGGCGCTGGGGGCATCAATTCTGGGTAGCATCCTGACTGCCCGCTGGATCACCGGCCCGATTCTGCGCGTTACCAAAGCCACAGCGGGCATTGCCGAAGGCAACTGGGGGCAGCCTGTTGAACCCATCGGCTCGATTACAGAAATTCAAACCCTGGCCAACACTTTTACCCGCATGAGCCACCAGCTCAAGGATTCCTTCGAGGCGCTGCGCCAGAGCGAAGCCACCAACCGCGCCATTGTCACGGCGATCCCCGATTTGCTGATGCGAGTCAGCGGTGATGGAACCTATATCGACATCGTGGGGGGCGATCGCCTGCTGCAAATTCATGGCAGTGAGCAGTTTGTGCGTGGTTCCAACGTGACGGATTCCCTGCCAGGGGCGATCGCCGAAACTCGCCTCAAGTACATTCAGCAGACCCTTGCAACCGGAAAACTCCAGGTTTACGAACAGCAAATTGAGGTCAACGGCAAACGGCAGGATGAGGAAGTCCGCATTGCCGTCTTGGGGCAAGATGAAGTGCTAATCATGGTGCGCGATATTACGACCCGCAAACGGGTCGAAGAGTCGCTCCGCATTGCTGAAGAAAAATATCGCAGCATCTATGAAAACGCCGTCGAAGGTATCTTTCAGTCCACAACTGATGGGCGATATATCAACGTCAACCCTGCCATGGCCAGGCTCTATGGCTATGACTCACCCGAAGACATGGTGAATTCAGTAAGAGACATTTCAACCCAAATCTACGTCCATTCAGAACGTCGGCAGACCTTTAAGACGGCGCTAGAAATGACCGACCGGATCGAAGCGTTTACTTACCAAAGCTATCAAAAAGATGGGACGATGATCTGGGTGGAGGAAAGCACCAGAGCCGTGCGAGATCCTCAAGGAAATATCCTGTATTACGAAGGTATTGTGCAGGATATTACTGAGCGCAAGCGCTGGGAAGAGGAGATTCGTCGTCATCTAGAAGAACTCCAGATCGAAATTGACCAGAGTCGCCGGGCTACAGAAGTAGAAATGATTACCCGCAGCAACTATTTCCAGGAAATTCAGGAAGAAATTTCAGGCTTTGATCTGGATCAATTCTGGAGCTAGGGCTTCTCTGGAGCTAGGGCTTCTACCCGAAAAGCCTGCCCCTAAGTGCTGTGCATGGTGCTAAGTATGGTGCTATGCATAATGCATTTGCAGCTCATACTGAGCGAGCTTTTTTCGGCTTATCCAAGCTTTAAGGCATCCTCTAACGCTTCGCCAGCTTCTTTGCCATTTTACGCAGGCGAATCGACTCTGGCGTAACCTCCAACAGTTCATCCGGGCCGATATATTCCAGCGCCCGCTCCAGGCTCATTTCTACTGGGGCCTGAAGCTGCACGAGTTCGTCGCCCCCCGATGCTCGGTGGTTGGTCAACTGCTTGGTCTTGCAGACGTTTAGCTCTAGGTCTTGGGGGCGATTATGTTCGCCGATGATCATTCCTTTGTAGACCTTTGTGCCTGGCGTAATGAAGAACACACCCCGGTCTTCGGCATTTTTCATGGCATAGAAAGTGGCTACACCCTCTTCAAAGGAAATTAGCACGCCGTTGCGACGGGTTTCCACCTCACCAGACAGCGGGCGATAGTCCAAAAAGCTGTGGCTCATGATGCCTTCTCCGCGAGTCAGGCGCATAAACTCGCCCCGGAAGCCGATCAGCCCCCGTGCCGGAATCACGAATTCCAACTGTGTGCGGCCGTTGCCGCCGACGCGCATATCCTGCATTTCGCCACGCCGCTGCCCCAGCCGCTCGATGCAGCCGCCGACGCTCTCTTCGGGCACATCCAGCACCAGCAGTTCAAACGGCTCGCAGGGTTGCCCGTTGACTTCTCGGTAAATGACCTGTGGCTGCGACACCTGAAACTCGTAGCCTTCGCGGCGCATTGTTTCGATCAAAATGCCAAGATGCATTTCGCCCCGCCCCGACACCGCAAACTTGTCGGGCGAGTCGGTTTCTTCGACGCGCAGGGCGACGTTGGTTTCTAGTTCTCGCAGGAGGCGATCGCGCACCTGACGAGACGTGACCAGCTTGCCCTCCTTGCCTGCAAAGGGAGAATCGTTGACCCAGAAGGTCATTTGCAGCGTCGGCTCATCGACTTTGATCAGCGGCAGGGCTTGGGGATTTTCGGGGTCGGTAATCGTTTCGCCAATATTGGCATCGGCAAAGCCAGCCACCGCGACAATGTTGCCCGCCGTGGCGCTCTCTAGCTCTACCCGCTTCAGCCCCTCAAAACCCAGCAGCTTGGTGATTTTTGCCTTGACGACTGCGCCCGTTTCCGTCACCAGCGCGGCCTGCTGCCCTGCATGGATCGTGCCGTTGTGGATGCGGCCAATAACGATGCGGCCGAGATATTCGGAATAGTCGAGCGTTGTCACCTGGAGCTGGAGGGGCTTGGTGGGGTCGCCGACGGGCGCGGGGACATGCTCCAAAATCGCTTCAAACAAGGGCTGCATGTCGGTGCTATCGTCGTCTAGGTCTTTTTTTGCAAAGCCGCTCAGCCCCGACGCAAACAGATAGGGAAACTCACACTGGTCATCGTCTGCGCCCAGTTCTAGGAAGAGATCCAGCACTTTGTCGATCGCCCCATAGGGATCTGCCTGGGGACGGTCGAT
The DNA here is from genome assembly GCA_046719575.1 of Cyanobacteriota bacterium. Lineage (GTDB taxonomy): Bacteria > Cyanobacteriota > Cyanobacteriia > Elainellales > Elainellaceae > Thermoleptolyngbya. The sequence goes on from JBDNCP010000083.1 coordinate 8,605, forward strand.
CTTGTTCACCACGACCACCGGACGCAGCCCTTTTTCTAGCGCTTTTTTCAGCACAAAGCGGGTCTGCGGCATCGGGCCTTCGTTGGCATCCACAATCAGTACGCAGCCATCGACCATGCCCAACACGCGCTCCACTTCGCCGCCAAAGTCGGCGTGGCCGGGCGTGTCCACAATATTGATCAGCGTGTCTTTGTAGCGAACGGCAGTGTTTTTTGCCAGGATGGTGATGCCGCGCTCACGCTCCAGCGCGTTGGAGTCCATCACGCAGTCGGGGACTTCTTCGCCTTCTCGAAAGGTGCCGGACTGTTTCAACAGCGCGTCTACCAGCGTGGTTTTGCCGTGGTCAACGTGGGCAATGATGGCAACATTGCGAATCGGCAGTGTCATAAGGAGAAGTCCCGGTTGAAAGTGAATAATGCGTGGATAGGGTGGATCGAAACCTGGCAGTGCCAGCGCTCCCTGGACACTTTGGCCAAGAGTCGCGGGCGGGATGTCGAAATCCTTCGGTCGGGGCAGCCATCGGCGCAAGAACCGGATGAAAACTGCCGGAGCAGCTTTGGACTGAATACTCTGGACTGAATGTTCTGAGATGAACATTCCGGACTTAGTATCAGGGCGATCGCCGCTTAAATTGCCTCTTAAGAAATTCTTGCTTGTCGAAGCATCAGATTCCGTGTAAAGAAGCCGTAACGATTCTAGCTCATTCGTTACCCAATCGGCTGACCGTACTGTGCTGAGATTACCCAATTCCATTTGAGGCATAGCGGGCCCCTGAAAATTGGCTTGCAGAATATCTCTAATGCAACAGACATTGGCCCTTCTGAGCAGGTCATCGTCCAATCGTGTTCTCAGTGGCATTTCCATTGGGATTCTCGGCTGCGCCCCCGGACTTCAAAGTTTTGTGAATCTGCTCCGCAGGGGCCTTCCGATCCTCGGATAGAGCCATTAAAATTCCATGCTTAAGATGTTGTTAACGAGAGTTTCAAACAGTTACACCCCATACCATTCGGGCGATCGCGCTTTTTCCTGAAGCTGCTTACGGGGTTGTCTCTGAATCTTTTTCTACGTTTCCTTTCGCGATTGTATGGTTTGCATCACTTTTCTGCATTCACTTTTTTGCATTCACTTTTTTACAAACGCGCCCAAGAATGCGCCTAATTGTGCCTGATCTATAAGTCCTGAAAAAAGTCCTGAAAAAATAAGTCCTGAAAAAATAAGTCCTGAAATCAAGCAATCGGTGAGATTTAGCTATGAGCTACTCGTTTGAACTGGTAGGCATTTCGCCCATTCTGTCGTTTTTTAACCACCAGCACAGCACTCCCGCCTACCGGGGCGCAGAGTATTTAGGAGCCTATCGCTGCACGCTGGATGCATTTCTAGAATCTGTGGAAACGGTGCCGCCAAAACGAGGCTGGAACCTGGATGCAGTGGTAGACAGCGTGGTGAACTTTTGGCTAAACAACGGCGAACAGGTGCGCCACTGGCGACAGCGGCTCGAAGATGCGGGTCGAGAAAACGTGCTGGTGGCTAGGATTGCCGACGTGCGGGCCATGCAGCAAGAATTTGAGGCATTGCTAAACCGTCCGCCAGAATGAGTCTGAACTGTGAGTTAGGAAAAGCCGTCGCAGGAAAACCGTCGCAGGAAAACCGTCGCAGGAAAACCGTCACATTGCGCCCTTTCCATGCCTCTAGCTGGGGTGTAGAATCTTGATTTGCCGAAAAGCGCATTGCGTATTACGCGGCAGCACAGGGTTGGCACAGCAAGCGTTCGAGAGGAGTGGGCAGCAGGTATGGCAACGTGTGTGGTGACTGGGGCAGCGGGATTCATTGGGTCGCACTTGACGGAAGCACTGCTAAATCGGGGCGATCGCGTCATTGGTATAGACGAGTTTAACGACTACTACGACCCAGCACTCAAGCGAAAGAATATTGCCATAGCTGAGCAACACCCAAGCTTTCACCTGATCGAAGCCGACATTCAAACACTGAACTGGAGAATGCTGCTTGAAGGCGTGGACATTGTGTTTCACCAAGCAGCGCAGGCCGGCGTGCGGGCAAGCTGGGGCGAGGGGTTTCGCCTGTATACCGAGCGCAATGTCAACGCCACGCAGGTTTTGCTGGAGGCTGCCAAACATGCACCCAGCCTAAAGCGACTGGTGTTTGCTTCTTCTTCGTCGATCTACGGCAATGCAGAAACGCTGCCAACCGCCGAAACCCTTTGCCCACAGCCTGTTTCGCCCTATGGCATTACCAAACTGGCGGGCGAGCATCTCTGTCAGCTTTATTATCAAAATTTCAATGTGCCCGTTAGCATTTTGCGCTACTTCACAGTCTACGGACCGCGCCAGCGCAGCGACATGGCGTTTCACAAGTTCTTCAAAGCGGTGCTAGAAGACGGCGAGATTTCAATCTACGGCGATGGGCAACAGACGCGGGATTTTACGTTTGTCAGCGATGCGATCGCCGCTAATCTAGCGGCTGCCAGCGTGGAAGCTGCCATTGGTGAAACCTTCAATATCGGTGGCGGCAGCCGAGTCGTGCTGACTGACGTACTAGACACGATCGACCAAATCACTGGAAAACCATTGCGCCGCAAGCATGTCGGCAGCGCCGCCGGAGATGCCCGCCACACTGCCGCCGACGTGTCTAAGGCGAAACGCCTACTTGGCTACGCGCCCCAAGTCTCGCTCAAAGACGGTTTGGCGCAAGAGTGGGAGTGGATTCAGGCGCTTTACTAGAGTCAGGACGGGTGAAACTGAATGACTTCTCGCAAGCTGTGCCCGCAAGAAGTCATCCAAAATCTCAGAAAACTGATTGAGATCGATTGAATAGAGATGAATAGAGATCGACTGAATGGAGACTGGTTGAATAGAGACCGATTGAGATGAACAAGCCCCTACTGGGGGGGAGCCTCGTTCAGGTAGTTTAGCTGTTCGCGGAGCATCTGAGCCATGTCGCTATTGCCCTGCTGCTCGTAGAGGGCGATCGCCCGTTGATAGTCTGCCCGCGTGCCGTTCAGGTTGCCCTGGACGTAATGCACATCCCCCCGATCGAGGTAGGCTTCGGGACGGCTAGAATCCAGGCGAATCGCCTCATTAAACGCCGTCAGCGCCGCATTCATATCGCCTGTGCGATAGACTTCGGTGGCGCGAGCATAGGCCTGGTCGTAAGGCGTGGCTGGGCGCACCGTCACCAAATAGTTGCCGCCCTGCCCCGAAAAGGAGCGAGCCAGCACCTTATACGTCCCGTTGCTGGGCAGCGTAATCACAATGGTCGAATTTAGGCTGCGGGCATAGTCATCGTTGCTAGCGATTTCTTGTCCAGTGGGCGACTGCAACACCAAAAACGTGTCAAAGTCGGTGCTGGTCATGGAAATCGTCACCGTGTCACCCGCCTTGCCCGCAAAGGTGTATTCATCCTGCATCGGGGCCAGGGTGCCTTGTTCCTCGAATAGCACCTGTGCAGCGGCAGGGCGAGTCGTAGTCACCCAAGAGCCACCGCCCAAAACCAACACCGCCGCCAACACCACACCCGCCCTTTCAAATCGTTTCAGCATAATTCTCATAATCTCCTCGACTGGGTTACTAGACTGCTCGATCGTTCATGAGATACAGATGGCAAAGGCGTAGCCCTGATTCCTGAAACGCTGCGTCTCTCGACTGGATCTTGCAAATGGATCTGGCAAACTTACAGAGCAGTAGACGGATTTCCCCAGACGGATATCCCCATTGGCCGGGTAGGTCAGCGCCAGCGCAACGGATCAAACCCTTGGCAGACCGTTACAGCGACGCTCAACACGACTCTGCGGTTGTGTCTACTCACTTAAGACTTGCACGTGGACTCTCATAGACTTCAGCCCTGGCGGTGGAGTTTCCTGACAAATCTTGGCAGAAAGTGTTAAAAAAGCAGTTAAAAAAGCAACACGCAGACCGAGCAGAGCAGGAACCTATACTCGTGCCAGCGTCACCACCTCAGACTGATCCTGGTATTTTCCCTGGCGAGTCTCATAACTCACAGCGCAGGGTTCTCCTTCTAGGAAGAGAAGCTGCACCACGCCCTCGTTGGCATAGATCCGACAGTCGGCGCTAGAGGAGTTAGAAAATTCTAGCGTCAGGTGGCCGCGCCAGGAGGCTTCGGCGGGCGTGATGTTGGCGATGATGCCGCAGCGGGCGTAGGTGCTTTTGCCCATGCAGATAACAGTGATGTAGTCGGGCACTTCCAGCCGCTCTAGCGCCACGCCCAGCCCGTAGCTGTGGGCTGGCAGCACGAAATATTGACCCGACTCGTCTTTGTGCAGTTCGGTGCTTTCTAGATTGGCGGGGTTGAAATGCTTGGGATCGACCACAGTTCCGGGCACATGGCGGAAAATGCGAAACTCCACGGGCGACAGCCGCACGTCGTAGCCAAAGCTGCTGAGGCCATAGGAGATGACCGGAAACCCGTCGAGCGATCGCACGAGTTTTGGCTCGAAGGGTTTGATCATTCCGGCTGCTGCCTGTTCCTTAATCCAGGTGTCGTTCTTAATCATTGCCACTTGCCTAGTCCTTTGGAGGATAGCTCCTTATAAAACAACCCGTAGCGTAAGTAAATCACGATCATCCCATATCTAGCGTCATATCCGCTTTTGCTTCAGGATATTTTTGGGAGTTTTTGCAAACTCTGGTTCTCAATCACTCGAATGCCCTCACCGGGCAAGGGAGCTTGGTAGGATAGTGGCATGACGACTAACCCAGACAACTCGGAAAACAGCAGCAGTTTCGAGCAGCAGGTCTTGAGCCAGCTAGGGCAGCTTTCGACCGGGGTGATCGGGCTGTCTACGCAATTTGACAAGATCTCTGCGCGAGTTGATACGCTCTCGACCCAGGTTGATACGCTCTCCACGCGAGTTGATACGCTCTCGACCCAAGTTGACACGCTCTCCACGCGAGTTGACACGCTCTCCACGCGAGTTGACACGCTTTCGACGGATGTTGAAGAGGTGTCAAAAGGTTTTTTCAAATTAGATAACGAGCAAGAGCGCTTTAACGATCGCTTTAATGACTATCAGCGGGCAACGCAGTGGGTGGTGCAGCTTGCCTTTACACTGATCGCCTCAGCAACGCTGACGGTGATTGTGACATCGGTGCTGAGGCGATAGGTTTGGGTGATTCAATTTTTGCGCTGAGCCGCTTGGGTGCTGAGCCGTTTTGGTGCTGAGTCAGGGTTTTGCAGTGAAACCAGAGGCTTCTAGCAATTCTCTTGAGCGGAGCTACAGATGAAATTGCTGGAAGCCTTGCAGACGCTTGACGGGCAAACCAAAATCGCAAAAATCGCAAACCCAAATCGAGAATCGAGATTAGTTGCTAAATTAGTTGCTGTTAATCGCTGCCGACGCTTAGATTGCTGCCTGCGGTTTCTGCGCCCGCCAAGTTGATGCCGCGCAGCGTTGCGCCAGTCGTTTGTGCATGAAAGACCGTCGCGTTGGTCAGGTTTGCGTGGGTGAGGTTGGCCTCGATAAAGCTGGCGTTGGTAGCAAATGCATCGGTCAAGTTAGCGGCTGTCAGGTTTGCCCCTTCTAAATCCGCGCCTTCCAGATTCGCATCTTGCAGGTTTGCCCCTTGCAGGTTTGCTTCGCGCAGGTCTGCTCCAATGAGATGGGCCCCTTGCAGGTCAGCCCCGCGCAAGTCGCAGCGGGCGCAGGCTCCAGTAGACAGCAATTGCCAGACGTGATCAGGGTTTTCGGCCCGTGCAGGGGTTGCGATGAGCAATGGCGTGGAGAGGAGGGCGATCGCCAGCCATAGCTGACGCTTGAGATTTTGCTTGTTGCGGGTCATGAGTGACCTCCCCAGACGAGAGACAGTAACAGAGGCCGTAAAAGTCGAAGTAATACACCCCTACTTCTACGATGTCACTGGCTAGCGAAACTGCCCTCATGCAAGCGGATGATGCCATCGGTGGATTCGCTCTCTCAAACGATAGAACCTGCCTGACTCCATGCCGACGCTATGCCAGTAGAGGCTCCGCATCCATTTCGTTAGACACTCGAACCCAGCCAGTTTAGCAGCGGCTTCAGGTTAATCGACCCATCCTCGGCGATTAGCTCCGGCAGTTGCAGCACATTGAACCGCACCAGCACCAGAATTACCACGGTGTATGCCGTGGAGGTAGCAAGGCTCGTCAATAGCTCTCGTTTGAGTTGGCGCGGTTGGGGCTGATTTTGAACCACATCCACCACGCCCCACTGCATCATCAAAATGCCCAGCACGTTGGAAAGCCAGTATCCGGCAATGGTGCAGGGCACCAGCGTCTCTGGATTAAGGCGGCTGACCACATACCCAAACCCGTATGCCACAGGCAGGTTAAATACCAAGTCATTCCACCAGGAGAGCGGCGACAGCATATAGCCAATTCCAAATATCAGCCCGCCACGCAGCCTTTTGAGCCAGTGCCAGATCTGAAATTTTGGCGCTAATTTTGGCGCTAATTTGGGCGCTAATTTGGGCGCTAATTTGGGCGCTGGAGGGATTGCTGCGTCTGGCTCTGGGGAAACAGGCATAGCCTGGGATTCTGGGGGTTGTGTCATGGGCTTTTAGAACGGTTTCCTGAAATTGCGTGGGCTATTTCCAGTCTGTTTCGCAGTAGGCTTTCAAAACGGGAACGCAATTGGCGATCGCCCCCAGGTGAGCAATCTCATAGCCATGCGTATTTTGGGTAGGAAAGCTGAGGCAGGCAGCACGGGCAGCATGACCCATCTTCATGGCGATGGAAGCGTCGCTGCCAAAGCCGCTGATGGCGGCAAGCTGGAGCGGAATGCCCGCCTGCGCTGCGGCCTGGCGCAATTCGTGATTTAGCCCTTCGTCATAGAGACCGTAGCCATCTTGCGACAGCAGCACGGGCGCTTCGCCATCGGAAATGGGATATTCCGACGACAGCGGGCAAATCTCCAGGGCAATCAGGGCGGTCAGCGAGCGATTGCGGCTGAAGTAGAGTGCCCCCACTGCGCCGACTTCTTCTTTGGCAGATGCGACGAGATAAGTGTCTAGAGCGGGTTCTTTTAGAACCCTGGCTAGCTCTAGCAAAATGGCGAGCGAGGCTTTGTTGTCGAGCGTGTAGCTGGCGATAAAGTCGCCCAGGCGGAAGGGGCGCTTGCGGTGCTTGCCCACGACCATGCGCGTGCCCGGACGAACGCCCGCTGCGTCCAATTCTTGCAAGCTGCATTTGGTTTCGACCCAGGCATCTTCCCAGCGCAGGGGCTGGTCTTCTTGCTGTGCCTTTTGGGGCGACTCGTGCGAGACATGGCGCGACCCAAAGCTGAGGATGCCGCTCAACGTGGTGCGATCGCCCAGCAAATCCACCACACCCTCCCCATACACCCAGGGAAATGCGCCGCCCAGCCGCCGCACCTGCACGCGCCCCGCCTCGCCGATGGACTTTACGATGCCGCCGATTTCGTCCTTGTGGCCAGTAATTGCAATGCCAGGACGCGCCCCATTGTCAGAGAATGCCGCGGAATCTCGTCCTGGAATCCGGGCGATCGCATTGCCCGCCTCATCCAGCCACGCCTCTAGCCCCAGCGCCCGAAATTGCTCCAGTAAATATGCATCGATCTCGCCCTCCACCCCACTTGGCGAATGGCACATGACGAGATCGGAAATTTGTTGAAACCAGTCGTCGTAGGTCATGTTTTAGGGATTGGGGGCGAGGGGTCAGCGGCCAGGAGTCGTGGGGTAAAGGAAGAGCGAAGAACAAAGAGGGAAGAACGAAGAAGGAAGAGACTCCGTTTTCGTTTTTCGTTCTTCGTTTTTCGTTTTTCCGTCTCTCTCCCCCTCTCCCCTTCTCTCCCTCCCTCACCCCTTCACACCCCGCAAAACCTGCAAACTCCCCCCTGCATAAAGCGTCTGAGTCACGGTTTGAAAGCCGACCGCCGAGAGCAACCCAGCCAGATCGGTTTCAATCAACTGCCAGGCGGTTTCAGTTTCAAACAGCCAGAAGAAGAGGGCCAGACCCGGCTTGTAGAGCGGATTGGTCGGCTTATGCACGTCAATAGCGGCAAAGATGCCACCGGGTTTCAGGACGCGATAGCTCTCTTTGAGAATTTGCCGGAGTTGGTCGGGCTGCATTTCGTGCAGAGCCGCGCTGGTATGAACGAGGTCGAACTGGGCATCGGGAAAGGGCATGTCTTCTGCCCAGGCTTCTATAAAGGTTGCCTGAGGGACATTCTGCTGGGCGCGACGAATCGACCGGGGAGAAGCATCCAGTCCTATAACGGGCAGGGCATCTTCATTGGGAAACTGTGGAAACCGCTCAACGAGAAATCGAGTCGTCTGTCCGCTGCCACAACAAAGATCTAAAACCTGTGTATTGCTATCAAAAGTCAGCCCTGCTAACGCAAGCTGCCGAAACTGGCCCTCGCCGCCTACCGCCAAAGCTGCTAGACGAGAAACGCCATCGTAGAGCCACTGATGGCGATAGCTAAGATCTCGCAGAATCGTTGCCAAACCTACCCCATTGTGCTGCTCAGCAGATTCCAGTGGTTATTCTCGGCAACGGCCCGATTTACCAGACTAAACATCCGCCAGCAGTGATTATCGCTTTTCAGCGGCAGTTCTTCGTTTTTGACTACCACATTCATGCGAACCTCGTCCTCAGGGGCGGCGATCGCCGTTTTGTCGATCAGCACTTCCACCGTGACGAGTTGGGCATAGGTCACGCCACCCGGTCTTTCACGGGCAACCATGTAATCATCCCCATCGTAAATCACCGTGCAGTTGCAGGACTGGAGTACGTCCTCCAGCAAATGCCGGAAGCGATCGAGGGGCGTTGCAATCGTGAATAACTGGGTGTAGCGAGCCATAGCTACCTCGGACACGCAAGTGCAATTAAAAAATGATAGCAAACTCATTAGGCTGACCGTCAAATGACAGCAGCAACCTAATAGCGGAACTTGCAGAGCGCTAAACTTTACCGGACAATCCAGAACATTAAGCACCCGCGCCGGATGTGCCTATGCCAAGTGCAATGAGCCGCAGGTCGTACCAAAGAGCGGCGATTGATAAAGAAATTAACATAACGAATTATTGGCGCATTCTACCATGTCCATTTCTAGACAAAACGATTCTGCCGTATAGAATTCAGCAATTTTTTATCTCTGATTGCAATTTCCGCTACCCATATCCAGTTTTGGCTGAAAACATCCCTGATTCAATGCAAAATTCACTAGATTTGCTGAAATTCCAGCCCCTTCCTCTGCCTAACAAAGGGATGCTCATCGTATTTGAAGGAGGTGAAGGCAGTGGCAAAACCACCCAACTGGGGCGATCGCATGATTGGCTAGTAGATCAGTTTGATGGAAGCCTCTTTACAGTAGTGAAAACGCGGGAGCCGGGGGGCACGGAGTTGGGGCGGCAGATTCGGCAATTGCTGCTGCATTCCGATATGGCGGAGCCAACGCAAGATCGAGCAGAGTTATTGTTGTTTGCGGCGGATCGGGCGCAGCATGTAGAAGGAGTTCTGCGACCCGCATTGCAGCGGGGGGCGCTGGTGCTGTGCGATCGTTTTACCGATTCCACCGTTGCCTATCAAGGCTATGGGCGCGGGCTGGATTTGGCGCTGATTCATCAACTTAACCAGATCGCCACGGGCGGACTAGTGCCAGACCTGACGCTGTGGCTGGATGTGGACGTTGCCACCGGGCTGAGTCGGGCCCAGCGGCGGGGCAGTGCCGACCGCATGGAGCAAAATCAGGTGGAATTTCATCAGCGGGTGCGGCAGGGATTTTGCGACCTGGCGGCGGCGCACCCCCAGCGGATTCGGCGGGTAGACGCGAACCGCCGCGCCGATGAGGTGTTTCAGGACGTGCAGCAGATTTTGCAAGAGGCGATCGCCCAATGGTACAGCCCCTAACTGGTTCCACTGGTGCAGTAGAGACATTCGCGGGGCTGGTCGGCCAGCCGCAGGCCATCGAGCTATTGCAAAGCGCCCTCCAGCGCGATCGCATTGCACCGGGCTATTTATTTGTGGGGACGGCGGGGGTGGGGCGCAGTCTGGCGGCCCTGGGCTTTGCTGAGCGGCTGCTGGCACGCGATCCCCAGGAGCCGTTTTCGCCCGCTCGTCAGCAGCGCATCGCCCAGCGCAACCATCCTGATTTTCTCTGGGTAGAGCCGACCTATTTGCACCAGGGCAAGCGGCTATCGGCGGCGGAGGCGGCCGAACAAGGGGTAAAACGGCGATCGCCCCCGCAGATTCGCCTAGAGCAAATTCGGGAGATCGCTACCTTCCTCAGCCGTCCACCGCTAGAAGCCCCCCGCGCCGTGGTCGTGCTGGACGATGCCCACACGATGGCGGAGTCCGCCGCCAACGGCCTGCTGAAAACGCTGGAGGAACCCGGCCGAGCCACGCTGATTCTGATCGCGCCCAGTGTGGAGTCGCTGCTGCCGACGCTGGTGTCGCGCTGTCAGCGGATTCCCTTTCGCCGCCTCAGTGCCGCAGATCTGGCACAGGTGTTGCAGCGATTGGGGCACGGCGAAATTTTGCAGCATCCTGAGATTTTGGCGCTGGCCCAGGGCAGCCCCGGCGAGGCGATCGCCCAGTGGCAGCAACTCCAGACCGTGCCGCCCGATTTGCTGCAAGACGCGATCCAGGTTCCAACCACCCTCCGCGCCGCGCTAGAACTCGCCCGCAAGATTGACCAAAACCTCGACCTAGAAGCGCAACTCTGGCTGGTGGGCTATTTGCAGCAGGTCTATTGGCGATCGCAGCAGCCCGCCGCTCACCTCGAACGTCTGGAAACCGCCCGTCGCCACCTGCTGGGCTATGTGCAGCCGCGCCTGGTGTGGGAAGTGACGCTGATGGACATTGCGGCGGCGACTTAATCACCTCAAACGCTAGATGTGGGGGCGATCCTCCAAAAACTGAATCTAATACTGAATCTAATCCCGCAAACCTGAGATAAAGTTAGGTGTCTCGGAAGTGTCCCATAAGCGTCCCATAAGCGTCCCATAAGCGCCCCATAGGTGTCCCATAAGCGTCCCAGCCTGTCAGTTTTCGTCAAACTGCCTGAAACCTGACCCCTGAAACCTGATTCCTCGCCATGACTCTGCTCTCGATCCTGTTTGGGCTGTTTTTCCTCAGCGTGTTGGGGCTGTATTGGTCAGCGCCAGGGCGATCGCTCAAGCTGTGGGTGCTGCTGGCGGCCAGCCTGGTGTTCTACAGTTCGCTGCAATTTCAATATGTGCCGCTGCTGCTGGTGATGATGATCATCACCTATCGCATCGGCATCGGGCTGAGTGCGCCCATCGACTGGCGGATCGAGAACGAAAACTGGCAGTTTGCCCAACACGACTGGAACCGTCGGCGGCTGCGGCTACTGATTATTGGCATTGGACTGAATGTGCTGCTGCTGCTGGGGTTTAAGTACATTCCATTTTTTGGGACAGCGTTGGGCAACTGGCTCAAGCTGCCCGCGATGGCGACGGGAGCAGCCACGATTGGGCAAACGCTGATTGCGCCTCTGGGCATTAGCTATTTCTGCTTTGAATGTATTGCCTACTTGGTGGATGTGTATCGCGGTGCGCCTGCCACCTTCGACTGGCTCAAGTTTTCAGCCTACAAGCTATATTTCCCCAAGCTGCTGTCGGGCCCGATTACCCGGTTTCACCCGCTGGCGGCTCAGTTTCAGGCGCAGCCGTCGCTGACCACGCCCCAGGTTGCCGAGGGTCTGTGGCTGATTGCCTGCGGTGCGGTGAAAAAGCTGCTGATTGCCGACCATCTGGCGACACTGGTCAACCTTAGCTTTGATAATCTGGCGCGGGCGGGCAGCGGCGACCTGTGGCTGGCGATCGCCGCCTACGGGTTCCAGCTTTACTTCGACTTCAGCGGCTACGTGGACGTGGCGCGGGGACTTTCCGCGCTGCTGGGCATCACCCTGCCGCAAAATTTCAACTTTCCCTACTTCAGCGCCAGCATTGCCGACTTTTGGCGGCGCTGGCACATGACGCTGGGCGACTGGCTCCGCAACTATCTCTATTTCCCCCTGGGGGGTTCCCGCCAGGGCTTGGTGCGAACTTGCCTCAACCTGATGGTGGTGATGATCATCGCGGGATTGTGGCACGATGCAGGCTGGGGCTTTATTGTCTGGGGGGCGCTGCACGGGCTGTTTTTGGTGGTGCATCGCCTGACGGACGCGCTGAGCGATCGGTGGGGCTGGCTCAAGTCCATCTGGAAAAGCGCACCGGGAGCGCTGCTGGGCTGGGCGCTGACGCAGGTTTCTGTCTTGTTTGCCTGGATCTTCTTCCGGCTGCCGAACCTGCAAGACTCGCTGCTGGTGGTGCGGCGGCTGTGGGGCCACCCCGCCGACATCCAGTTTGCCCAAAAGATTTACGTTGAGACGTTTCAGAGCGATCGCCTCCATCTATCGCTACTGCTGTTGGCACTATTCGGCGGAATGACGCTGGTCTACGCCTTCAACCGCTGGCTCAAGCTGCGGCTCAACTGGCCGGTTAAGCTGCTGCTGGTTCCCCTCTGCCTCTTTGCGGCTTGGCTGCTAGCCCCCAACGAAAGTCCACCCTATATTTACTTCGATTTTTAACGTTTAGAGGGTGTTTGAAAAGGCATTGCCTCTAATGTTAAGCACTCAGAGATCCCCCCAAATCCCCCTTAAAAAAGGGGGAATTTAAGGCTGTTTCCCCCCTTTTTAAGGGGGGCTAGGGGGGATCTTGCACGCTTTGCTACAAACAGTAGAACTTTTCAAACATCCTCTTAACTATCCGGATATGGAAAATCCGGATAGTTTTTGAGAAAAGTCAAAAGTCGCACACTTTTCTCAGAAATCTGAAGGCTTTGTAAAAGCTAGGGAATT
>JBDNCP010000084.1:0-21343 GCA_046719575.1 Cyanobacteriota bacterium
ACCTAGCGGGTAGCTCTATCGAGGGTGTAGCCAAGGGCGGCTACACGGTGGTTGAGTGCGATGGCACGCCCGACCTGATCTTGATTGGCACGGGTTCAGAGGTGAATCTCTGCGTCAAGGCAGCCGAGCAGCTTGCAGCCGAAGGCAAGAAAGTGCGTGTGGTTTCCATGCCGTCTACCGAATTGTTTGAAGCGCAGGACGCAGCCTACAAGGAGTTGGTATTGCCTAAGTCGGTTACCAAGCGCCTAATTGTCGAAGCAGGCACTACCTTCGGCTGGCACAAGTATTCAGGCAGCGAGGGTGATATTCTTGGCATTGACACCTTTGGCGCATCGGCTCCTGGCAGCGTTTGCATGGAGAAGTTTGGCTTTACGGTCGAGAATGTGGTGAGCCGCGCCAAGGCACTGCTTGATTAGCAACGCAGGTTTTCTTAAACGTAAGCCAAACTCGAAATTTGGCTTTGAAGCTGGCTGTGAAGTAGTCGCAGCCAGCTTTGTCGCGGCCAGTTTTTTTAGTGGCAATTTTTAGCAGCACTTTTTAGCGGCTTTTAATAGACTTCTTGAGCGAATCGTGGCCCGGTGCCGCCATGCTACGATTCACGCCCTCAAAACAGCATTCATGCGAGAGGTTCAATGGCGATCGCCCTAAAAGCTCTCCCTCTGCCAAGCCAATTGTTAAGCTTTGTTAATCTTTGTTAGGCTAATAAGCTAGTCGTCTAAACGCTGCTGCTCACTACGGTAGCGGATCAGCTCTGCCGCAAAAGCCAGCATTCCCGATGCCAAAATCAACACCACGCTCAGCGCATTGATATCGGGCTTGACCCCTGTGCGAACTCGGCTAAAAATCTCCATCGGCAGAGTCGTCGTGCCACCGCCTGCCGTGAAGCTAGAAATCAGCAAGTCATCCATACTTAACACAAACGCCAGCAGACAGCCTGAGATGATCGCAGGCATCAACTGAGGGAGTAGCACTTTGATAAAGGCTTGAAACGGGGTTGCGCCCAAATCCAGAGCCGCTTCTTCTAGGTGCGGATTCATGCCCGTAAGCCGTGTCGAGACAACCACCGCAATGTAGGCAAGGCAAAAGACAATATGTGCAGCAACCACCGTCCACAGGCTGAGGGGAATTGCCAGGGAAGCCAGAAACACCAGCGTTGCAACGGCGATCGCAATGTCAGGAATAATCAGCGGCAGGTAGGAAATCCCCTGATATAGCTGCTTGCCGGGAAAGGTGTAGCGAGCCAGCCCCACCGCCATCAAGGTGCCTAGCACCGCCGCAATGCCCACCGCCAGCAGCGCCACTGAGAGGCTATCCATCAGCGCCGACAAAATCCGCGTGTCGCTGAACATGCGCTGATACCACTGCAACGAGAAGCCGCTCCAGCCTGCACTAAAGGGCGAGGCGTTGAAGCTAAAAAACGCCAGCACCAGCACCGGGATGTACATAAACGCGAACATCACCAGCGTAAAGAGAAACTGCCAGGAGAGGCGACGTTTGGCGGTGGTTTTGGGCAGGTCAAGGGTAGCGGTCATGGGTGAGGGAGTAGTTGGGTGGTGGTGGGGTGGGGGGAGGGACGGGGTGACTCCTAACCCCTAACCCTTAACCCCTGATCCCTAATAATTCTCTAGTTTGCGATCGCCATATTTCAGCAGCAGCACAATACCTAGCCCCATCGCGCCAATCAGCACCATGCTGAGGGCAGAGCCAAAGCCCCAGTTGCGGGTTGCGCCGAGAAACTGGTTATAAATCAAGCGGGCCATGGTCATACTGGACGCGCCGCCCAGCAGTTCGGGAACCACAAAATCCCCCAGGCTAGTAATAAACACCAGCAGGCAAGCAGCGGCAATGCCCGGAAGCGTTTGAGGCACGGTGACCTTCCAAAAGCCCTGCTGGGGCGTTGCACCCAGATCGGCTGCGGCTTCCAAGAGGCGCTTGTCGAGCCGCTCCAGCGAAGCATAGAGAATCAGCACCATGTAGGGCAGGAAGTTGTAAGCTAGCCCAATCATCACGGCGGTCTGAGTGTTCAGAATATCCAGCGTTGGCAAACGCAGAGTGCTGAGCAGTGAGTTCAGCACGCCCGTCGGACGCAGGATGGTGATCCAGGCGTAGGAGCGGAGTAGAGAAGAAGTCCACAGTGGTAGCACAAAGCTAACCAGCAGGAGGTTGCGCCAGCGGGCGGGAGCCATGACCGCAATCCAATAGGCGACGGGAAACCCCAGCAACAGGCAAAGGAGCGTACTGGCGATCGCAAAAAATACCGATCGCCCAATCACCCACAGGTAAATCGCCTGACCGTCTATCAGTTCAAAAATCTTGGCATAGTTGCCCAGACCGTAGGGCGCAGGCTGGCTACCAGGGCGAAATCCTGGAATCAGACTCAGCTCCAGGATCATCAGCGTCGGCACGACCAGCAGCAGCAGTAGCCAAAGCCCTGGCGGCCCTAGCAAGACAAAGGGCTGAATCAAGCCCATGAGTCGCTGCTTCAGCCCTTTGCTGGCGGGGCGCTGGGGTTCGACCTCTGGAGTCGGGGAGAGCGGAGCGGAGGTTGCCATTGTAAAAATGTAAAAGAATCGCGGGCGATCGCCCAAAAACGAGCAGGACTTACGCACATGCGATGAATTTTTTGGATTTCGGACTATTTCTCGCGGGCGCAGCCCGCGAGAAATTAGTCCAACTGCGTAAGCCCTAAACGAGATTAAGCGCTGGTCAACTGAGTCCAATACCGATCATAAATATCGACCGCTTCGCCCACATTGGCAAGAACCTCACATTTTGCCAAAACTTCTTCGGGCGGGAAGAGATCTGGGTTTTCCACCAAGTCCTTTGGCAACAGCGTCAGCGTTTTTTGATTGGGCGTGGGTAGCTTCAGGCGACCCAGATTCTTGGCTGCCGTCTGCGGCTCCACCGAATATTCAATCCATTTGTAGGCCGCATCGACGTTAGGGGCAGTTTTTGGAATCGCAATGGTGTCTGTCCAAACCGTTGCGCCGCTGGCTGGTACAACATATTCCAACTGCGGATTTTCCAGCACGATGTCAATGCCGTCTACCGAGTAGGCATGGGCTACGGCCAGATCGCCGACTGCCATCTGATCCCGCCAGCCATCGGTTGTGAAGGAATTGATTGCGGGTTTGAGTTCTTGCAGCTTTCGGTAGGCAGCTTCAATTTCTTTTGGGTCTTGAGTGCTGTTAGAAAAGCCCAGCATCTTGAGCGCCATGCCCATCACCTCGCGCACGTCATTGAGCAGCGTCATCCTGCGGGATAGCTCAGACTTTCGCTCCCACAGGTCTGACCAGTCAGTAATGGGCTTTTTCACCAGTTCCGTGTTGTAGACCAGACCTGTAGTACCCCAGGTATAAGGCACGCTGTGTTGATTGCCGGGGTCGTAGGGGGGATCTTGCCACTGATCTAGCAGATCAGCATAGCCAGGAACGCGATCTTGGTCGATTTCGAGCAGCATGTCTTCCTCGACCATGATTTCAACCATGTAATCGGAAGGATAAACGATGCTGTACTGATTGCCGCCGCCGGCCTGCATTCGCGCCAGCATGGTCTCGTTGGAATCATAGATGTCGGCAATCACCTTAATTCCAGTGCTTTGCTCGAAGCCCTTCAGCAAGTCTTCATCAATATAGGCCGACCAAGTGTAGACATGGAGGGTGTTGTCTCCGCTGTTGGGCGGTGAGGCAACGGAGGAGTCTGTAGCAGCAGAACTGCCTGTGGTGCCAATATTGCGGGCGCAGTTGCTCAATAGCACGCCAGAGAAAGCTGCGCTCGAAAGCTGCAAAAAGCGACGGCGGCTGGCGCGGTAGGGCGAATAACGGGGCGATCGCCCACCAATAGGACTCCGTTCTGGAAAGGATTCAGACTTAGAACGGCCAGAAAATCGGTAGGGAGGCATAGCAAATCTCCTAAAACTGCGCTGGTGTCCATCCATGGAGAACCACCCCCTTATTGAGGGAGGGTAGGAATTCTCAAGGGTTTATCAAATCTTGACTCCCAACGCCTTCGGACTTGGCTGTAGGCTTCTGTCCCTAGGGTTCAGGCTTGAAGCTCCGAGCTTTAGGGTTCAGTCTTCAGGTTCCCGGCTGATTGACAAGCGGCAAGGCATCTGCTGCCGACCAAGAGACATACACAGGCGTATCCAGTTGGGGCATCGACTCTGGGCGGTTTGGGCGCATGACCGTCACCATATCCCCTGTCGGCAAATCAACCACATAGTGGACGTGTGTGCCCAAGTACATAGTGTGCCGGAGTCGTCCTTCAAAACAGTTCATTTCGCTACCAGGATGCTCCAACGACAGCCGCACCTTTTCGGGGCGAATGCTGACCACAACAGGCTCCGCTGCCACACCAGGGCAAGCCTCTGTCGGCTTCACCACCATCTGAAGACCGCGCTCGGTTTCTACCTTCATCAGCGTTGGGTCTGCTGCCGCTATATACCCTTGGAATAGATTCGTTTCGCCAATAAAATCGGCTACAAAGGGCGTGGCGGGAAACTCGTAAATTTCGCTGGGCGTGCCAATTTGTTCGACCCGTCCCTCATTCATCACAGCAATCCGATCCGACAGGCTGAGGGCTTCTTCCTGATCGTGAGTCACCATGATGAACGTCACGCCCAGTTCACGGTGCAGTGTTGAAAGCTCTACCTGCATTTCTTTCCGCAGCTTCAAATCCAGCGCTCCCAAAGGCTCGTCGAGCAGTACCACCGTTGGCTGGTTCGCCAGGGCCCGCGCCAGCGCCACTCGCTGCTGCTGCCCACCAGAAAGCTGAGCCGGATAGCGTCGGGCAAAGGATTCCATTTTGACCAGTTGCAGCGCTTCTCCAACTGCCTTCTGAACCTCTCCCTTGCTCTTATTTTTCAGCCGCAGCCCAAACGCAACGTTGTCCCACACCGTCATGTGCCCAAACAGCGCGTAGCTTTGAAATACCGTATTGACCGGACGGCGATAGGGCGGCACACCCACCATTGATCTGCCCTGAAGCAACACCTCGCCCGCGGTCGGTTCGTCGAACCCTGCAACCAGGCGCAGCGTCGTGGTTTTACCACAGCCGGAAGGGCCGAGAATACTGAAAAACTCGCCCTGCCGCACGTTCAGGTCGATACCGCGAACTGCCGTGTAGCCGTCAAAGACTTTGAAGACCTTGCGGAGTTCGACATCGTATTGCGTCTCGGTTTCTACTGTGGACTGATTTGGGGTGATGGTCTGTGCCATGTGGCAAATTCCCTGTAGAAATTCGTCAAAATTTTGATAAAACGAGGTAGCAGTCAAGGCTCAGGGTTGAAGCTCTGGCGCTTAGGTCTTTGGAGGCGATTCAAGAGGCAATCGAGGGTTTGCGCTGATGAGTTGTCAATAATCTTAGATCTTAAGAGATGGAGCCTGTAGACTCGTAGAACTTTTCAAACTTGAAACGCTCGATATGAGAACGCCTAAAGGCTTGAGCGTTTCCCAATGCGGGTAATGAACTTTTGACCCTTGTCTCACGGATATTAGGCGCTTAATGCTAATAGGGTGCTTGACATGAAGACATGAAAAAGAGGGTTAAAACCCTCACTACAAACCTCGAAGCACCTCAAAAAACTAGAGCGGTTTCTCGGTGTTTCTACGCTCGTAGTGGCGACTTTGGGCGCCAAACTCACTCAGGGTAGGACTTTTCAAGCATCCTCATAAGAGCTTACCCGAAATCAGAATACGCCTATCGCCCTAGTCTTTATCCAGCTCTTTTGCCAAGCCGCTCTAGCAGCCTAGTTGCCGAGTCTTGTCTTCAAGATGGGGTCTAGGAGTTGCAATCAAGCTAACTCAGGTCGGCTTTGTCCTCCATCTTCAAAGAAGCCGGGGTAATCAATGGTTGTTTGATATACCGTTTGGCGATTTCGGCTACGTGAGTTCGGTGCTGCATCTGCTGGGTAAAGAAGATGGGGCGATCGCCCATAACAGCATTGACCATAGCAGCATTGAGCTGAAGATGGGTCTGACCATATCGCGGATCAATCCTGGGATCAATGGCGGTAAACTACTTGAATTGATTTATTAATCCTTAAGGTTTCTGTAACCTATCCTGGGCTTCAAAGGTTCTGTCAGAGGGCGCGTTTCTATCTATGACGCTGACGCAAAATCCGCCAACTGTGCGGCAACAGGCTGGACGCACCGTGGGCAAATCCTACCAGTCGTTGGTAGTGATGCTTACCGTCACAGTGGCCCTGCTAGGAGGCATCGGCACTCGCCTGGCCTACCTGCAACTGGTGGAGGGGCAATACAATCGGCAACTGGCAGACGACAACCGCGTGCGGCTGATTCCACGACAGCCAGAGCGGGGGCGCATCCTCGACCGCAAAGGACGGACGCTGGCAGGGAGCCGCCTTTCCTATGCGGTGTTTCTTTGGCCCATTGCCAATCGTCAGGCAGACTGGCGGCCCATCGTGAAGCGGCTGTCCACAATCCTCAATATTCCCGAAGAGAATATTCAAAAACGGCTGGATCAGGCGGGCTATAGCTCTCCGGAGTTGCTCCGCATTGCTCGTGGCATCAGTCCGGCTCAGGTGACGGCGCTGGCCGAGTTTAGCCAGCAGATGCCGGGGGTGCAGGTACAGGCAGAGGCGGTGCGCTACTATCCCCACGGGGACTTGGCGGCCCATGTTCTGGGTTATACGGGCGAAATGTCGGACGAAGACCTCGAACGGCGGCGCTCTGAAGGCTATCGCCTGGGGGATGTGGTCGGGCAGATGGGCGTGGAAGCGGCCTTCGAGCGGCAACTCCGGGGACAGTGGGGCGGGCAGCAGGTCGAGGTTGATGGCATGGGCCATGTGCTGCGGGTGTTGGGCGAAAAGTCGGCACGGGCGGGCAATACCGTGACGCTAACGCTGGATCTGGATTTGCAAAAGGCGGCAGAAACCGTGCTGGGCGATCGCAAAGGGGCAATCGTCGCCCTCGATCCGCGCAATGGAGCCGTACTGGCGCTTGTCAGCCGTCCTGCGTTTGACCCCAATCTTTTCTCTACCCACATTACCGATGCCCAATGGCAGGAGCTTCAGAGCAAGTCCTACCCGTTTGTCAATCGGGCGCTCCAGGGCTATCCACCTGCCAGCACCTTTAAGATTGTCACTACAACTGCGGCGATCGAGTCGGGGCGCTATTCCCCTAGCACTGTCCTCGGTACACGCCCCTACATCGAAGTAGGTGGCATCAAGTTTTGGGATTGGAATAATGCAGGCTTTGGCCCGCTGGACTTTCGCGGAGCTATGGCTTGGAGCAGCGACACCTTTTTCTATCAAACCGCGATGGGCATGGGCCACGAGCCGCTGATTGAGTGGACGCGGCGCTACGGCTTTGGTCGGAAAACAGGCATTGAACTGGCGGCCGAAGAATCGGCGGGGTTGGTGCCCGATCCTGACTGGAAGCGCGAAAACCTGGATGAGGAGTGGTTTATCGGCGACACCATTAATATGTCTATTGGTCAGGGCTATATGCAGGCTTCGCCGCTCCAGGTGGCAGTGATGTTTGCCGTACCCGCGAATGGCGGCGATTTGGTGCGTCCTCACTTGCTCAAAGACCAGGAAGCGAGCCGCTCCTGGCGAACCCCGATTGGGCTGAGTCCGACGACGCTGAGAATTTTGCAAGACGGTCTGCGGCGAGTGGTGAGCAGCGGCACGGGTAAGGTCATGAACACGCCCAGCCTACCGCCCAATGCGGGCAAGACGGGCACTGCCGAAGACCCGCCGCGAAAATCCCACGCTTGGTATGGCGGCTATGCTCCGCTAGATAATCCGGAGATTGTGGTGGTGGCGTTTATCGAAAACTCCTCCGAAGGCGGTGGTGGCAAGGTGGCTGCGCCGATGGTGAAGCAGGTTTTGGAAGCCTATTTCAACAACACCCAGCCCGATAATCAGGCTGCGCCCCAAGGCGGGATTGTGTCTGATTAGGCGGGTGCTGCTAGTGCGGCTTGCGCGGCTGAATTTGGGCGTGTTGTGAAGAGGCGATCGCCCACCGGGTTTATACCCGTTCGCTAAAAAAAGCGCTAGCGTGGCGATTGGGGATTCTCGGATGGCAAAGGGTGGAACGAGTCCGACGGCTCCACTGCCAATCCTGGATAATGTCCTGTCTTTGAACCAGGGCTGGGTTCCCGGTCTGTCATGTTTCTGGTTTTGTATGTCTAGAAGTCGATTCATTACGCTTTTTCGTCGAGCCTATCGAATTTCGCAATGGTCTGAACAAACGCAAATGCCCCTGCCCGAAGCGGCGGGATGGCTAGATGCACGCCTGTCGCGGCGGCGCGTGTTGCAGGCAGGCGCGGTGCTGGGTGGCACGCTGGGGCTGGGGGGGCTGGGGATACACGACTCGGTAGGGAGCGATCGCCCTCGTGCGTCTGGGCTGGCGTTTGGGCAGGGCGATCGCTCCAGCGCCAACCAATCGCCCGTGCTGATTGTGGGCGCTGGGGTGGCTGGATTAACGGCGGCCTATCGGCTCCAGCAGGCGGGTGTGTCGTTCGAGCTTGTCGAAGCGAGTTCTCGCATTGGCGGTCGGCTGCGGAGCGTGCGAAATCCCAACGGGCTGCCGGGAATGGTGGAGTTGGGCGGCGAATTTATCGACACGCGCCACACCCATGTCCGCGCTTTGGCAGCAGAGTTGGGGCTGGAACTGTCTGACCTGCGGGCAGCGGATGCAGGTCTGGAGCCGGAAGTGCTGTATTTCCAGGGGCAGAAGGTCAGCCATGAGTCGGTCGTGGAGCAGTTTGCACCCCTGGCCAGGCGAATTACGCAAGACCTGCTGGCAATGGGGCGAGGGATTACCTATCGCCAGCACAATGACCATGCGGCCAAACTCGATCGCCTGTCTTTGGCAGAGTATTTGGATACGGCAGAGATCGACCCGGTGATCAACCAACTGGTGCGGGTCGCCTACATCACCGAATTTGGGCGAGACGCAGAAGATCTGTCTTGTTTGAACATGCTCTACCTGATTGGGGCAGAAGTGGGGCAGTGGAGTACCTATGGCGACAGTGACGAGCGCTGGCATGTAGTGGGCGGCAACCAGTCCATTCCAGAGGCGCTGGCAAAACGGCTGAAGGGGGCGATCGCCCTTAACACGTCTTTGGAATCGATTCGCACAGCCCCAGATGGCCGCTATCGCGTCAGCCTGCGACAAGACGGCCAGAGCATTGAGCGCAGCTACGAGAAAGTGCTGCTGACCGTGCCCTTTTCGGTGCTGCGGCAGGTGGAACTGGCCGTAGATTTGCCGCCTGTGAAACAAAAGGCGATCGCCGAGTTGGGCTATGGCACCAGCAGCAAACTGGCCGTGCCCTTCAAAGAACGCATCTGGCGCACCCGCTACGGCTCCACCATCAGCGTCTACACCGACCTAGACTTTCAGAACACCTGGGAAAGCGCCCGCTACTCGGCTGGACCAAGCGCTTGGGTGACCGACCTGCGGGCCGGGCGACAGGGCTTGCTGCTGGCGGCCGACAGCCCTGCTGCTCAGGCCAAAGCGCTCACCGCTGATCTAGATCAAATTTTTCCGGGGATTGCCAGCGTGCAGGAGGGGCGATCGCTCCGAGCCATCTGGGCCGCAGAACCCCACGCCCTGGGGTCCTATTCGTGCTACAGGCCGGGCCAGTGGACGGCGATCGCTGGAGCCGAAATTGAGCGCGTGGGCAATCTCTGGTTTGCGGGAGAACACTGCTCTCTGGAGTCTCAGGGCTATATGAATGGCGCAGTAGAAACGGCTGAAATCGCTGTCCGCAGCATCCTTGAGGCCTAAAAGCTGACCAGACTTGCCAGGTTCATCAGATCTCATCAAAACCCCTGGCAAAATTCTAGTTTCTGCCAGGGGTTTTTCTCGTTTACATTGCAACTACATTGCAACTGTGCGATCGCCCAAGCCTAGTCGCCACCGCCACCCGATCCAACACAGCGAGTTCCGTTCAAAGGGCAAGTGCTGGTTCCTCTCCGAGCAAACGCTGCTGGGGCGACGGCTGTGAACAGCACCAGCGCAAACAGCGCCATGAGAACAATCCGTTTCATCGTGAACCTCCTAGATGTCAGCCAATTCGTGGAAGGTTCCGGCCCGCCACTGGCAAGGCTTTGGAGACCCTTCCGGGATGACTCATATCTTGGGGGTTCTGGCTGAAGATCAACTAAGGTAGTCCTGAGTTCTTCAGGAACCTTTTTGTGAAGAAGCTGAAGCGAACTTGAGAATACGCCGAACTTTTGGTAAAGTCCTGCGTGAAACGAGCGGAGAATCAGCTAGCGTTCGTCAAACGGGCGATCGCTCCCCGACAAAACTCCAGCCCTCCTCTCTAGAACTCATCGTCGGCATAGCCGCCAGAGGCCGCCGCCGCTTCAGTATCTCGCTTAGACCCCAGCAACTCCATCCGGTCAACCCGAATCACAGGCGCAGAGCGATCAGCCCCAGTATTGCGATCCTTCCAATATTCAAACTTCAGCGAACCTGTAACCCCAATTAGACTGCCTTTGCGGACGTAATTCGCAGCTACCTCAGCCGTCTTGCCCCACATCTCCAGGTTGAACCAGTCTGGCTCGTCGCTATTACGAGTGCGGCGATTCACGGCCAGCGTAAACTTACAGACCACGCTGCCCGACTCAAAATACTTTACATCCGGATCACGACCCGCTCGACCCACCAGAGTAACGACATTCAAGCTCATCGGAAATTTCCCCAAACCGAGTCAGAATTTTGAAATTTGAAAACGGAAACCCAGCCAGATACACAAAAAATTGAGTTGATTAACCCTTATCTAAAGCTCATTCCTAAAACTAAGTAGATGGACACAAAAAACATACAAACTAGAGTCCTATGCCGCCCCTTCATCGAGTAACGCAGGGTTTGGAATCCGGTTTTAATTTGGTTTACCTACTCAATTTCTATAAAAGCTGACAGGAACGATTAGAATTGCATATCATCTCAATCTAGTATATCTGTCCTAATTCTAGCAGGATTAACCAGCTTTTGAAGCTGTCGTCCCCTCAATTGCCGTACGATTCTGCTGCCGTACGATTCTGCTCAGGCTTTTCGCTTGGTTGACTGACCAATCTTTTTGCCTAAGCTAGGTTGAGCAATGTCAAACCCAGTACCAGCTTAGATTCGGTTGGGTTACGCTGAACGCCAACCCAATCTACTGGTCTGGCAGGACTTACCGGCAGGACTTAGATAATGGATTGGTGCTTCGACTGCGCTCAGCACGCAATAGTTAAGGGGTGAGCGCAGTCGAACCCTGGACTGTCACATCGACTTGGCCCTGTCAAACCACTACGCGCAGATCAAGCTTGCAGGAGTTTTGCCCGTCAATCAGATTTTTTTGCCCGTCAATCAGATTTTTTCGCTTTAGCAAGCGCTGGAAAAACCTCAAATCGCCTTAGTGGGCGATCGCGCAGTTGGCGATCGCCCACATCCCATTCATCCTCCGGCAATCTGCAAGTAGCAATCTGCAAGTATCTTGCGCCACAGGGGTCCATTTTGCGGTATTGTGGCGGGGTACAGTCCGTTAGGGTCTGATAACAAAATCGAGCTAGCCGATTGCAACGGGCCGATTGCGGCGGGATGTTAGCGGTTGGACTGCAAGGGCGATCGCCCTTGTGCGTTCAAATAAACCAAGCAAATAAACCAAACCCGATCAGCACCGTTTCCCTATTCCGACTAGACGGTTGACAAAAATCGTAATACAATCCCATCGGCGGAGTTGCTGCACCGTGCCTAATCTCCCCTACATCTTTAAAAGTAATCTCTGAGGAGCCTTGGTTGGAACTCTGAGATAGTGTTTAGAGACATTCAGATTGGAGACCCCTAGGTTGAAGACATCATCTTGGAGGCACTGAGTCTGGAGACACTGAGTTTGGAGACACTGAACATTTGCAGGCATCAAACTTAAAACTGACAGGCATCCAACTTGGTATCCCAAAGCAGAGAGGGTGAGCTTAAGACATAGCGTGAGCTTAAGACGCAGCAAATCTGGGCAGCATCAACAGCAAAACCGCTTTTCGAAGCAAAGAAAATCCCCAAGAGGGAGGTTCAAATCATCGCAGACCATCCACAAACTTAACCCTGAGCATTGTCATCACCTGAGCGTTGTCTTCTATCTAAGAATCTTTAGTCAGATGCCAGTCAAAGGCTTTACCGTTATCAGGGCATTTGAGTCAGCGCAGTACTGTTTTTGTAACTAGGAGCTTGTTAGCTAGTGGGACTCTTTAAACGCTTCTCGTTGTCACGCGACATGGGTATCGACCTGGGCACAGCAAACACCCTGGTCTATGTTTCGGGTCGGGGCATTGTGCTTCAAGAGCCATCCGTAGTAGCCATCGATCAGAACGAGAAAGTACCCCTAGCCGTTGGCGAAGATGCCAAGAAGATGCTGGGACGGACACCCGGAAACGTCATGGCCCTGCGTCCCCTGCGTGATGGAGTAATTGCAGACTTTGACACGGCTGAGCTTATGCTCAAGCACTTCATCCGCCGTGTTCATGAAGGTCGGACGCTGGTTTCCCCCCGCATTGTGATTGGTATCCCCAGTGGCGTGACGGGCGTTGAGCGTCGGGCTGTGATGGAAGCAGCATCCCAGGCGGGGGCCCGTGATGTTTATCTGATTGATGAACCCGTAGCAGCGGCGATTGGGGCAGGTCTGCCTGTCGCGGAACCGACGGGCAACATGATCATCGACATCGGCGGCGGCACCACCGAGGTCGCGGTGCTGAGCTTGCAGGGCACAGTGCTAAGCGAATCGGTGCGGGTGGCTGGCGACGAGCTAAGCGAGGCCATTTCCCAATACATGAAAAAGGTTCACAACCTGGTAATTGGGGAACGCACCGCAGAAGAAATCAAAATTACCGTCGGCTCTGCCTATCCAACAGACAACCACGACGACATCATCATGGATGTGCGCGGGCTGCACTTGCTGTCGGGGCTACCTCGCACCGTTTCAGTGAAAGCGCCAGAGATTCGCGAAGCCATGGCTGAACCTCTGTCGGTCATCATCGAAGCGGTCAAGCGAACGCTAGAGCGCACCCCTCCTGAACTGGCGGCAGACATCATCGACCGAGGGATTATGCTGGCAGGGGGCGGAGCGCTACTGCGGGGGCTAGATACACTGATCAGCCACGAAACGGGGATTGTGGTTCACGTCGCGGCTGACCCGCTAAGCTGCGTGGTGCTGGGCACTGGGCGCGTGCTAGAGAACTTCAAACAGCTTGAGCGCGTCTTTAGCGGTCACTCCCGCAGCATGTAGTTTATATCTACATCCGCAGTCTGTAGGCAATAAGGTGAGGGCACATGCTTCACAGATTGGCTGAACAGGAGTCCTGAACTGAAGTTCTGGATGAGTATTCTGAGCTTCCGTCAGGGCTTAGGCTGGAATCTGTATCGCAGGATCAGAATCTTAGCATTCCGGATCAGAATTTCCAGAATGTATAGGGAGACTCGTCTGAAGCGCTGGCGATGAGGGTTGAGCGTGATTCATGTATGTACTGCGTCGGTGGTGGGGAAAAAACGGGTTGCGGCTAGGGCTGGCAGTGCTGGCTCTCAGTGTTGCATGGCTAGTTAGACAGAGCCAAGGCGCATTTGTGCTGGAGCTATATCGAGCGATGAGCGCTCCGTTTCAGGCTAAGGGCCCAACTCGCGCCGAAATTCTGGATCATGCCCAGGTGCAAGAGTTGCAGCAGCGTTTGATTGAGCTAGAAAGCCAAAATCGCCGACTCCAGGAGCTATTGAACTACAATGCAACACAGCCCCAGCCGGGTATTGCGGCCCCTATCATTGGGCGGAGCGCCGACCACTGGTGGCAGCAGGTGACCTTAGGACGAGGGCGACGCGACGGCGTGGAAGTTGGCTCTATTGTTTCGGGAACTGGCGGACTGGTGGGGCGAGTGGTGCAAGTGACGGCGAATACAAGTCGTGTACTGTTGGTGAGCGATCCTACCAGTCGGATTGGTGTTACGGTCAGCCGCTCTCGGTTTATGGGCTATATGCGAGGGCAGTCGGGCAACCGAGCGGTGATGGAGTTTTTTGAAAAGGTGCCGGATGTGAAACCGGGGGATGTCGTCTCTACGTCGTCGTTTAGCCAATTATTTCCACCGGGGCTGCCCGTAGGGCGCGTTGAGTCAATCGACTTTAGTAAAAGCCCGGCCCCAGAGGCGATTATCGAGCTATCAGCTCCTATTAGCACACTAGACTGGGTGCTGGTTGCGCCCAACCCCAAGCCCGCTGCCACTGAACCGCCACCTCCGCTGCCACCTGCGCCAGACCCCGCATTGCCCTGAGGATTATGCCTGATTGCTATGAATGATTTGCTGGCTATGAATGATTTGCTGCTCCTGAGTCCGTATTTGAGGCAGGCGCTGAATGCACTGGTGACGGCCGGCTCGGTTTTGGTCTGTTTGCTGATTTTGCCGACCCGGTTTGTGGGCATGGAACTGCTGGGTGTGGGACCAAACTGGCTGCTGATCTGGGTTGTGGCCTGGAGCATTAAGCGATCGCCCTGGCAGGGTGCGATCGCTGGAATTACATTGGGGTTGCTGCAAGACGGCATGACGGCATCCAGCCCGACGCACACGCTGAGTCTGGCGCTGGTGGGCATTCTCACGGCACTCATTCAAAAGCAGCGCTATATCCAGGAAGATTTTATTTCAGTGGCGCTGATTGTGTTTGGCATGGCGGTCATCGCCGAAACCGTGACAGCGTTTCAATTCATGCTTCAAGACCTGAGGGTGCCCGATCGCCTTTCCTCGCGTACGCTTTCAGAAATTTGGAACTATCACCAGCAAATTGCCCTCTGCTCCGCCATTCTGAGTAGCCTTTGGGCCCCGGTGCTGTATTATCCGCTGAATCGCTGGTGGCAGCGGGTTAGTCTAGCGGATCAGTTCCAGACCTAGAAAGAAACTGGGTCGCTGTTGCGAGGTCAGCGAGTCTAAAAATTTTTTGATCAACTTCGCCAACAACGCATCTCTGGATGTCCCTTGACAGGGATAATAGGGGTTAGCTGAAATCTTGCTCAGTCTGACTTCCAGACCAAGCTCTAAGTACTTTTACTCAAAGCTGATAAGCTAAGCGACCGGAGCAGCACTTTCAGCCAAAAGAAATTAGATGACGAGCGAGAAAACTTGGGGATTCTCCTGCGTTTTCTTGACCACAAAAGCTTTTGCGAACACATAGACGCATTGAACACACAGACGCATTTCTTGGAGCGATCGCAACAATGGGTTTAATTAAGAAACTACTTGGGGGACTGTTCTCGTTTTTGGGTGGGTTGGCTAAGCTGCTAGGCTTGGGCAAGTCCTCAGAATATTTTCTAGAGGCAGAGCCTTCTAATAATGATACTCCTGCGGCTCCGGTGGCTGCGGCTGCCCCCACGAAGCCCGAAGCGCCCGCTACTGCCCCTGCGCCCGCGGCTGCTGTGGCTACGGTTGCGCCTCCTGCAACGGATGTTACGACGAATGGCAAGGCTCCTGCGACTCCGGCTGCTGCGGCGGCTTCGGCTCCAAAGTCTATGCCCGAAGCTGCACCCGCATCTGACCAAACCTTTGCGCCAAATTTTGTTTTGCTGAGCAGTAGCCGGAGTGGTCGTCGTCGCCCTGGCCCGAGCCTCAATCCGTTTCTCGATATGGCGCGGCAGGTTAGGCCTCAGGGCTAGCGCTAGTCTTTGCCTAATTCTGGGTTGTCTAATTCTGGGTCGAATAATGCTTGGATAGATTGGAAGCTGCTGTTGACAGGTTCAACGGCAGCTTTTGCGTTAGCCTTCTTGGTTAGCTTTCTTAAGGAATACAGGACTTACGCACCTGCGATGAATTTTTTGGATGTCGGACAATTTCTCGCGGGCTGCACCCGCGAGAAATTGTCTAACTGCGTAAGCCCTAGAATAGACTTCTTGCGTGAATCGTGGCGCGGCGGCACTGCGCTACGATTCACGCCCTCAAAGCAGCATTCATGCAAGAGGTTTAATTAGTGCTAGGGAGTGTCTTGCTCTAGGGCTGCTGCGATGATCGAGAGCGCGGCCACGGGTGCGGTAATCGTTCGCAATATGCGCCGACCCAGCGACACGACTTGATAGCCTGCTGCGATCGCCCCGTCGATTTCTGCCTCTGTCCAGCCGCCCTCTGGGCCAATGGCGATCGCCATCGGTTTTGTCGATGGCGATGCTCCACGCACTGCCAGGAGGGTGCTGAGCAAATGAGGGCGATCGCCCCTGGCTTCGCATAGATAAGCGTCGCAAGTTTCTGCGTTCCAGGCGTTTAGCGCATTGCTCCAGGGCTGAGGATCGAAGATCGCTGGCACAAACTGCCGTTCGGACTGCTCAGCGGCCTCTTGGGCAATGCGTCGCCAGCGGTCGAGCTTTTGGGGGCTGGGGTTAAGCAGCGTGCGATCGCTCAAAATCGGCACAATCTGCGCTACGCCCAGTTCCGTTGTCTGGCGGACAATATCATCCATTCCCTGTCCTTTGGGAATCGCCATTAGCAGCGTCACAGAGCGCGGCAGTTCTGTAGCTGCAATCGGGATGTGTTCCTCCAAAATTTGCATCTGGTCGGGCGGCTCGACGGCGACCAGCCAGCAGTGCCCCCGACCGTCCATTGCCAAGAGGCGATCGCCCCCTTGCAGCCGCAACACCCGCCACAAGTAATGCTGCTGCTCTGGCGTAAGCCGGATATCAGAACCACAGATTTGAGCAGGCGCAATGGTAAGTCGCTGAAGCTGGGGCACAGGTGATGCAGCAGAAGTCGTGGGTTGGGAGAATCAGCGCTTGGACATCCGTTGCCTAGCGAATTTGATCCCTAGCGCAGTTGAAGCTGGAAATACTCATCGTCTAGCGAAGTCCGCACCAAAAACATACAGCCGCCTACCGTTGCAGATGGCTCATGCACGGTTCCCTGGCTAGAGCGGATATAGTCCCCTGCGCCATATACCTCGCCGTCAATCCTCAAATCGCCATCGAGCATATAAATCTCTTCAGGAGCCGCATGGCGATGAATCGGATAGACTGCGCCCGGTTCTGCCTTGAGCAGCGCGGTTACTTCTCGCTTTGCCAGATCCACGTAGAGCGGCGCGACCGAAACGCCGGGAACCCGATAGGGCTGCCAGTCAAGGTCACGGCCGCGCACCGTCAGTCGGTTGCCGCTAGAAAACTGGCGCATCAGCACCCGTGCTGCTGCGACCGCCTCTCGCATCTGGCGGAACGAAAAGGATACAGGGGATTCGATGACGGGCGGAGGAGCCGATTCAGACGGGACTAGGCTAACGGGCTGACCTGCTTCTTGATGAATACGTTGAAATAGTCGATCCTTCAGGTCAGCAGCAGGCGACATCAGTTCCAAACTGTAGGGCAGCGTTGCCACGGTTTCTTCCAGTTCGGCCATTTCGGTAGCCAGTTCTGGACATTCTTCTAGATAGTCGTTGATTTGCTGAAGCCCTGCCTCGTCGAGCAGACCCAGGGCATATAGCGCGGTCAGGTCACACAGGCACGGGTCGTGATCCATAGTTACTGCTGTCGTCATTTCTTCATCCTAGCTCGTGGATTTGGGAGGCAGTCTGAAGCCACCAAACCAGTTTTCCAATGCTTATCCGATAACCTCCCCAGCGCCTTTCTGCACTTGCGCTTTGCATATGCGCTTGTTGAGTTGTGGACTTTATATAGACATATAGGCCCATCACTCTAGCCAGTCGAGCGCGTCAAGCGCCTGTCGGAGCTTGTTCAAACCTAGGCGGATGCGCGTTTTCACGGTTCCCAAAGATTTTCCTGTTTTAGCTGCGATTTCTACATGAGTCAGCCCTTGATAGTAAGCTAGCTCAATTACCTCACGCTGTTCTGTAGGCAAGCGCTGCATTGCTGCCAAGACGCGATCGCGCCGTTCATTGATTAATACGTCCGCTGTCGGGTCTGAGATCTGTGTTTGCGGGACTGTTTTTGCAGCTTCGGTAGAAGACTCGACGGCTTTGTTAATTCGCTGGAGCGATCGCAGTCGGTCGAGCGACCGGCTACGGGTGAGCATGAACAGCCATGCGTCTACTCGGCCGCGCTGGGGATCATAGCGCTCCGCCAGTTTCCACACCTGGCTAAACACATCCAGCACAATTTCCTCTGCTTCTTCGACAGACCCCAAAATCCGAAATGCCAGGGAATATAGCACTCGCGCATAGCGGTCATATAGGGTCGATAGCGCAGACTGATCCTGCTGGGCAATGCGGGATAACAAGTGCGCTTCCTCGGAGGCTGAGGGCTGAGGGGTCATGAGTCAGGCTTTGGGGGGAAATTGGGTTTACATCCCAGACTAAGAGAGTAAAGTCCAGACCAATCCAGGCTAGCCGCTCAACAGTGCTTCCACAAATTCGTAGCTAGAGAAGGGACGCAAATCTTCGATGCCTTCGCCTGCGCCAATGAATCGGATGGGTAGCCCTAGCTGCTGCACGACGGCCAGCGCGATGCCGCCTTTGGCCGTGCCGTCTAGCTTGGTCAACACGACCCCGCTCAGTTGGGCAGCTTCCGAGAAAACTTCTGCCTGACGTAGACCGTTTTGCCCCAGGGTGGAGTCCAGCACCAGCAGCGACTCGATGTGGGCATCTGGCGCTTTTTTGTCGATGATGCGGCGAACTTTGGCGAGTTCGTCCATCAGGTTTTTCTTGTTTTGCAGTCGTCCCGCTGTATCGATCAGCAGAAGTTCTGTGCCCCGCGCCTGGGCAGCGGTGATCGCATCGAACACAACGGCTGCGGGGTCAGTATTCTTGCCGGGGTTGGCGATGACTTCTACATTGCTGCGATCGCCCCAGACTTTGACCTGCTGCACAGCCGCCGCTCGGAAGGTGTCCGCCGCGCCAATCAGGGTTTTGTAGCCCGATTTTTGGGCGATGTGGGCGATTTTGCCAATGGTTGTGGTTTTGCCTGCTCCGTTCACGCCCGTCATCAACCAGATGTTGAGCCTGCCCTTCTCCGGGGCAAAGGTCGGGTCGATGGGCTTGCCGCCTGGGTTGTCAAGCATCTCCCGCAGGATTTGTTTGAGGTAGGCGATCGCCGCTTCGGGCGGCAGGGCTTCCTGACGCAGCTTGTGCTGCAAGCGTTCGATGATCAGATCCGTCGCTTCTACACCCACATCCGCCTGGAGCAGCAGCGACTCGATCTCTAGCACCGCGTCTTGATTGAGCGGGCCCTGGCCCACAATCGCCCGCAGTTGGTTTACCAAGCTGCGCCGTGTCTTGTCGAGGCCCTGGCGTAGTCGCTTCAGCCAAGTAATTTCCTCTAGGTCTACTTGGTCGGCTCGGCGGCCCTGCGAAGCCAACACCTGAGCTGACCACAGGAAACTTTCATCTAGGGGTAAATCTGGCTCTAGGATTGAGTCTGCTGGGACGGCCGATGCCGTCGCCAATTTTTCGGCTTCCACCGCTTCTTCTTTCGCTGCTTCTACCTTGAGTTGCTCCAGGCGGGCCTGCCGTTCGGCCTCGGCCTGTGCCCAAAAGGGAAGTGGAGCCACAGCCGTTTCTGGTGGGGTTTTTGGCTCGGCTTGTGTCGTCAGTTCATCGGGCACTCGCGCTTCAGAGGTGTCCGAGGGTGTGCCTTTGGCAGGGGTATCTGATTTGGCGATCGCCCCTGGCACAGCCTCAGCCGTTGTCACAGGTTCTGTGGCGGGTTCTGTGGCGATTTCAGGCGTGGTCGGCTCGGCGGCTTCCTGCTGACGCTTTTGAATATTTTTGTAAGCAGACTTAGCCCAAGCGAGATAGTCCTGGGCGATCGCCGCTTCGCCCGTCGCTGCATCGGCAGGCGCTTTCGACTCTGACACCTTGGCAGCGTCTCGCTGGGACTCTGGCTCTGCCTCAGGGGGCTGGTTTTCGTATTGACGGTTGAACCAGTTAAACGACGACATAGGGAAGGTCAGGGGTTAGGGATATTGCTCTGGAACCGGAGCAAACGCCCAAGAGGGGCTGGAGCCGCTGCATCCAGATTTCCGCTTCATCTAGCTTATAGTGCTTGCGTCTTTCCTGGCGAAGAGCAAAGACAGATAACGGATTGGTAGAGACGGCTCAGAACGCCCGACAGCGAGGAAGCCGGAGGATCTCAGGATGTTTCGGATTTCTCTTCGGATTTCTCTTTGGATTTCTCTTCGGGTTGCTCGACCACCCGCCGTAGCACCCCGTTGATAAAGCGATGCCCGTCGTCGTCGCTATAGCGTTTGGCCAACTCGACGGCTTCGTTAATCGCCACTTTGTCAGGAATGCCCATGTATTGAAACTCCGCCACAGCCAGCCGCAGAAGGTCACGGTCGATTTGGGGCAGTCGATGAAGTTGCCAGTCTACCATCGCAGCGGAAATAATTCGGTCGATTTCGGCACGGCGGATGCTGACGGTTTGCAGGAGTGCCAGGGTGTAGTCGCGTACCTCCTGATGGTTAGCGAGTTGCAACATTTCCGGCAGTTCGACGGCAGTGCCAATTCGGTTGATTGCTGCCTGAGCCAGTTCCAGTGCTTCTTTCACCATAACGCGGGCGCTGTCTAGGTCTTGGGCCTTGGTTTCGCTGGCCAACAGGCGATCGCTCCCCCGCTCGACCTCAGCGGCGGCGGTTTCCAGCAAGTCG
This sequence comes from Cyanobacteriota bacterium, assembly GCA_046719575.1. GTDB lineage: Bacteria > Cyanobacteriota > Cyanobacteriia > Elainellales > Elainellaceae > Thermoleptolyngbya. Next base: position 20,555 of record JBDNCP010000084.1, read on the forward strand.
TGGACTTCGCCCGTCAGCGTCCGCACAGCGGCTAGAACGATAGACTGAAGCTGTTGAGCCTCCAGTTTTTCGGGTTTGGAGGGAAGCTGGCTCAGACTCAGCAGCGCCAGTTCTCGCGCAATGCGTCGAGCTTGCATGTCGGGTTCTCAATCCTTCAAAAATTCGGGAGAAAAATTCGGATGACTGCGGATGCGGGGCTGGCTGAAACGCTCAAACCGGGTCAGATGGTAGCGGCATAGACTGACGCTTGACTTCGGAGGGGGCGTTTTCAAATGGCGGCTCGATCGACGGTTCATCTAGGACTAAATCTAGCGAGCGAGTGTCCTTGGCCGCAGCGGGGCGATCGCCATAGCTGACCGTTCCTACGTTAGCAGGGTTCAGTCCGCTCGGTGCAAGGGTTCCCGTAGAAGGGTTTCCGGGCGGCAGACCACCGGCGGGCAGCGCACTGGCCAGGTTGGGGCCGACGATGCCGCCGGAGACGACCACCTTAAAAGCATCCTCTACGGACATCGCCAGGTTAATGACTTCGGTTTCGGGCACGACCGCGTACCAGCCCGTCGTTGGGTTGGGCGTGGTGGGAATGAACAGGCTCAGCATCTTGCCCGACAGGGGGGCGGCGATATCGGCAGTGAACGTGCTGGTGACAAAGGCGATCGCCCACACGCCGCGCCGGGGATATTCCACCAGCACCACCCGCCGAAACTTGTCGTTGGTGTCACGCAGCAGCGTTTCCAACAGTTGCTTCAGGGTTTTGTAGACCGCGCCCGCCAACGGAATGGCTTGCAGCAG
>JBDNCP010000085.1:0-21105 GCA_046719575.1 Cyanobacteriota bacterium
TCTGTGCAACGCGCTTCCAGATGTCTACACTTCTGGATATCTGGGGTGACTATCTCAGGTTTGCAGCCTCTGTCAGTCTTATTTATTCAATAAATGTTTTATTCAATAAACATAGGTATCTGGATATCTAGATATCTGGAAGTTAAAATACTTTGTGTGGAAATTTGTATGGTTTATATGAATAATCGCTTTTCGGATTCATTATTGTGGATATCTACACTTTTAGATATCTGTAATTAAAGGTATCCAGATATCTAGAAAATAATTGCACATCCCAATATGCTTAATTCAATTGAGTTGAAATTCTGCTGTGAAAACTTGCTCATGCATTTCGCTCTCTGGTGGTCAGGGGAAGACTACGACGATCTTCTTCACCGCACTGCTGTTAGCCCGACAGGGCAAGAAGGTATTGGCGATCGACTCTGATCCACAAGCGAATCTAACCTTCTACCTCAACCATGAGGTGCAACCCAATCAGCCCAGTCTGTTTGAGGTTTTGACAGGGCAGGTTAGCCCTGAAGATGGCATCTACGCCACAGATTACGACAACCTGTTCCTGATTCCTGCCGATCGAGGGTTGTTTAAGGTCTCCGATTTCCTCAGCAGCAGTGGGACTGGCGCATTCATCCTGAAGCTGCGACTGAAAGCGGTTGCACAACTTTTTGACTATGTGCTGATTGATGTACAACCCTCTCGCTCCCAGATTTGCTTAACTGCGGTAGGCGCTTCGGATTACGTGCTGATTCCTGTAGAAGCGAACGTTAAGGGAATGAACAGTCTGATCGACACACTGGATTTTCTGCAAGAGCAGTCCAGCTTGATGGCATTTAACGGCAAGGTCTTGGGCGTTGTCCCGTTTCGCGATCGCTGGGTGGGCAACACCCAGACCCTTGAAGGTCGGCAGAACATTGAGGCCATGAAGGAGTTTGCCGGGGACATCCCGATTCTGCCCTCTATCCGCGAGTCTGAGAAATTCAAAAGCGCCATTCGTCAAGGAAGGCTGCTCTCAGACATGGAACAGGGAGACTTGCAGTATCCCTTTGAAAAGATTGTGGAGGCTCTGGCGAATGAGTGACGCGCTGGAACGGCTAAAGACTAGAAATCGCCCAACTGTCCCCAATCGGGACGCATCTTTAACGCCTGTTGTCTCTACTTCTATAAGTCCAGATATCTCGACATCTGGAAATCTACAACAAAAGAAATCTGAACCTCCAGTCTTACAGGTATCTGAACCTGTGGAAGTCGGGGAGCCTTTCATAGAAGCCGAGGAACCTCTTAAGACAAAGCAAACGACGCTGAGATTGGAGCAGGGAGTGAGCGATCGCCTGCAAAATTTGTGCAGAGAGAACGGGATTTGCCGTGAGGCGCTGATTGAGGCAATGTTTGAATACTGCGAAGGGCATCCCAATATCGTGCTAGAGGTGCTGGCAGAGGCAACCGCAAAGAACGAGCAGCGCCAGCAGATTGCTAACCAGAAGCGGGCAAAGTCGATGATGCAGCGCTTTCTGACCCAATAGGTTTTGGCTCCCAACCTTGATTAACTGACCAGGATTGCAACCGTGACTGCCCCCCTTTTTCCCGACCTCGATCGCTATAACGCCTTCCTCAATGCCCTCAAAACCCGAATCCGCACTGCTCAGGTAAGAGCGTCCCTGGCGGTGAACCGGGAGCTTGTGCTGATGTACTGGCAGATTGGCAGAGAGATTCTGCAACGGCAGCAGGAAGAAGGCTGGGGTGCCAAGGTGATCGAGCAACTGGCGAAGGATCTCAAGCGCGAGTTTCCAGACATCAAAGGGTTTTCCCGCACGAATCTGCTCTATATGAGGGCTTTTGCCGAGGCTTATCCAGAAGAAGCATTTGTCCACCAGCTTGGTGGACAAATTCCCTGGCGACACAACTGTGTCCTACTGGATCGGGTGAAGCCTCCAGAACAACGCACCTGGTACATTCAACAGACCATTGAACATGGCTGGAGCCGTGCAGTCTTGGAGATGCAGATTGAGAGCAAACTGTATGAGCGCCAAGGCGAGGCAGTGACCAACTTCTCCAGAACACTCCCGCAGCCCCAGTCCGATCTGGCGCAGCAGCTCCTCAAAGATCCTTACAACTTCGACTTCTTGACCCTCGGCAAGGAAGCCCAGGAGCGTGACCTGGAGCGGGGGTTGGTGGATCGCATCCGAGACTTTCTGCTGGAGTTGGGTAGCGGCTTCTCGTTTGTTGGCAGCCAGTATCCGATCGAGATCGATGGGCAGGAGTTTCGGCTAGATTTGCTGTTCTACCATTTTCGGCTGCGCTGCTTTGTGGTGATTGACCTCAAGATGGTGGAGTTTCAGCCAGAGTTTTCTGGCAAGATGAATTTCTATGTGGCAGCGGTCAACGCTACGCTGAGGCACCCGGACGATCAGCCCACCATCGGCATCATCCTTTGCAAGTCCAAAAGCAAGGTGGTGGCGGAACTGGCGTTACAGGGGATGACTCAACCGATCGGCGTGGCGACGCATCGAGTCGGGGGTGCTATCCCGGAGCAGTTGCAGGGGATTTTGTCCACAGTGGAACAGTTGGAGATGGCGCTGGAGACGGCAGGGGACATGGCCTTGGCAAGTGATCAAGAAACGGGCAGTCAGCATTCATTGGGGTCTGAGTGAAGTCTTTGCCAGTAGCCACTCTGTTCGGTATCTCGCTCATCCTCCCGTTTCCTTGCCCTTGCGCCCCCGCCGCGCCCGCTTTCCTTCTGTCTCCGCCTGCTGCCGCTCGGCTCGAATGCGTTCGAGCAGGACGGATGCGGGTTCGTCGTTGGGGTCTTGTTCAACCAGTTCACCCCGAAAGGCTTTAGCGAGAATGGATTGGTTGAGGCGATCGAGTTGGATTGCTGATCCCGAATATTGCCGCATTAAGCTGTTAATTTTTTCGAATAGAAAATTTACATTACGAATAACCTCTTTCTGTTCTTTAATTGGTGGCAATGGAATTCTGAGTTTTTTTACCTCTTGGCTGTTGATATTGTGTACTCCGCTTGTAGACCTTGCAGGAACTTCAATTTGTAATCGAAGATCACGGCCTGATAAGCATAAATTCAAGTATTCTGAATCGATCAAAAGCGGATTTGGTCGCAGCCGAATTAAATAACCTGCATAGACAAAGCCTGTTTCAGGCTCCCTGATAACGGCTGATTTTCCAACTAAAGAGACACTGCCATTCGAGCGAATTAGTAGGATATCACCTGGAATGAGCTTTAATTCCTCGACTTCTTTTTGGGATAAAGCTGCATACTTCAAGTCGTCATGGTTAATATATCCATCACCAATATTTGGAATACGAAGTACAGGAACACCTTCTACTTCATAATCACTCTTTTTAGAGGTTCCGTACTTCAAGCTTTCAATAACGTCGCCAATCGAAGATAAGCACCATGTAGCCGGAAGATCATTTTTGTCCTCACCTTCTAAAACTGAAGCGGGTTCAACGTCGGGGTTTTGTTCGCGCCAGTCGGCGGTGAGGTCGCCTCGGAAGGCGGCGGCGAGGACGGACTGCCGGAAGCGATCGCACAATTTGGGCACGGCTTCGAGGGCTTGCTTTGCGGCTTGATGGCGATCGCGCAACTCCTCAATCTTGGCAACAATCCGCCTCTGTTCATTGAGCGGCGGAAGAGGAATATCAAAGTTGAGGATCATTTGTTTTGTCAGAGCTTGACGGGTTGCTCCGTACTCCTCTGCCATGATCCACTTTTGAACGCCAGGTGATGCCAGGTACTTTGAAAGAAATGCAGCGTCCAAGATTGGATTTGGTCGAATTATGCAGACATGCTGATTAACTCTTGCTCCATCCATTTCTGGAGGGGCTTGGGTTACTCGCCCAATAGATGCTCCTGTAATGTTCAGCAAAACATCACTTGTTTTCACCTCAACATTCTTGAGTTCATCAGCTTGTTTATCATCTAGATAAGCCAATCCATCAAGCTTCAGTCCATCAAAATGAACATTCATTGATCGGATTAGGGGAATGCCGGAAAGCTTGTATGATTCAGCTCCTCCGCGTGGCGTAGAACCACTACCTACTTTCTCTGCAACGTCTGCAACTGTTGTCCATTCCCAACCTTCGGGCAAAGCTGTCAATTCATCACTCATACGTTGCAATCGGTTCCGAGCTAGGAAATCAAAATTAAAGATAGGCTGAGCGATCAGTTGTCTACAAAATACGTTAGCGATCGCATAACGCATTGCAGATTGGTGCTTAGAACATCAATTAGACTCATAGGGTAAAGGGGGAATCAATCCCTGAATTTGTTCCAGCAAACCTGGAAGCTCTGTGCTGACAATTCTCCAAATTTCAGGATCATTAGCCCGGTCATAGGGGTAAGCCAGGAGAGCTTCCAGCCGCGCTGCGTCTGCCCAGTTTACCGCTGGATGCGCCGCTCGAAACTCCGGCCTGATCCGATGAACCACGGCTCTAGCAATGATTCCACAGTGCCGCTCGACGGCTCGCCGCAGCACCGATGATGCTAGATATTGCTCACGGGTTTCACCCTGAATAAACTCTTGAATCTCTGCAATGGATTGCGCCATGTCAAACAACGCAGCATGGTTGCGGACGTGATCTTGTCTGGGCTGGTTGGCAGCGCAAATCGTGATGGGCGCGGCCGGGTTGACCGGATAAATCACCTGATGGGTGCTTAAGATTTCCGCTTTGCTAAAGGGATTCGCTAAATTCTTCTTTTGGGTCAAGTCTACCTTTCGCCCAAACCAGTCCTCTAGCTCTTGCTGTGCCTGCACCAGATCCATCAACGTGCGGCGCTCATCCGGCGCAAACGTGACCAACACATCCACATCGCTATCCGGGCGAAAATCGTCGCGCAGCACCGAGCCAAACAAGGCAAATTCGACAATCTGCCAGCGCTGGCAATACGCCTCGATATCTGCCAGCGAAGCCCGCAGCCGCTCCTTTAGCACCGTCGGCAGCTCGTGTTTGAGGTCAACCATGCGCCCAAATCCCCATCCTGGTGAACCTATCCCCAAATCTTGCCCAAATCCAGCACAAACCCCGGCAGCGTCGGCTCGCCGCTGAGCGTGGTGGGCTGGTCGATCTGCTGCACCGGCGCACCCGGCTGATAAACATAAACCTGCTGGGCGATCGGGTCGATCAGCCAGCCCAGCGCTGCGCCATTCTCGATGTATTCCTGCATTTTGTCTTTTAGCATCCCCAAATCATCCGATTCCGATCGCAGTTCGATGACAAAATCAGGACAAATCGGCGCAAACTTCTTGCGCTGCTCTGGGGGAATGGCATCCCAGCGCGATCGCCCAATCCACGACACATCGGGCGATCGCACCGCGCCATTGGGCAGCGTAAACCCTGTGCTGGAGTCGAAAATCAGCCCCGATCCGTCTCGCTCTGCCCAACTGCCCACTTGCACGGTGAGGCTGGCATTGCGATTTCCCGACTCCGAACCCGTTGGCGACATAATGATGATTTCTCCCTGTGCCGTCCGCTCAAACTGATGCGCTGAGTTGATTTGGCAAAATTCAAAAAACTGCTCGTCAGACATCGCCAAGCCCGGATGCAGCTTGATAATCGTTGGTCTTGTCTGTGGGGTGTATACAACCTGTGTCGCCATATCAAATCCCCCTGCTTTCCTCATCCTGGAACTCTCTCAGCAGTGATTGAATCAGCGTTGGAGAGGCGCGAAACGATGTGTTCTGCAAATCGGCGATCGCCTCTGAGAACTTGATTAAACCTCGCCTAGCTGCAATTCCTAAAACCCCCAGCACGCCAACAATGGCTAACTTTCGCTCTACTGCAAACTGTCTAGCTGCCCGATCGTCCAACAGCAGCAAATCAGCTTGCAGTTGCTCTGCCAGGGCGATCGCCTCTCGCTCTCCCAAATCCAAATCATGTAAGGCTGGGTCAAGATCACCACTCATCGTCTTGGTTAATCAGGAGCAAGTAGCAGAGAGGCGACGTATCTGACACAACGATCATGCAGGTTTCAACTTTCCCTCTTGCTCCAACCGATGCATCGTCAGCATATCTTGCTCAAAATCTGCCCCATCATAGTTCAAGTACACCCCTCTAGACTTGAGGAATGCGTCCGCATCTAGACGAGTAGGCAACCCCAGCAATTCTCGCACCTTGCCCGTGCTAACCGCTCCCTCCCGGTAAGCTTCAATCACCATAATTTCCAACAGCTTCCGCTCTAAATCTCCCCACTTCGCTTGCAAATCGTGGGCGACTTCATCCGGAATTTGAATTTGGATGTGCATGAGCTATCCCCCTATACGGTGGTGCTTCTATTTTGAGCCATCTAAAATCTCAATCGCTCGTCGTCCAACCGTTCCTCTTGCCTGAAATACAGCAATTAAGACGCCGCTTCTATTCTAGAGGTGGCAATCCCACCGACGCGCTCACCGCCTCTGCTGCTTCCTGCCCTTCCAGCAGCACCATCAGCGCTTCCATCTCTTTTGTTGCAATCCGCAGCTTCTCCATAATCTCCGCCGCGATCACCTCCGGTTCTGGCAGGTCATCTCCCGACTGCAAACTCTCATCGCGCAGCCAGGAGATATCCAGGTTCTCGTTTCGTTTGGCGATTTGCTCCCGTGAAAAGCAGCGGAACCGTCCCTCTTCTCCCAGATCCACCCGCTTGCTCAGTCCATTCGGATCATCTCCATAACACTGCTCAAACTCGGCAAAATGCTCACGAGTCAGGGGAACGCGCTTCCCGAAGCTGGGCATATTCGTCCGCATATCGTAGATCCAGACTTCCTTGGTGTTGCCCTTCTCCGTCTTGCCCCGCTGGAAAAACAGCACATTGGTTTTCACGCCCTGCGCGTAAAAAATGCCCGTCGGCAATCGCAAGATCGTGTGCAAATTGCACTTATCCATCAGGTCAGCCCGGATCGATCGCCCCTGCCCATCCTCAAACAGCACATTATCTGGCAACACCACCGCCGCCCGTCCCCCTGGCTTGAGCGATCGATAAATGTGCTGCAAAAACGCCAACTGCTTGTTGGACGTGGGATAGGTGAAGTCCTCCCGCGTCGGCATCCCGCCGCCCTTCTTCGTGCCAAACGGCGGATTCGTTAAAATCACATCTGCTTTGGGTAACCGCTGCCCCTCTGACGAGAGCGTATCGCCCAGATCCACCGCCCCCTCGATGCCGTGCAGCAATAGGTTCATCAACAGCAGCCGGTGAGCATCCTGTACCAGCTCCATCCCATAAAACGCCTGATGTCGATGAAACGACTGCTGCGCCTCATCCCAATCAAACGGGTCATGTTGCTGCCGAATGTAGCGATCGGCCGCAATCAAAAACCCACCCGTTCCCGCCGCCGGATCTTGGATCAACTCCCCTGGCTGAGGCTGCATCAGCGCCACCATGCAATCAATCAGCGGCCGTGGTGTAAAGTATTGCCCCGCTCCCGACTTCTTTTCATCGGCATTCTTTTGCAGCAGCCCCTCATACAGGTCGCCAAACTCGTCCCGGTGTTCCGAAAACCAGTCCAACTCGTCGATGCTCGTCACCAGCTTTTTAAGGATACGCGGCTGCTTCAGCGACGACTGCGCGTTGGTAAAGATCGCCTGCACCCGCTTCGACGACTCCGCCGACCCCAGCATCGACAAGAGCGATCGATAAAACGTCAGTTGCTCGATGCCATCCTTTTCCAGCAAGTCGCCCCAGCGATAGCCCTTCGGGATCTGCTCTTCTGTCCCGGTTTCCTGTGCCATTTTGAGAAACAGCAGATAGGTCAGCTCCGTGACGTATTGCAGATAGGTCACGCCATCATCCCGCAGGACATGGCAGAGGCTCCAGAGCTTTTGGACGATATCGGAAGTAGCGACCATTGTTTGGGGAATCGGTGAATGGGATTAAGGAAGAAACCAGTTTTCCAGTTGCAGGCTTTGAAAGTCCTGATAGTTAGCGGTATTGTTCGTGACGAGTACGAGGTCGTGGACAGCGGCGATCGCCGCAATCTGCCCATCCACGTAGGGCGGTGTGCGGCCTGAGCGCACCAAGCGCGATCGTTCGCTGGCGTGCCAGCGGGCTGCATCCAGGTCATAGGGCAAGATCACAAGTTTTGCCTCTACTTCTTCCTGGAGATAGACTTCCAGTACGCGACGTTTTCTAGAGTTGGGCAAACGGTAACATCCAAACTGAAGTTCGTAATAAGCAATGGATGCTGTCGCCAAAGCCTCGCTATTATCCGTTAGTCGTTGTATCACCAGCGGATTGGGCTGAGGTTTTAAGGGTTCCGACAAAATATTGGTATCTAAGAGAAACCGTACTCCCGTCACAAATTGACCTCGCGCCCAGGGGATTTGTCTCGCACATCTTTGAACACCTCCTCCGGGTCAAGGTTGATATTTTCCACCTCCATCCGATGACGAAATTCTGCCAGCGATCGCCCAAATGACCCCTTCTGGGAAAACACGCGATCGTACTCTGCCGCTGAGAGAATGACCGCCACCCGTTTTCCTCGTCGGGTCAGCTCGATCGGCGTTCCCGATTCGGCCTGGTGGATCAGTTGAGCCAGGCGATCGCGAGCTTGAGCAATCGAGTATTGAGCAGCGGCATTAGACATGGCTTGAGATGGCTATCTAAATGGCTATATAGATTATAGGAGCGCTGCTTCACCTTGTATCCAGTGCCAGGAGCGGTCGCCCTTGTTTTAGCTCGCATCTGACCAGAGGCGATCGCCAATCTCCTGGAGGATCGACTCAAGCTGTCCATCAAAGGTTTTGTTCAGTCGGTCAAACCCGCCGCCCTGCGCCTGAAATTCGCCCTTGTTGAGCGCCTCTCGGTCAACGATCACCTCAGCCCGGAGCTGCTTGCCAATGCGCTCCAGCCAGCGCCGCTGCACATCCGTCCAGTGTCGGCTGCCCAGAATTTGGGCGATCGCCCGATCCACCCGCTGGCTGTAGGGAATCAGCGGATCGCCCAGCGCCGCTTGGCGGATAAAACCAATAATCGATGCGGCAATGTCCTGATTGCTGGTTTCACGCCACGCGATCTGGAGATTGGTTTCTGTGAAGCCTCTCTCTGACAACAGCAGTCGCAGTTCCTTAAGCTGCGATCGCGTCAGGTCTCGCGGGCGAGTCATCACCACCTTTAGCGCTGGAATCTCGTTCTGGTTGTTTTTCAAGAAGCTCTCAAAGCTGCTCAGATAATCTTCGGGCTTTTCTCCTCTGCCATAGCCCCGCTCAAAGCCGAGCAGCTCATCCTCATGCCGAGAAATCAGCACCGGCTGGATGCCGCCATCCCGCCGATCCAAGATTTGGGCGATCGCCTTGCGCTGCTGAAACCAATCCCGCAGGTCGTCAGGATGACTCTGCTTCAGGTGCGTCATGAGGTCGGGCACTGGCATTCCGGCGATCGCCTCCAGCTCTGCTCGGCTGCTCTCGCTAAGCCGCCGCTGCTTCTGCTGAAGTTTGGTCAGAAGCTGGCTGATCACCTCCTCGACCGCATCTGGAGTCGTCACCGTGCCCAGCTCATCCACCAACTGGCTAAACGAAAAGCTGGGATTGACGACCACCGGCTTCATCTCGGTCAGTCGGGCGATCGCCTCATACAGCCGCACCGCATCAAACACGCGAAACGTCTCCTTCTTCGAGCCATCTTCAAAGGTGTGCAGTCGTGTCGCCCGCCCGATCATCTGGTCATACAAGATCCGAGAGTTGACCCGGCGCACAAATACCAGATTGCTGATAGATGGCACATCGATACCCGTCGTCAGCAGGTCTACCGTTACCGCAAATTTCGGATAGACCTCATTGCGAAACTTGCGGATCAGCTCCAGCGGGTTGAGAGCTGCGCCCGTAATCTTGGCCACGATGTCTTCTTCGATGTCTCCATACCGTTCTCTCAATGCCTCTCTTAGCTTGTTCACGAAAAGCGTGGCGTGATCGTCAGTGGCACAGAAAATCAGCGTCTTCCCCGGCAAAAATGGATCGATATGTTCCAACAGCCCTTCACAGACGACCCGGTTAAAGTCCTCCGTCACCACTCGCTTATTAAACTGCTCAACCTCGATCTGCACCGTATCAGGAGCATGGGTCAGGTCAATGCGCCCCGTCTGTGGATTGAACACCTCCATCGAATCGCCCTGCTGCCAGGTGATGCCTTCCTCCGCCAGTCGCGTCTTGATCTGGATAGGCGGCTCCTGATTCACCAGCCACCCATCTACCACCGCCTCGCGGTAGCCGTAGGAGAAAACGGGATTGCCAAAAATCTCCGTCGTGTGGAGCGCAGGCGTGGCCGTCAGCCCGATCTTGACTGCATCAAACTGCTCCAGCACCCGTCGATACTTGGACACATAATCGTTGAAATCGCGAAACTGCAATTCGGCGTCGCTCATCTCCCGGTCGAGGAGATAGCCCCGGTGACACTCGTCCACGATGATGCAGTCATACTGGTCTGCCGTTGGTGCCGCACTATCATCGCTCGGATAGAGGATTCGCCGCACCAGGCTTTGCACCGTTGCAATGTGTACCTTGGTGTCGCGTTCGGTCTCCTTGTCGTCCAGTTCCTTGATCTCGAAGATGTCTGCAAAGGTCTGGAGGTTTTCCATGCGGGTCTCTTTGAAAGCACTGGCAGCCTGTTCTCCCAGGGCGGTGCGATCCACCAGAAACAGAATTCGGCGAAACCGCTTGGTTTTCAGCAATCGATAAACCAGTGCAATACAGGTTTTGGTTTTGCCCGTGCCCGTGGCCATCGCCAGTAGCAAATTTTGCTGTCCTTGCTCCAGAGCATTTTCGACCGCTTTGATAGCGCGGATCTGATAGTCTCGCAACTCAACGCCATAGTTAAAGCCTTCCTGCGAAAGCTTTTCATGAGCCTGATCGATATCTTGACTTAATGTATCGATCAGACCTTGAGGCGAATACCAGGTTTGCAGCGGAGAACGATGGTTTTGAGGACGGCGCACATCTTTGAACCAGATGCCGCTTTTGGTTCGCAACTGCTGCAAAAACTCTCGTCCATTGGTCGCAAAGACAAACGGAACGCGATATTCGCCCCACGGGCCACCAGCAAACGTTGCATCTCCCGCTAGCCGAAAGCCCTTGCTGTAGTGTTCCGCCTGGTTCAACGCATCTTCCGATACGTCTCTGCTCTGGCGCTTCGCTTCGACGACGGCGATCGCCTGCAAACCGACAAACAGCGCATAGTCTGCCCGCCGCCCTCCCTCTGTCGGCCACTCGGCGATCGCCAGATTACGCCCCTTTTGTGGTCGTGCGCCTTTGGCATAGGTCAACGCTTCGGTATCCACCTCCCACCCAGCGTCTCGCAGTTGGGCATCGATCAGTCGGCGAGTTTCTCGCTCGTCCAGCACCATCTCTCCTTCTACCGCTTGCGCCTGGGCGACGGTCTGCTGGAAGGTTTGGCTAGTTTGTGTTTGAGAGACTGCCTGAATTTGTTGCAAGTGTTGGAGAACCGCTTGGCGTTGGGACTCCGCTTCAGCAGCTAGTTCCTCGGCTGCGATGCGCCGTTGTTCTTCCATCGCTGCTAGGGCTTGTGCCATCTCTGCTGCTGAGAGGCTTGCTTGAACCTCCTGCCGCAAGCGTTCTAACTCGTCTTTAAGCGCCTGAGTTTCCTGCCGGGAATCTGGAGGCGGAATGAAGGGGCCGGGGTCAAACGTGCGATCGCGTGAAAACACACGATGAAACCAGAGTCCCAGAAACCTCGCATACTTCAAGCCGCTCAATGCGCTGCGCTGATCCTCTGCAAATCCATGCGTTGCATCATTGCCCATCTTGCGGAGTTCGTGAAACAGACGATTCACATCCCCTTTGAGAATTCCTTGCTCTCGCAGTCGCCGCAGGAGATCAACTTGCTTCTCTTCAGGTGAAACGTACAAACCTGCCTTGGCTGCCGTGAGCTGCGCCAACAGCTCCCCAAACTGCCGCAACTTGATGAGGCATGTGTTTGGGTCATCGGCAAAGTATCGCTCGGCTAACGCACCGAGTCGGACTAGTTGAGCATCGTGAACTGCGAGAAACGAGAAATTTAGCGATGCTGGCATACTGAACTGCTAGAAGAGACACCCAGCCTTGGTCAGGAGTTGTAGGGGGCTGATCGTTCTACTCCGGTTAGGATGCCCGGTCAGTACAGTTCTAGCTCAAGCTGCGTGAAATTCCCCAAGAAACGGGATAAAGGCTTCATAAACGACGACTAGCCTCGCTGCGTCTTCTAGTGGAACTGTCGTTCCATCTTAATTGGGTCTTTACGGGAGATTGCACTGGCTAAGCAAGCCTTACCTTGGGTCTTATTTATGTAACGAATTGAGATCTGTCACGCAGCAAGCCTGTTCTAGTAGGAATTCTAGGGAAAATAATTTCGTTACACAATAAGGCCTCCTGCGCCTTTCGCTCTTTCCCTGATCCTGACCAGCGCCCTCAGCAGTGGATGCGCGATCGCCCAAAACCAATCAACAGCTAGGGTTATTTCCACGGACGACGGTAGACGTTGCGAATTAATCAAGTGGGTAGGACTGTTGCTGCCCTGCTTTGCTCATTTTCCTGGGCCTGTCCAACCTAATAAGTTCAACGCTCAAAGTCCCCAGAGCGATCGCCCTTAGTCTGCCCATCATCGTCGCCTCGGTCGTGCCGCTGCTGTGCAGCGATCGGGTTATGGTATGCCGTCGCGCTGCTGTCGGCCGAGCATCTTCCGTAGTGAAGCGCCAATCAATCCAGGACTGCTCCTGATTACGCGCTTCCACCCACGCTGCCACTTCCGCTTCCAAGGTGGCAAATTCCGCAATGCGTTGGTCTAAACACAGCTAATACGCTTGTATTTTAGTGACTATGGGCTTGCTCCAGCGTCGCCTCCGCCGTTGCCCTTGGTTGTGCTGCTGTCCTCAGCAACTTACAGAGCGATCGCCCCTCCTATCACCAAAATCAGGAAAGAACCATATTCAGCGTGTTATATGACAGTATTGTTTCAGTATGTTGTTTCATTTCCTCTAAATCCTGTCTCCTTGCGGCAAGCCACTTTTGCTCTGCCTTACGCTGTGCAGAAGTTTCCTGCTGATATCGCTGCTGCTTCTCCAGAAAATTGTCGTAGAACCGAATCGATTGATTAAGCAGTTTTATAATTTGCTCAATTCGATCCGCAATAATCTGACTGGTTATCTTCTCGATCGCCTCATCGACTTCTTTAGAAAACTGTGAGAAATTACTCCAAGTCAGCGGTAGAATCCCTTGCCCCGTTAGCGGTTTGATGATCCCTATAATCGCTGTATTTCCCGTTAGGAATCCCTGATCAGTCAGCTTCTCGATCAGTGGAGCTACCGTATCAACAAGGTTTTGAGTACCATCGAGCAAATCGCGGTACGGTTCTTCAAGCTTGAGGATTAGACTGGACAGGTTCAGGTTCTCCAATAAAGGTTCGTATTCTGACCTGCACCGATTGTCCAGCAGATTAAGATGGGCATTTACCTGCTCTAATTGAAGCTGCTGTAGCTGAGTTACTATTGGTTGAAAACACTCCTTCAAGCTAGAACAGAGGGCTATAGAAATCGGGTAAAGCTCTGCATTCAACGTCTGAATAAACTTTTCTTTGTCAGAAAAATTAACCGTCTTCAGATTGCTATTTTTTGGATTAACAAACCACTTTTCTTTGATCGCTTCTACCTGTTTTTGCCAAAGTGCTTTTACTGTTTCAGTTACTGTCTGAGTCAAATTGGTCTTCGATCGCTGAAGCTTGAAAAGATAGCCTGACAGTTGTCCTATGTGCTCTCGAATTGCGATCGCAGAACACTGGGCAATCTGCGGCTTACTGTGCCATATGGCTTCTGCCTGACTCAGTTCGTCAAAACAGGGTTGAAGTAAATTCTGTAAAACGCCTGCCGATCGCTGCAATTCTTTAAAGCAGGGTTGAATCGTCTGCCTTAATCGGGTTGCGGAATGCTGAACTTCCTGAGAGCTTGACTCCTGCGACAACACAGAGTTTACAGCGGCTTCGATCTGTTGTAGTAGGCTGAGCAATTCAGTCATGACCGGACTTCACTAATCACTTCAATAGACTGTTGCTGAGACGGGGTGTGAAACCTGACAGATCTTCCGGGTTCAGGGTGGTAAGCCTAGCTAATATCTAGGCACAGCAAGGCTTTCAGCGAATGCAGGAAAAGTAAAGTGTATCAGCTAGTACAGTTTCAACCATCGATCCGGAAGAGCCAACCTGACAAATCTGAAAAGAAGGACGTTTCCTTAGCAACGCAGGACATCTTTGGGAATGCTAGGAGAGCCTATGCTCAAGCATCTACGTTTAGAGTTCCCGGCTAATTCTGTAAAGAATCACATCTGAAAAGACGATGAATCTTCCCTCCTTCTTCCTCGAAACTGTTTACGAATTTAGTCCAGGCGTCCAGGCTGCTCTAGCATCAGGAAAACTTCATCAAGTTGTAACGGCTGCTGGGCAAGTTTTGCCGATCGCTCGTGATCCTGTAACAGGAAGGTTCATCGAAATTGCGAAGGCTGGGAGTCGCCTTGCAGCCCAGCCTCTGATTGCGATGGCAGATGTTGCAGCGGGTGCAGTAGAAACCGGGATTTTAGGGGTTCAAATCGATCGCGGCTTTCAAAAAGCCTACCGTGAAATTGCGGTCGTTCAGGAAGGCATCAAATCGCTTCAGGCAGGTATGGGAGTTTTGCAAGCCAGTACTGCGCTCATTGGTGTGGGAGTCGCTACGACTGCTATTCTATCTGCGGTGAGCCTGCAACAGATCCTCAAGCTGCGAGAGGATGTGAAGCAAATGCGCCTGGAAATGAGGGATGGTTTTGTGGATCTGAGAGCCGCTTTACAGGATCAGGGCAATGCTGTTCTGCAACGCATTGATGAAGTCGCAAATGATCTGAAGTTTCACAGCCAGAAACTCCTAATGATAAAAGCTTATGGACAGTTCCGAGAAGCAGGTCGGCTGATTGAAACGGCACTCCACTGTAAGGATGTCTCAACCCGGAATGACACGTTGACGGCTGCCTTACACCTTTTGGCTAATGCCCTCTCTGTTTATAACAGCCCTGAACTGTTTGCTGATGCAGGTGCGGCAGGGTCTCTTCGGCGGATGGAATGTATTTGGGCGATTGAGCAAATGATCGTTCTAATTTACCAACTCCGGAGACAGCCCGAGGCCGTTTGCGATCGGTTGTCCCAGCTTCGGCAGAGAATTCAGCGAGATTCCCTGACCGTGATTGACCAGTGCGACTGGGAGGAAGAACTAGATCTGCTGTTTCCCGAATTGCTTCGCATTCAGCAATGCGACCTCCCCGTGCTGCAAACTTGGCAAGGACAGCTTGAATGGGGTCAGGCATTGCCGC
Organism: Cyanobacteriota bacterium; assembly: GCA_046719575.1. Lineage (GTDB taxonomy): Bacteria > Cyanobacteriota > Cyanobacteriia > Elainellales > Elainellaceae > Thermoleptolyngbya. Next base: position 15,304 of record JBDNCP010000085.1, read on the forward strand.
CCGAAGAACAGAAGCAACTCGCATCAGTCGAAATGCAGGTAGAGGCGGAAATCACCGCAGCCCCAGCGCAGGAATTAGTCGAGTTGCCAGAGCAGAAGCTTTACGACAACCTGAAGCAAACGTCCCACTTTCTGTCGCTGCGCGAGCAGCTTCGATTTATTGTGAAACCGGAGCTACGGCAGCAATATGAGGACTATATTGCAGAGCGATCGCTTGCAGCAGGGTACAAGGCACTGGCTCCAGCAAACTGGCAGGAGGTATCGGATCAGACGGTTGCTAACCTGTACTGGCACTTGAAACAAACCGAGTATGCCACTTGACCCCTCTGAACCACAGGAGCGCGACCTAATATTCTTCAATCAGGCGTTTGGACATTGGTCATCACTCAAGAGTATCTGGATCAATGCCAAGTTCACGGAGCTTAGCCCGTGCCTGCTCCAGCCTTTGTCGAACATCATCCCGTTCCTGAACGGCCTGATCTCGTTCTTGAAACAGGTCGGCTGGATCTTTGAACAGTTCTCCTGTCGGGAAAAAGACAGCCAACCCATCCTCAAACATCTCAAAGCGAATTCCTAAGGTTGGGGAAGTCCAGGGTAGATTGAGGCGGGTTAACAGGGTCGGGCGCTCCTCTGGACTCTGCCGAACCAGACCCCAGAACTCAAAATTATCAGGGTCATAGAAAAACATCTCTAGTACCCCATGACGGTCATAAAACCGCTGCTTCTGGGAAATTTCTATGGCTGAATTACTGGGCGAAATAATCTCAAACACAACTTGGGGGGCAAGGTTGCTCTCCTCCCATTGTTTATAACTGCCGCGATCGCCATCGGGACGACCTATTACCACCATCACATCCGGAGCCTGGCAGGGTGCGGGGGGTTGCTCCACCTGAACGGGATACCAAAGCAAATCTCCTGCCACAAACGCTGTTTGCCCCCGCAACAGTTGCTTCAGGTTCGTCACCAGCCGGACAATCCAGCGATATTGCTTTGTGTTGTCTGCCATTGGCTTGCCGTCAGAGTCAGGATACAAAACCTCATAAGCGACTGCTGCTTGAATCATGGTGATTCCTCCCTATTCAGGTCACTTGGTCACTTGACTGTGATCGCGCAATCAGGACTGTGTTCACAACAAGGGTAATCCATATCTGGAATGCCCTAACCTTCGCCGCCGCCATTGGTCGATCCGGCTGTCGCTGTGCTGCTGCTGTCCCTGACTGCTGCATCGTTGTCCCTAGTTCACAGGTCATCGTCGCGTCGCCTGCTGCTACTTGTCAGACCATCAGAGCGTTGGCGTTAGCCTTGCGAAGCAACATCGCCCTTGGTTGCTATTGGTGGCCCGTACATCGCCGCGCCGCTGCCCTAGTTATGCCCCGGTCGCGCACAAGTTCACCGTGCCCGCCGCCGTCGCCTTGGCTGACCCCGGCAAATCATTAGAGCGATCGCCCTCAGCGCTGTCGAGCCCGATCGCCTCACCACCGACAGAGCGATCGCACACCTTACCCGATCGAAGTAATTCCTTCTATTGGGATAGAAGCGAAACAGTTTAATCGATCTGCTGTCTGTGACTCTTCAGCCATGCCCATCGGGTCAGTCATGTCCGCGCCGCTTCGGGTTTGGTCGCCGCCGTGCGCCTGGAGCTGCTGACATTGGCGGACTGTCGCTGTCCCTCCCCATGCCCCCGGCAAACCTTATAGAGCGATCGCCCCTCGACTGTCCCCTTAGCGCAGATCTCGAAGCGCAAAACCAGCAAAACCAACTTGAGGCAGGAGCTACTGGCTGGATTGCTGGCTGCTTCGTGCAAAATTAGCGTCTTAACGTCCCGCATCCTTTTCTTCTCCCCCGCCTTCCAGTCGCCTTTGTATTTGTGTCCTTTGTGCCAGCCAGACCTGTACCCGCCGTCGCTGGAACCTGAAAAACTCTAGATCCGCTTCTTGCAGGTCATCGCTGACCTCCAATGCCTCGCCGCGGCCAGCCAGCAACCGTCGCCCGTCCCCAGTCTGCACCGCATCGTCAGTCAAACAGAAGCGATCGCCCTCCACGCGGTCATGTTGGGCCACTGCTAAGACAAAATCAGCAACCTCTCGAATCTCCTGTCCAGCCGCAAGCCGCCACTCATCCGCTGCGATTTCTGCCTCCAAGCGGGCCAGAGCAGTGTTGAGATTTTCGATCTCGAAGTAGCGCTCTAGGCGAGGATGGTCTGCCGCCGTGCCCCCGCGCCGAAGCAGCCTCGCCGCATAACGCCCCAAATGAATTTGCCCGACCCGATACACACCCTGATCCTCAAAAGAGCGGCAATCGATCCGTGCGTCCTTGCCCGCCCTAGCCAGCGCCCGATTTACATGAGTCGCCCAGGCCTTGCGCTGCTGCTCTAACAAATCCTTGCGGTTCCAGTCCCGATTCTTCTGCCCAAACCGCCCCGTGTTCAGGTCGAGCGATCGCGTCGTCAAGAGGATGTGCGCGTGGGGATTTTTGTCAAGCCAATGCACTGCCAGATCAGCAACCATGCCTTGCTCCACATACTGCTCCCGGCAAAACCCGCGCAGCAACTCCAGGCAGTCTTCCAGCGGTAACTCCTTTGGCAGCGCCACGTTAATCTCGCGGGCCACCTGAGAATCACGCCGTTTCTCGCTTGCCTCAACCGCATTCCATAACTCCTCTCGATCCAAAAACCAAGGCGGAGCCTTTGTGGGGAGCAAAATCTCGGTATAAGCCACCTTGGTTTTACGTGAGTAGTCGTATATTTCTCCGGTCTGGCGATCGCGCAGCGCAACCCCAGCCCGGTAGGCCGCAGCGGCGATCGCGTTATAGCCCTGACCGCGGCTGAGGATCTTTGCCGAGTAGTGATAGATCGCCATTGTCGAAACATCCGTCTAGCCGCGCCGACGCACTGACGTTGCGGAGCAACGTATAAGTGCGCTGTTTGCTGTTTGGACTAGAATTCCCAAATTGCACCGCAAGTTGCAACCTTAGCAATTTTGGGGAAACCTAGCTAAGTACCGAAAAACAAGACAAGCCATGGCCAGCCTGCAAGCACTCCTGGAAAAACGAAAAAAGCTAGAAGCTCAAATTCAGCAAGCGCGATCGAAAGAGGCGGCGCAAAAACGAAAGGAAGAAACGCGCCGCAAGATTCTAGTAGGCGCAGCAATTCTAGAGGAAGTGACTGCTGGAACTTTCTCTGAGTCCGAACTGAGAAAGATCCTAGATGCTCGTCTAGTGCGTTCGGGCGATCGCCTTCTGTTTGGTCTGCCCCCCAAAGCTAATCCGCCTAACAAACCAGAGCGTTCTCCAAACAAACAGCAATCTCAGCCGACATAGCAATCTCAGCCGACATAGCGAACCTCCTGCCAGTTCTCCAGTCCCAAGTAATCACGAGCGATTACCCTCAAGATCTCGTCTTTCTTAAAGACCCCCGCATTGTGGCGAGTGCCCAGCATCAGGCGAGAGTGTAGCTCCTCTAGCTCCTGTGCCCGCTCCTGAAGCACTTTCTGAATTGCGGGCTGATAGCTTGCCCCCATCGCTGAAGCCAGCCCCTTGATCGCTGGGATAGAGATTCGCAGTTGAGAATCGGGATTCTCCTGGCTCGTGTTCCAAGAGATCAGCGCATCAATGATCTGATTTAGCTTTGCATCGGTTTCGGCGCGATCTCGCCTAGTGGTCGTTGGGGTTTGGGCTTGTGATCTCGGAGCCACCGGAGCCACCGGAGCCACCGGAGCCTCCACCGGGGTCGTTATCGAACCATTCTCACCGCCCCCACCCAGCAGCTTTTGAATCCCTTCCAGCCTTGATTGCGTCTGCTGCAACTCCCGTCTGAGTCGAGCATTCTCGTCTTTTAATTGCCTCAACTCTTCCGTTGTTGATTGCTGTATCTGGAGGCGATCGCGCTCCTGCTGAAGCTGCTCACAACTTTTCTCAAGTGCATCAATGCGATTGGTAAACCAACTGAGACTTGTCGTTAGCTCCTGTACCGTCTGCACCTGGCGCTGCTGCACCCTCACCTCATCCGCCGCAAACGCCTCCACCAGCGCTTGAAACACCTCTTTTTCCGTCCCCGTTACCCCGCGCCGCGCCATCAGGCTAATCATCACCTCCACATCCTCAGCGCGAAGCTCCAGTCGCCGCATCTTCACTTTGGGGATGGATTTAGCCGCCGCCCTGGTTTTCACCACAGCGCGATCGCCCTCACTCTCAACTGTGCGCTTGGAATCAGCAGGGCTTTCCGGCTCCACCACAGCGCGATCGCCCTCGCGGGTTTCTGTATCGAGCGCATCCAGTTCAGCCATCGCCTGCTTGACCAACTTAGCGGGAATCTTCCTCATTCTCATCAATCCCTCCTGTGAAGTTCTAAACGCCTCAATCACCTCCAGCCCCGGCAGCCGCCCCAACTTGATGCCCAACCGCCCATCCCGATTGCCATCGAGCGTCCCAATCGCGTAATCGTCGTAATTGGCTCTAGCACTATAATTCGGCAGCTTGCGCCCATCCTGAGATAAGGTAAAATGCCCCTGAATCTCCGCCTTGAAATTGTGTTCAGGAATGTTCGGTGGGCAGAACCAATGCGCCGCAATCGTGGCATAGACCGCCCGGAAAACGTGAGTGTACAGATCCTCCCGCCCACTTCTAGCGGGAACCAGATCACTAAAATGCTCCACGCACTTCGCAGCCACAGCCCCGCTATACCGTCCATTCACCCGTTGCTTTGCCGCTTTAGGCGACACTTCCCCTAGCTTCAACTCCTCAATCCTTAGCGACTTCTGAAGCCGCTCAATCGCCCCCAGCACCTTCTCCGCAGGCGCAAGCGTCGGGATCTCAATCGTTAGCCCCTCTGCCCCCTGCTTCTTTGCCATCTCACTAAACGACAAACTCCACGCCGACCGCAGCGAAAACTCAGACAGCAGAATCTCGCTAATCCGTCGCCCCATCAGCACCGCCAGCCCAGCCGCCACATCCGACCACTCCGCACTATCGAGCAGCGCGATCGCCCGACTCACCAGCGCCTCAGCCTGGTCACTGGTCAGATATTTTGTTTCCCGCTCCGCCAACCTTCCCCGCTGCATCTCATTCAGTACCCGATACTCCTCAGTGGTTGGAGAAACAAGGGCGATCGCTGGATGATTCTCATCAATCACCTTCAACGCCTGCACCACATTCGAGCGATAGTTTTTCTGCTGTGACAGTGTGACCAATCCACGCGCTTCAAGCTCAGCGGTCAAAAGCCGCGCAAACTGCTCAGAGTCGATTGCTCCTTTACTTAGTAGGGGTAACTGAGTCTTTATAAACTGCTTCACCCACCGAGTCGCTCCGTGAGCAGTAGCAAGAGAGAGAGTGCGTTCGTGCATGACTGTCCTGGCATCTATCTGTATCCATTATAGTACAACAAGCTTATTTCATTATCGATAATGTTTATTTATATCGTTATTTCTTACGGTTGTCGATAAGCTTTTGAAACCCTCGTAAAACAATCGTTCTGACTGTCAAGACCCATTATGGCAGTTGGTATATAGGGCATCCTTATTGATTTGAGTTGCTTATCGATTGTGGCATGAAAAAGCATATTAGGTAAGGATCGTGCGTCAATCGAGATATGGATAAGATAAAGCCTGTTAAATACGATGCCTGAAAACCGCTCTGGATAAAGGTTTGAGGTTTTAGCGAGTAATGATGGTGGCGATCGCCCTTCCTTATCTTATCCAAAATGGAACAGGAACGATAAGTTATTCAAATAGATAGGAATTGCTTATAGGTAAGATAGGGTTGACAGATAAGGATAAGCTTAGTATCTGATACTAAGCTTATCCTTATC
>JBDNCP010000086.1:0-20875 GCA_046719575.1 Cyanobacteriota bacterium
ATCAATTTACTGCTCTTGAGATTCCCCACTTGCGATCGCCCGCTGTTCATCATCCCGACCCCGATCCCTACGCCCTACGCCGCTTTGCAGAGTCGCGCTGGGACGAGTTGTTTCCGCCCTACGATTTGCCCGGAACGACGCTATTTCGAGAGTTTTGTCAGGATGTGGTGCGGCGCTGGAACCTGGCAGACCAGGTGTATCCGGCGCAGGTGGTGCGTGTGCAGACTGTGGGCGATCGCCGCTATTGCCGCTTCTTGCTCAGCCTTTCTACCGGAGAAACGATTATCGCCCGTCGGGTTGTGCTGGCTAGCGGCAGCGGTTGCCCCCATCTGCCCGACTGGGTGCAGCAGATACCTACTGGCTATCCGGGCGATCGCCTGCTGCATTCCAGCCAAGTAAACTTGCAACACCTCAAACTGCAAGGTGAGCGAGTCTTAATTGTCGGCGGCGGACTCACCAGCGGCCACCTAGCAATTGGCGCAATCCGCCGGGGCGCAAGAGTCATGCTGATGGCGCGACGCACGATTTATGAAAAGCTGTTTGATGTTGATCCGGGCTGGCTAGGGCCAAAGTATCTCAAAGACTTTTGGGCAGAGCCGGACTGGTCAGCCCGCTGGCAAATGATTCAGCAAGCCCGCAACGGTGGCTCGATGACACCCGCCATTTTGACCCAGTTGCGCCGACTAGCGCGAGAGGGGCATCTAGAGTTTTTCGAGCAATGCCAGGTTTCAAAGGCAACCTGGGTGCAGCATGAAGCCTCACAATCATCAGATCCAGTATCAAAAGATCCAGTATCAAATCCAGCATTCGAGGCGCAAGCGGTGAACTTGGCGCAACCAGAATCGACTGAACGGGGGAAGCTTGGCTATTGGCGTGTTTGCTGCAATCATCCAGCACAACACGCTTGCATCCATTCCCAGGAAATTCATCGGATCTGGCTGGCAACGGGCAGCCAACTGGATGGCACGCGACACCCGCTCCTTCAAGACATTGCCGCACAGTACCCCGTGACATGGGTGAACGGATTGCCTGTGCTAGAGGAATCGTTGCAGTGGCCAGGCGTGGGGTTGTATATCATGGGCGGGCTGGCGGCGTTGCACGTTGGCCCCACAGCGCGAAACCTCTCTGGGGCCAGATCCGCGAGCGATCGCATCGTTAAAGCACTGCTGGCTTGAGGGGCATTGCTGGCTTGAGGGCGATCGCTCCACTAGCAATTTCTACTCGGCGACTTGGAGCAGACCCATTTGCAGGCGCTCTAGCACAGTGCGGATATGCCGCAGGTCTTCCATACCCAAGTACAGATCCGACATCATGACTTGGTGCAGCATTTGCTCGTCTTCACGAGTGATTTTGCCTGTCGCCACGATCCGACTCGCAACCTCACCAATCCCATATTCTGTGGAGAAACCTGCTTGCGTCTTCATGGAAACTCAACAAAAGTAACTGTATTTAGGGTCACAAATGCTTAGGATCATAAATTTACAACGGTTTCGCCATCCCCCAAGAGAATCACCCAATAGTTCAAGCCTTCCACCGTTGGACTGAATTTGTTCTGCAAGTCGCAAAAACCGAATTCGGATGTCCATTAGGGGTGTCCTGTGCTGTTTCACTCCTGAATCACTGCGGAAAATACGGAATGAAAAACAGGGCCAGGCGCTGAATGAGTGGCGATCGCCCAGTTTCCATTCTCAGGTTAAAATGCCAGTCGAATCAAGCTTTTCGGCAAAAAGCTACCTTTCGCTTTCCCAGAAAATTAAAGAAAGTATAAAAAGCTCATAAAAATTTCACGACATTTCTACGGACCAAAAAGCTCAGTATTCTTACATAGGTAGCCCACTGCGTCCCAAGCCAACCTGCGTCTAATTTGCTGTAATTTGCAGAATCTCCATGTCCGTTCCAATGTCCAACGTCATCGGATTGCTACCCGCAGGCGGCCAGGCGACCCGGCTGTCGCCCCTGCCGCTGAGCAAAGAGCTGTATCCCTTGGGTTTTCGCAACAGTGCGGATGGGCGCACGGTTCCCAAAGTAGTCAGCCATTATCTGCTAGAAAAAATGCAGCGGGCGGGGATTACCAAAGCCTTTTTTATCTTGCGGCCGGGCAAGTGGGATATTCCTGCTTACTACGGCGATGGGGAGATGGTGCAAATGCGGCTGGGCTATCTGACAGTGCATGTGCCCTACGGCGTGCCCTACACGCTGAATCAGGCCTACCCGTTTTTGCAGGGAGCAACGGTAGCGATCGGGTTTCCCGACATCCTGTTTCAGCCGGAGGATGCCTACGCAGTGCTGTTGAATCGGCTGGTGCAGGGCGGCGCGGATGTGGTGCTGGGGCTATTTCCTACGGAGAATTTTCGCAAAGCGGGGATGGTGCAATTTGATCCGGACGGGCGCGTGCGGCAAATCATCGAAAAGCCGCAGCAGACTGAGTTGAAATATATGTGGGCGATCGCCGTCTGGTCACCACGCTTTACCGAGTTTTTGCACGAATTTGTCAGCGACAAAATCCCAGACAAGGAAGTGCCCATCGGCGACGTGATCCAGGCGGGAATTGACGCAGGGCTGCGGGTCGAGGCAGAGGCCTTTCCAAATGGCTCGTATCTGGACGTGGGCACGCCAGACGACTTGGCGCGGGCGATTCGACAGCTCACGCCAGACCCAGCTTAGAGCGCATCGGGATCAATGCCGAGCGATCGCAGTCGTTCTGCTAATTTTTCTGCGCGTTCGCGTTCGGATTCTGCGCGTTCGCGTTCGGCATCGGCCTGCCGCTGCACTTGTTCCAGTTGTGCCTGAACCAGGGCGATCGCCGCTCCCCGCTGCGTTGCGTCTTCAGCGGGCGTAGGAACCATCACCCCGTCTGGCGTAAAGTAGCGCAGTTGCTCATCCGCCACACCCAGGTATAGCCCCAGTTCCTCGCTCCAGCGCCAGCCCTCGGCATTGGGCACAATTTCCTGATACACGCCGTTTTCCAGGCGGAAGCCCTGAAATTCTTGCTTTTCGGGATTGGGATCAAACCAGAAGTATTCTGGTGTTTGAAAAACGTCTTGATACAGCGCTTTTTTGGTGGTGCGGTCTTTGCGGGCAGTGCCTTTTGACAACAGCTCTACGATGACATTAGGAAATCGCCCATTTTCCAGAGACACCATCCAGCTATTGCGCGGCCGCCGCTCGACATCTAGCACCACAAAAAAGTCGGGCCCGATGAACTGCCGCGCCTGCCAGCTTTTGCCAATATCTTCCTCTCGCCAGTAAATGCTGAGGTTGCCCGCCGCAAAAAAATCCTGCCGATCGTTCCACCACCACTCCAGACACGACAACAGCAAGACAATTTGGCGGAGGTGATAAACGGATTCCAATTGAGGCTCGTCGCTTTCGGGTTCTCTCAGCGGCGCTAAGTTAGCGTCCAGGTCGCGTGCTGAAACCATAGAACAGTCCCGCTCGTTCCCCCTCATTCTACTAGCTACTCTAATCCTGCTTACTCCACCATCCCACTACCCCACCACCCCACCACCCCCAATATCCCGTGACGACACCCCGCAAATCCCTGTATCCTGTGAAATGCCACAGCAAGCAGAAAACCAAGGCGGGAAAGACGGTGCTGGATATCAAGCAAATTCGGGAGAATCCGGAGCAGGTGCAGGCAAAGCTGAACCTGCGGGGCGGCGGGTATGACCTGGAACCGATTTTGGCGCTAGACAGACAACAGCGCGAGTTGGAAGTGGGGCGATCGCAGCTTCAGGCCCGCAGCAACGAAATTGGCAAACTGGTGGGGCAAAAAATGAAGTCAGGAGCCAAGCCCGACGATGCCGAGGTGCTGGCGCTGAAAGAAGAAGGCAACCAGATCAAGGCGCAACTGGGCGACCTGGAACCGCAGGAAAAAGAGATTAAGGAACAGCTTCAGGCGCTGCTACTGACGTTTCCTAACCTGCCCAGCGACGAAACGCCCGTCGGCAAAAGCGAAGAGGAAAACGTGGAAATTCGCCGCTGGGGAGACGAATACATTCCCACCAACCCCGACATTCTGCCGCATTACGAAATTGGCGAAAAGCTGGGGATTTTGAACTTTGAGCGATCGGTGAAGATTGCCCAGAGCCGCTTTGTGACGCTGCTGGGCGCGGGCGCGGCGCTAGAGCGATCGCTCATCCAGTTCATGCTCGATCGCCACACGCAGGCGGGCTTTGTAGAAGTGCTGCCGCCGATTTTGATCAACACGGCCTCGCTGACGGCATCGGGGCAGTTGCCCAAGTTTGCCGACGAAAGCTTTAAGTGCGATCGCGACGATTTGTGGCTCACGCCGACGGCCGAAGTACCCATCACCAGCCTCTATCGCGACGAAATTCTGGAAGCCGACGCGCTGCCGATTTACCACTGCGCCTATACGCCCTGCTTTCGGCGCGAGGCGGGCAGCTACGGGCGAGACACGCGGGGGCTAATCCGTCTGCATCAGTTCAACAAGGTGGAAATGTTTAAGTTTGTTCACCCGGACACCTCGATGGACGAACTAGAAAGCCTCACTCAGGCAGCAGAGGGCATCCTGCAAGCGCTGAAGCTGCCCTACCGCGTGATTGCGCTTTGCACGGGCGATCTGGGCTTTGCCTCGGCCAAGACCTACGACCTGGAAGTGTGGCTGCCCAGCCAGGGCAAGTATCGGGAAATCTCAAGCTGCTCCAATTGCACCGATTTTCAAGCCCGCCGCGCCAGCCTCCGGTTCAAAGAAGCAGGTAAGAAAGGCACCCAGTTTCTCCACACGCTGAACGGTTCTGGACTCGCCGTAGGGCGCACCATGGCCGCTATTTTGGAAAACTATCAGCAGCCAGATGGAACCGTTGCTGTTCCCGAAGCGCTGCAACCTTATCTGGGGCGCGAAGTGCTGTAGCGCACATCTCAGGCTTGAGTTTTAGATTTCAAGGCAATTTGCGACCAAATTTTCCTGATGGACGGGCGATCGCCTGCAAGTAGAAGGAGGTACTGTGCAGGATAGTTGAGCCATGAGTGAGTTGCTGTTGCTGGCGGCGGGGCTGCTGAATCAGACGACTGCGGGTTCGCCGCCCACGGGAAACCTGCTGTCTGTGCTGCCGCCGCCCGTCGATGCGGCGACTCTACCAAACGCAGAAGCGGCTCCTATTGCAGCACAGGTAGCAACAGAGCAGGGGGTGCAGCCAGAATTTAGCCAGCCCCAGCGGCCCCCCGCAGAACCTCGACGGACTGCTGAAACGGGTGGAGCCTGGACGGGTAGACGGCGATCGCCCCGATTGACTCGCTTGCCCCGGCTCCAGCGGGCGGCCTTGGCGCAGGCTTCCGCAGGGCAGGCTTTCACCCCAGCGCCCGGTTTCAACACACTGCAACCCCCCACATCCCAGCGCAATACATCCCGCCCTCGCCTGCTGCAAACTAGGGCTGTCCAAAATACAGCGACCGGGCGATCGCCCATGCAGACTGCCGCCGCGCCATCCCCCCTATCTATACCAATACCCATCCCCACTCTGACAGAAGTTGCACCCGCCCGCCGTCTCCGTCCTCAGAGCGGGGCCCAGCAATATCAGCAGCGGTGGGCTGCGTTGCAGCAGGGACGAACCTACACGCGCATTGCCACCGATAGCTTCGCAGAGCAGTGGATCAACGCCACCGAACAGCCAACCTACGAGCAGTGGGTGAACCTGTTGGGTTATGAAGCGCGGGCGATGGCAGTGGGCCAAGGCAACAACCGACTATCAGTGCTGCTGGGCGATTCCATTAGCCAGTGGTTTCCAGTAGAGCAGCTTAGCCGCGATCGCTTCTGGCTCAATCAGGGCATTTCGGGCGACACTACGGCGGGCGTGCTGCGGCGGCTGTCGCTGTTTCAAGGCACGCGCCCCGCAGATATTCACGTCATGGTGGGCATCAATGACCTGCGGCGCGGCGCGTCCAATGCCGAGGTGTTGAATAACCTCAGCCAGATCATGCAGGAATTGCGCCAGGCGCATCCCCAGGCTCGAATTTGGATTTACTCCATCTTGCCGACACGGCTGCCTGCCTTGCCGCCGGAGCGAATTTTTGCGCTAAATCAAAATCTAGCGGCGATCGCCCGTCAGCAACAGGTCGCCTATGTCGATCTCCAGCGCTTCTTTGCCGAAGAATCATCGGGCATTTTGCGCCGCGACCTCACCACCGACGGCATTCACCTCAGCCGCACGGGCTATGCGCTCTGGCAGTGGGCGATCGGCTATTTGATCTGATCTGAGTTGATCTGAGGGGCTGGGGCAATTTGCGATTTTGGAGTTGCGATGTTGGATTGCCGTCAAGCATTTGCCAGGCTTCCGGCAGTTTCACTCGTAGCGCCACTTTAGGGAATTGATATTAGCTTCGTCAGGCATCTGCCAGACTTCCAGCCATTTCATTTTTGAAACGTGCCAAGCGCCACGCTTTCGGGTGAGAATCTTCAGGTCTTGCCCCTCAATTCCTGCAATCTTCAGAATGTGGCATTCTGATAGATACTCCAAAAAATGCCCCGAAATACTAGATCGACACAAAATCTAAATTCCCCATCTAAATTTCCCTGAGTTCAGAGGCAGGACAGAGCAATGGACAATAAGCTGATGTTGATGATTCCTGGCCCAACGCCCGTGCCAGAGTCGGTGCTGTTGGCGCTGGCAAAGCACCCGATTGGCCACCGCAGCGGCGAGTTTGGCGCGATCATGGCGGAGGTAACAGCAGGGCTAAAGTGGCTGCACCAGACGGAAAACGACGTGCTGATTCTGACGGCCAGCGGCACGGGCGCAATGGAAGCGGGGATTATTAATTTCCTGAGTCCGGGCGATCGCGTGTTGGTGGGCACAAACGGCAAATTTGGCGATCGCTGGGCCCAGCTTGCTGAGGGCTTTGGGCTACAGGTCGAGCGCGTCACCGCCGAGTGGGGCAAAGCGCTCAACCCCGAAGACTTCCGCACGCGCCTAGAAGCCGACACCGCCAAGGACATCAAAGCCGTCATCGTCACCCACAGCGAAACCTCGACGGGTGTGCTGAACGACCTGGAAACCATCAATCGCTACGTCAAAGCCCACGGCGCACTGATCATCGTGGATGCTGTCACCAGCCTGGGCGCAACCAACGTGCCCATCGACGACTGGGGGCTGGATGTGGTCGCGTCGGGTTCCCAGAAAGGCTTCATGCTGCCGCCGGGTCTGGGTTTTGTCGCCGTCAGCCCCAAGGCTTGGGAAGCCTATGCTACTGCAAAAATTCCCCGCTTCTACCTGGATCTGGGCAAATATCGCAAAGATGCCGCGAAAAACACCACGCCCTTCACGCCGCCTGTGAATATGTTCTTTGCGCTGCAAGTGGCGCTGAAAATGATGCAGGCAGAAGGGCTGGAGAATATCTTTGCGCGGCACCGTCGCCAAATGAACGCCACCCGCGCCGCCATGAAAGCGCTGGGTTTGCCCCTGTTTGCCGCCGATGGCACCTCCAGTCCAGCGATTACCGCCGTTGCGCCAGTCGGCGTGGAGTCCGAAAAGATCCGCTCGGTGATGAAGAAGAAATTCGACATTGCGCTGGCGGGTGGACAAGACGACCTCAAGGGCAAGATCTTCCGCGTGGGGCATCTGGGCTTTGTGTGCGATCGCGACATTTTGACGGCCCTGGGCGCACTAGAAGCCACGCTGATCGAACTGGGGCATGACGGCGTGACTCCCGGCGCAGGCGTGGCCGCAGCCGCTAAGATCCTAAATGAAACGGCTTAGGAGCTTTCCTCATGACGCAGACAACGCTAGATGCCCAGCGAGATGCTCAATCGCTCTTTCGGGCGGCCTACGAAAATCGCTATACCTGGGATGAAAATTTTCCGGGCTTCACCGCCGACGTAACGCTGACCCAGGGCGGCGAAACCTACACGGGCAAAGTGCGGGTGAATGCCGACCTGAGCTATGAAGTGGTGGAACTGTCGGATGAGGCAGTGCGCGAGTCGCTCCAGGGAATGCTCTGGGAAATTGTCACCCACCGCAAGCGCAGCAGCTTCGAGCAGGCCCACGGCAAAAACCGCTTCTCGCTGGGCAACACCGACGACACGGGCGCAGTCGAAATCCTCGTCAGCGGCGACGCGATGGGGTCAAACTACAAGCTGCGGAATAACGAGATTTGCCAGGTGAGCCGCGTCATGGGCGGCAATGCCTTTGTGATTAACCACCACAGCAGCCTCGACACGGGCGCGGGCTACATCTCGACGGGCTACGACGTGACCTTTCGCAATGCCGAAACGGGCGAAGTCGTGCGGGAAAACCGGGTAGACAGCACCTACGAAAGCTTCGGCGGCTACTACCTGCTGACACACCAGGTGATCCACTCAAACCAGGGCGACACGCAGACCACGACAGAATTCACCCTGTCGAATATCGCGCTGCTGTAGACCTGGCGCAAGCACTCTAGCCTGCGTGAATCACTTCAAGTCGCTGTGTCAGGGTTTGTGGCACAGGGTTGATTAACAGGCATAACCCCTGCCATCTTGATCTGCTTGTGGGTTGGGTTATCGTCAGCGTAACCCAACCAAATTTAATCTGGCACTGGGTTTGACGTTACTCAACCTAACCTAGGCAAAAGATGTGTCAGTCAACCAGGCTGTCATAGTCTCTAACTCATCCAAACTATACAAAGCCCCTCTGCACCAGGATATAAACAGGATATAAACAGGATATAAAAATGTCATTGAGCATTCCCCACAGATTAACGCCCTGGGGAGGACTATCTGTTTAGGTTCTGTTTAGGTTCTGGAATCAGGTTAGAGGGTGTTTGAAAAGGGAAAGACGGTTAAATCCAGCCCTACAAACCTCAAAAAACCTCAAAATTAGGGAGGCTTCTCGGTGTTGCTGTGCTTGTAGTGGCTGTGCCTCGTTGACTGACAAAACATTTACCGCTGGCGGCTAGAAGCCGCGCCGACACAGGCGAAACCCGTCCTACGCGGGTTTCGGGTCAGAGAGAGTCGGCGAAGGCCGACTTCGTGGATGGAGCAGCGGTTTCAACCGCTTGGTGCCTCATGGCGGTGACTTTAGTTGCCAAACTCACTGAAAGCAGGGCTTTTCAAACATCCTCTTCAAACATCCTCTTACTGAGGCTCTCATTGAGGATCTCATATTGATTTGGGTTGATTTGGGTTGATTAGACTTCTTGCGTGAATCGTGGCGCGGTACCGCCGCGCTACAATTCACACCCTCAAAACAGCATTCATGCAAGAGGTTTATTGATTTGGGGTGAGATGACTGGGGTACGCTTTACTCAGCTTTACTCAATACTGCTCCCTCGGTGCTGTGCATGGTGCTGTGCATCATGTATTCGCAGCTTATACTGAGTGAGCTTTTTTACGGATGATCCGACTTTTAAAGCATCCTCTTGGAATTCCGTTAGAGTTCCGTCAATCGATGATTCCATCTTGGTTTTTGCAGCTTCTAGAACTGGTCAAAGGGGCGATCGCCCTTGATCCCCAGAGCTTTCTTCGACTGCAAGCCTTGCCCGATGGTGAACCAATTGCCCTGTGCGTCATCCTGCTGGCCGCCTTCTCACAATCCCTAGCTCAGAGCATCATCCTGTTTATCAACCGGGTCAGCCCCCTGCGATTTATGATTAGCCTGCTGATTAGCACGCTGCTATTTGCCTTTGGCTGGCTATTTTGGGGAATCAGCACGCTGGTTGTGCAGCACCTTTTGTTCACTTCAGATGCCAGTTGGCGACAGGTCGGGCTAACCCTCAGCCTGGCCTACGCGCCGCAATTGCTCAGCCTTTGGGTAGCGCTACCCTACTTCGGCGTACCCATCTACATCCTGCTGTCAATTTGGACGTTTCTAGCCTTTTTGACAGGGATGACCACTGTGCTGGGCATCGACACTTGGCAGGCATTTTGGTGTGGGGCACTGGGATGGCTCGTGGTGCAGGTCCTCCAGCGCACCATCGGCCGGCCGATTAGCAATGTTGGGCGCTGGATGCAGACCGCCGCCGCTGGAACGCCCCTCATGCGAAACCTAGAGGAGTTTCAGCGGCAAATGCGGCGCTGAAGGCAACACCAATCTAGACCATCAGGGCGACATTTCTAACCCATTTCTAAACCAATTTCTAACCAGAGATATACGCCAACCTGGGCGATCGCTTGTCATAGTAGAGAATGCTTGATCTATAGGATCGCATCTATAGGATCGTATCTATAGGATCGCTCCCCTTACCCGCTCCAGTGCAGCGATTTCACAGCTTGCTGACAGTTTTCTGTGGTGGCATCATTTGAATTCTCATATTTGGATTTCTCCTATTTGGATTCTCGATTGTGGATTTGCGATTTTGGCTGGTCAGCCTAGCGCCTGAGAGGTTTCCAGCAATTTCAGTCGTAGTGTTACCCAGAGGAATGGATATTTACTGCCCCCTTCGGGGATGTCCTGTTGAAGATGACGGTTTCTAAGAGGCACTTCTAAGAGGCGCTTTGCTCAGTCTCTATCTCCAGAGCAGGGCAATCGTAGGGCAATCTTTTCAGTCTTCTATCTGCGTGGTCAGGGCGATCGCCCTTGCAAAAGGCTACCCTACGAACCGAAAAGTCAAGTACAGTCCATTTGTAAAGAACCGTTTAGAAAAAGTTAATCCAACTCCTGTATCCCTTACGGGTCAATACATTTCAGGCATTCACAAGAGCATCCACTCTATTTCGAGGCAGACAAAAGTTTAAAAATGCAGGATAACGGATACAGAAGTCTGAATCTGAACGACCTAACAATTTGAAGTTGAACTTTGAGATTGAGATAGAGATCCGCCCCAGGAATCTCCCTAGGAATCTGATTAGTGCAACTTAGTGCAACTTAGTGCAACCAATAATCTGACCCATAATCCGACGAATTCGACAAGAGCCTAGACAAAAACCAACCAAGTGGCCTGATTCGTAAAACCGACAGGTAGCCTGTTCTGAAAAATTCTCAATGCTCCAGGCACAGCAAACTTTAATCCTTTTCCTCGAAGCAGCCGTGCTGCACTGACGCTAAAGATAAAGATTGACTGCCTGGCTGTCTGCCAACTGCCTTGGCTGCGGATGTTGATCCCGATCCTGACCTTTAATCCCTGTTTAGTCATGGATAACACCTTGATTCAATCTCTATTGGAAAACCTCAAAGATCCCGATGAATCAATCCGCGATGCTGCCACGCACGAGCTATGGCGGCTTTGGTTTACGCAAAAGGGTGCAAAAGGACTGGAATTGCTAGAACACAGCCAGACTCTCATCGACGCAGGCGAATATGGCCACGCAGAACAAGTGTTAACAGATGTGATTGCTGACTTACCCGACTTTGCTGAAGCCTGGAACCGCCGCGCCGTGCTGCACTACATCTGCGGGCAGTACCAAAAGTCTCTGGCTGATTGTGAACAAGTGCTGGCGCTGAACCCGATTCACTTTGGCGCGATGCATGGTCAAGGACTGTGCCACATGGCTTTGAAACAGTACATGGCGGCCATCCACTCGTTCCGGCGAGCGCTGGACATCCAGCCCTACGCGCTGGAAAATCACAAGATGATCCTAGAATGCACAGCAAGGCTGAGCTAGGTAAACGTGATTCAGTGATTCAGATTCTGGATTCTCAGTAAATCGGTAGTTTTGCGGGGCGGTGCGTTACGGCTACGCCGGACAGCACCCCACAGGGCGACAGTGCAGCTTCTTTAGTCCTCTTAGCTCATATAGCCATAGTCCCTTTTATTGGGGCAGGACTTACGCACCTGCGATGAATTTTTTGGATTTCGGACAATTTCTCGCGGGTGCAGCCCGCGAGAAATTGTCCAACTGCGTAAGCCCTATGGGGTTTATTGGGGCAAAAACACTACTGTGGGACTTGTGGGACTGTGGGGCAGCGCTGCTGCTCCATAGTGGTGTCAATGTCTTAAACAACCTAGCTAGGGGTTTGTCAACTTTTAGTTTTTTTAGTTTTAGGGTAAATCCCGGTAGGGATTTGACGGGTGCTGGGCCTGGGGATCAAGCGGGTGAGGGGCTGAGCGAATCGCGGAGCGCCAGTCTGGCTCCGTTGGCCCAATCCCAGCCGCTTTGAGGGCGTTTGCCAGACGGCTGCACGGTCAGCAGCAGCAGCAATCCGTCTGATGTGTTCACTAAAACCCCATGATTTTTGAGCAGACCGACGATTGTGCCAGGGGCTTCGGGGGTGGCGAGGAGGGGCTGCCAGTCGGCATAGAGGGCTTGAATCGAGTCGGGGATCGTCAAGCCCGGCCCTGTGGTGAGGGGAACGGTGGATAGTACCTTGAGTGGCTGTCCGCGAAAGTGGGTGAGGCAATTTGGATAGAAGCCGCGCACCTGATTGTGGAGGGCGATCGCCCCCCGGTTCCAGTCCAGCAGATAGTCTTGCTTTTGAATTAGCGGCGCATAGGTGGCCTGAGTGTCGTCTTGCGGCACAGGCTGAATCGTGCCCGCATCCAGCCCCAGCAGCGTGTCGATGAGCAGGTCGGCCGCCTGATCTGCCAGCGTTTTTGCTAGATCCTGAGCATTATCAAACTCACCGATGGGCGTGGTGGCCTTTAACAGCATGGGCCCCGTGTCCATGCCCACGTCCATCAGCATGGTAGTGATCCCCGTTTCAGTTTCGCCATGATACAGGCTCCACTGGATCGGCGCAGCCCCGCGATATTTGGGCAACAGCGACCCGTGGGCGTTGATGCAGCCGAGGCGGGGCATTTCTAGAATCTCTGGGGACAGGATTTGTCCGTAGGCAACGACGACAAAAGCGTCTGCCTGGGTGCGGCGCAGGTTGTCCAGCGTTTCGGCATCTTTTTTGATGCGGGTGGGCTGCCACACAGGCAGGTTGTGCTGGAGGGCGATCGCCTTCACAGGGGAGGGCATTAGCTCACTGCCGCGCCCCCGTCGCTTGTCAGGCTGGGTTACCACCGCGAGTACCTCAACACCCGACTGGCTAAGCAATCGCTCCAGCGAGGGCACTGCAAACTGTGGTGTACCAAAAAATACAAGACGCATGGCGCAAACCAGAGAAGGGAGCGAAGGGGCGGCCGCGGGGCTATGGTAGGAATTGGGGCGTTTATCCCACAACCATTGAACGACCACTAAACAACTATTGAACGACTATTGAACGACACGTTCGCGCAGGATCGCGTCCTCGCTTTGCAGCGTTCGCTCAGCCGTGTCGATTCACTTCCTGTTGCAGCCACTCGTCTACGGGCTGGCCGTCTTTTCGGCGCAGTTCAACATCGGTCATCATGACCAGGCCAGACTCCGGGGGGGCCGGATACTGGCGGAACGAGATCTCGTAGTCGTCTGGGTTTTCGTTGCGCTCCCGCAGCCAGTCTTGCACTTTGGTCGTTGCAAAAAAGCCCTGTCCATCCTGGAACATGCGGCTAATCTGCATTTGCAAGGTGTAAGGCTGGAAGCGTGGCATTGGCTCTAGCGTCCCTTTTAACTTTTAACAACGAGTAATAACAACGAGTAACAAAGAGCTTTTAACAACGAGGTTTAGCGCTGACGACGAATCTCAATGATAGCTTGACGAATCTGGGCGGCGAGGCTGGGGTTGCTCTGCTGCATCGCCGTAATCTCGTTAAACCGTCCAATCGTCATGCCATTGCCTTGCACCACCGTAACAGACTGGGTGCAAAAGTCTGCCACGATCTGGCGAATGTTGCGAGGCAGGCTGCGGAGATCGTTTGATTGGGTACACATCAGCGAGGGCAGGGGTGCGCCCGCACTCTGAATTGCTTGCACGGCCTGCTGCCGATAGGGTTCGATTTCTAGCACAGAGGCCGCATAGCTGCGAATTTCGCCTGTAGAAACGGCTGCCTGCGCCAAGGCTGCATTGCTCAGTTCGACTGAATCCGTCGAAACCTGAACATCGGGAACCCAGCCCAGCAGTAGCCCCGCCAAAGACAGTGCCCCCGCCAGCAGCGGTAGGGTAAAGCGGCGCTTGGGTCGAGAAGGAATCAAAAAGTGAGTCATAGGAGTTTTGAACAAGCCTGTAAACACAAGGAAGAATGGTTAGTTGTAGGCGTGACCTGTTTTAGCCATCCGCTTATTCTGAATTATTTTATGCGAGGGTTGTTCCTGCGATCGCCCAAGTTTTAGCGGGATTTTGCATATTTTTTGACGCGAGTAGATTTTTTGTTGATTAGACTTCTTGCGTGAATCGTGGCGCGGCGGTACCGCGCCACGATTCACACCCTCAAAACAGCATTCATGCAAGAGGTTTATTGCTTGGGGATGCCCTAGCTGCGGCTGCCTGTGCCGCGAAACACCTGACAAAGTTCGATGACTTTGCTCTGCATCAGCACGCGCTCGTCTGCACCGTGTTTTAGCCCGGCTTCGAGCTGGAGCAGCAGCGGCAGACTTTGCTGCAACCGATGGAGGGCGATCGCCCGCACATCTTGCTGCAAAAAGTAAATGCGCTTGGGGTTGGCAATGTCGGCGGCACGGGCGATCGCCGCGTTATCTCGCTCACCCGCCTCGGTCATCAACTTTACCCAGAGCCAAGTGCGAAACTGCCCCACCAACGTCGCCACGATCCGCAACGCGGGTTCGTTGCGGGCAAACAGGTCGGCCACGAGAGAAATAGCCCGCCCCGTGTCGCCCAGGCGAATCGCTTCGGCCAGCTTCAGGCTGTTTTGGGCTGAGGCGCTCACCAGCAGGGCGATCGCCCCTTCGTCGATGGGCTTGCCGCCGCCTGCAAATAGGTGCAGCTTTTCGAGTTCGTTGTGCAGTCGGCGGGTGTCGTTGCCAATTGCCTCGGCCAGCAGTTGGGCTGCGCCAGGAGTGAGCTTGACCCCTTTAGATTGAGCCACCTGGCGCACCCGCTGCAAGATTTGGTCGGTCTGCCAGGGGGCGATCGCCGCAAATTCGCGAATCTCTGCATATTTTTGCAGCAGCTTGGTGGATTTGGCGCGGCCGTCGGGCTTGCTGCTGCTGGTCAACAGGAGAACGGTGCTGTCGGGCACCTCTGGCAGCGTGCGCGACAGTTCTGCCAGCAAATCTTCCGAGCAGCGCTGGCAGACTGTGGTTTCCGCCAGCCACACCAGCCGCTGCCCCATGCCAAAGGGCGGTGTCATTGCCTGATTTAGCGCCTGGATCACGCCGTCGGGCTGTTCTGGCGAAATCTTGTCGTAGTTAAAGCTGGCCCAGTTGGGATCAAGCGTGCGATCGCGCAGATCCTTCACCGCTTGCTGCATGGCATATTCGTCATCACCCCAAAACAGATAAATGGGCATAGCGTTAGCAGATTATGGGCATAGCGTTAGCAGATTCCCGCTCTGATTCGTCGCGTTATAAGATTTTGCCAGGAGCATCTTGTTAAGCAAGCACATTAAGCAAGCACAGGCTACAGTTCTTGATGAAGACATACAGGTTTTTGCGTTTATTCACCAATCCCCATATATGGAATTTGTATAACAATCTCGCAGCACATCTAGTAGTCTAGTTAAGCTGGTAAATAAAGAGGGGCTGGCTTTGGGCGATCGCCTGCGGCCAGCGCTGCTGTCTCTGGGCGATCGCCTCTATACCTCTATAAAGGTAGCCCCTCGCTAGCCGCCATCTGCCAAGTCCGAACTGCTGAGGGAGCGCTGGGTGTTGCCCAGGCTGGAGCTATCTCCGGAGCCGTCTAAGGCTGCAACATCTCAGGCTGGAACGTTTCAGTCTGCAACCGTCAGGGTGGGATCGCTGAATTTTGGGCAATTCACCTGGGAGAAACGCAAACGTGGAAGTCGTGCTAGAAACCTTTTGGACCAAAGTATTGGAGCAGCTCCAGCTGAAGCTGAGCCGCCCCACGTTTGAAACCTGGATCAAGTCTGCCACCGCAGAGCAACTAGACGAAAACACCCTCGTCATCTGCACACCCAACCCCTTTGCCCGCAACTGGCTGCAAAAGCATTACCTGAAAATCATTCACGAAGTCGTCGAGGAACTGCTGGGGCATCCGGTCGAGATTCAGATCACTGTGCGCCACGGAGAAGACGGAGAAGGCATGGTCGATCCGGGAGATATGCTGTGGCCCATGCCCACTGAGACGCTGACCGAGCCATCGACTGCTCCCAAGCAGCGCCCCAAACTCTCCGACCTAAACCCGCGCTATGTTTTCTCTCGATTTGTGGTGGGGGCAAACAACCGTATGGCCCACGCGGCCTCACTGGCGGTGGCTGAGTCGCCGGGGCGCGAGTTTAACCCGCTGTTTCTCTGCGGTGGGGTGGGGCTGGGCAAGTCGCACCTGATGCAGGCCATCGGGCACTATCGCCAGGAAATTGACCCCGATTCGCGGGTGTTTTATGTGTCTACTGAGCAGTTCACCAATGACCTGATCACAGCTATCCGAAAAGACAACATGCAAAGCTTTCGGGAGCAATATCGCCTGGTGGATGTGCTGCTGATTGACGATATCCAGTTTATTGAGGGCAAGGAATACACCCAGGAAGAGTTTTTCCATACATTCAACACGCTGTATGAAGCGGGGAAACAGGTGGTGCTGGCAAGCGATCGCCCCCCTAACCAGATTCCCCGACTGCAAGAGCGGCTGTGTTCGCGCTTCTCGATGGGGCTGATTTCCGACATCCAGCCGCCGGATCTGGAAACGCGCATGGCAATTTTGCAAAAGAAGGCAGAATACGAAAACATGCGTCTGCCCCGCGAGGTGATCGAGTACATTGCTTCTACCTACACGTCCAACATTCGGGAACTGGAGGGGGCGCTGATTCGAGCGGTGGCCTATGTGTCGATTTCGGGCCTGCCGATGACGGTGGAAAACATTGCGCCCGTGCTAAACCCAGCGAATGACCAGATCGAGGCCTCCCCTGAGGCGGTGATGATGGCCGTGGCAGAAACCTTTGACGTGTCTATTGAAGACCTAAAGGGCAGTTCCCGTCGCCGTGAAATCAGCGTTGCGCGTCAGGTGGGCATGTTTCTCATGCGGCAGCACACCGACCTCAGCCTGCCCAAAATTGGCGAAGTGTTTGGCGGCAAGGATCATACGACCGTCCTCTATAGCTGCGAAAAAATCGCTCAGCTTAAGGAAACCGATGTGGAATTGTCACGGACGCTGCGCCAGTTGAGCGATCGCATTGGGTTGTCGGGATCGTCCAAAAGCTCTGCTCGCTAGCCCAAACGCTGTCAATTTTTCGGAACCAGGTAGAGAGGATGTGAATGGGCGATCGCCTGTTAAGTCAGTATCGGGGAACGCTGCTGGGAGCGGCCTTGGGTCAGGTGCTAGGGGCAAACGCACAGGCGCAGACACAGACGGACTGGCAACAGATCGAGCGCTGGGGCTTTGGTCTGCCTGTGCCCCATCACCCGACCCCAGACTTGCCGCACGACTCGCTGCATGATCCCATTGCCAAGTTGGGTCAGCCCATGCTGAGCCTAGGCGACGGGGTGATTCATCAGCCCCAGCAGTCGATTGTGCTGCCGTCGGCAATCCTAGGTCATCCTTCTACACTGGCGATCGCCACACTACCCATCACGCTCTACGCCCACAACCACCCCAAACTGTTGCGATCGCACCTAGAGCGACTGAGTGCCCCTGTTTCGTCGCTGGCGGTGGCGCTGGCCGTTGGGGAACTGATATCGCAGGTGATGCACACTGACCAACCGCCCCCAGCGCTGATCGAGGGGGCGATCGCTGCTCAAGATCTCATCCTGATTGCGCCGGAGTTGGCGGCGACGCTCCAGCGGGTGAATGTTGTGGCTGACCAAGACTCGCTGGCGATCGCCCGTCATTCCCTGCTCGCCGAAACCCCAGCAGACTATGTGCCACTCTGCCTTGCGCTCTACTGCTTTTTGTCTACTCCAGAGCATCCTGCGATAGTGCTGCTGCGGGCAGCACAAATCAGCCCCTTACCCCTGACCTGTGCGCTGGCGGGGGCGCTATGCGGAGCCAGAAACGGCATCAGCAGCCTGCCCGCAACTTGGCGTGTGCAGGCACAGCAGTCCGGCAGCATTACTGCCCTGTGGGGTGTTTCCGAATCAGCGCTAGATTCTTTAGCAGCCATGCTCTTTGCCGCCTGGGCCGGAATCTATATGCCATCGCTTCGGGACGGCAAGCTGCCGCATCCGGCCTGGGTGGTCGCGCCTGCTGGCAAACTCCGCCCCCGCTGAGGTCAAAGAAGCTCAAAGAAGCATTGATACCGCAATCCCATTAGCCTAAGCAAAAAGATTTTTCAGTCAACCAGCTTCTATCGAGCCTGTGCAGCCCGCTGGCGGAGCGCCTTGGCTGTTGCGTCGTCGGGGTCAAGCTGGAGGGCCTTGTCGAGCGCAATGACGGCATCGCTATAGCGCCTCAGCGTCACCAGCGCTGCCCCTCGTGTCTTCCAGGCTTCAGGCGAGTTGCGAAACAGTCCAATGCCTTTGTCGAGCGCCACTAGAGCCTCCGAAGACCGCCCCAGCTTTTGCAGCGCCACACCCTGCTTGACCCAGCCGTTGGCGTTTTCAGGATACTGCTTAGAGATAGACTCATACACCTGAAGTGCTTCGTAGGTGCGGTTTTGCAGCAGTAGCGCGTCCCCCTTGCCCAGTTGTGCGTCAAGGTCATTTGGACGATAAGCCAGAGCATCGTTGCAGGACACGATTGCCTCTTCAGGGCGCTGCAAGGTATTAAGCACCTGACACAGGCCGGTATAGGCTTCGACGAGCTGAGGGTTCAGGGCGATCGCCTCGTTATAGAGCCGCAATGCCTCGTTTGGGCGATTGTCCTGCGCTTGTCGCTGGGCCTGGGCCAGCAGCGCTGCCGCCTGTTCAGTTGGCGTGAGGGGAACCACTGCGCCAGGAGTGGGAGAACCGCTGGGACTGCTGACCGGAGTCGCTGAGCGATTTTCTAACCAGCGTACCACCAGCCAGGACGAAAGCGACGTAGCCGTGGCGATCGCCACCACTGCCGACAGCAGCACCAGCGGAGTCCACCGCAGCATCTGCCAGGAGGAAGCCGCGGTCACTTGAGGCGCAGGAATGACTCCAGAGTCATCTCGCCGAGGAACGACATCGGTAACGGCATCGGTCAGGATGTTTGTATGATGACCAGACTCAGCCGATGCTGCGCGATTGACTCGTGTGGGATCAGCCTGCGACTTAATCATGGTTTCATCCAGCGACAGCGGCGGATGAATCTGCGTGCCGATATCGTCCTGCGTAGCCTCTAATAATTCCACTGGGGCCACCACTGAGCCTGACGCGCCCCTGCCAGCGCTGTTTGGGTAAAGCAGGGATTCCGTTAGTGCCGTGGGTGTCTCTGCTGTGTGAGCAGGAGAGGCAGAGGGCAGAAACTCCAGCGGCATGGGGGCTTCTGCTTCAACTGGGAGCGTTTCCAAGACCGCCAACGCTTCGTCGGCCGTGCTGTAGCGATCGCGAAAGTCGTACCGCACCATGCAATCTAGCACTTCTTTGAAGGCCGCACTGACCTGGGGCGCAAGATGCTGCCATTCCAACTCGCCCCGTGCGTCTTCGCCCAGTCGCCGGGGATGCACCCCTGTTACGGCCTGCACGCCCAGCACCCCAACCGCATAGATGTCGCTGCTAAAGCGGGGTTTGCCTGCGATTTGCTCGTTGGGCATGTATCCCTGAGTGCCAATGGAAATAGTGAGGTTGGTGTTTCCGGCTTCTAGAGTCTGGATGCTGACTTGCTTTACTGCGCCAAAGTCGATCAGCACAATCCGCTGGTCAGCCCGCCGCCGAATCAAGTTCGAGGGTTTCAGGTCGCGATGGATCACCTGCTGCCCGTGAACGAACGACAGAACTTGCAGCACGTCCTTGAGCAGGGCGATCGTCCGCCCCTCAGACCAGACCTGACCCTCCACTAGCTCACGGGCGACGGATTCCCCTTCGATAAATTCTTGCGCCAGATAAAACTCGCGGTCTTCCTCGAAGTGGGCCAGCAGCCGAGGAATCTGGTCATGGTTGCCCAGCCGATACAACACCTGGGCTTCGGTTTCAAAACAGCGTCGCGCCATGGATAGCGTGTCGTCGCTGCTGATCTGGGGCTTGAGGTGCTTCAGCGCACAGCGAGGATGCCCCGGCAGGTGCAGGTCTTCTGCCAGATAGGTGCGCCCAAACCCGCCCGTGCCCAGTTGCCGCAGCACGCGATAGCGTCCACCCAGGGGTTTATCTGAATTGAGAAGCGGAATCGAACGGCTCATTCAGCAGGGTTCATCTTGCATAAATAGGCAACAGCTTGGAATTGCCGCTCCCGACGATCAATACTCCAACTAGCTGGAAACAGTCGCAAATCTAGCTGGGCATCGCCCAAACCAGTGGTGATTCCAAGCCTAAGACAACCTAGCTCGATCGACTTGTCAAACGTTTGACCCTCTAACAGGGATTCGGCTAATAACTAGGTTGACAACTGGGCTGGCAACTGAGCTGGCAACTGGGCTGGCAACTCGAACACACCACAACACACCAGACCCACAGCAGCAGACACCCATCGGGGAAAGAAAACAGCAGATCCCGGAGAGCAACCGTGAAGCCCAATTAGCAGTTCACTTAAAACGAGCCAAGTACCCACGGGTACTGATTTATCCGGGATATCTCAGATGCACCTATTTATTAGTTATACACAAGTTCGCACGTCTGGTTCGGATAAACTGGTCTAAAAGTCGGGCGATCGCCCATCCACAGGCTTTTCGGCCGCAGCCCTCGGTCATGATGCAGTGGCGATCGCCCCTAGCGCGATTGCCCTTTTTGCAGGCAATATCCTATCCCAAAAACCGCTAACAGCCCCAAAACGGTTGAGGGTTCGGGCACGGGTTCTGGGGGTGGGGTGGGAGTAGGGGTGGGGGTAGGCGTGGGCGTGGGCGTGGGCGTGGGCGTTGGAGTAGGCGTAGGCGTTGGAGTAGGCGTGGGCGTTGGAGTAGGCGTGGGCGTTGGAGTAGGCGTAGGCGTTGGAGTAGGCGTAGGCGTTGGAGTAGGCGT
>JBDNCP010000087.1:0-20800 GCA_046719575.1 Cyanobacteriota bacterium
GTAATGATTTGGTGGCAAATCGATAGCCCCAGCCCGGTTCCCCGTCCTACAGGCTTGGTGGTGAAAAAGGGATTAAAGATGCGCTGCTGCACGTCTGTCGTCATGCCCATGCCGTTGTCTGCGATGCACACCGAAACTCGCTCGTTCTCAACCAATCGGGTTTTAATCCAGATGGTTGGAATCTCATCTTGCGCCTCCGTCGATAAATCGTTTGCCCAGCCTGGGCTGGACGCTGGAACCTGCTCCAACTCAGCGGCGCTGCTTAGGCAAGCTGCGTGTTCTCTCATGACCTCCAGCGCATCGATTGCGTTGCTCAACAGGTTCATAAACACCTGATTGATCTGTCCGGCATAGCACTCGACCAGCGGCAGGTCACCATAGTCTCGTACAACGCGGATATCGGCCCGATTTAGCGTACCCCGGAGGCGGCTGTTGAGCAACAGCAGCGTGCTGTCCAGCCCTTCGTGTAAATCGACGGACTTGACCTCAGACTCATCCAGTCGAGCAAACACGCGGAGCGATCGCACGATTTCGCTAATCCGCTGCGTCCCTGCCTGCATCGACCCCAGCAGCTTAGGTAAATCCTCCTGGATAAATTCCAGCCCCAGTTCCTCTGCCTGGCTGCAAGCGGCAGGCAACTTAGGGACTTGTGTTTGATACAGGTGCAGCATTTCCAAAAGGTGCTGCATGTACTCTTTGGCGTGGAGCAAATTGGACTGGATAAAGCTCAGGGGATTGTTGATTTCATGGGCCAGGCCTGCCACAAGCTGCCCTAGGCTCGACATCTTTTCCGTTTGAATCAGTTGCGACTGAGTTGCCTTGAGATCTTTCAGGGTTTGTTTCAGGTGCGCGTTGTTGTCTTCTAGCTCCTGAGTGCGTTGCCGGACCTGTTCTTCCAGGGTGCTGTTGGCGCTGGCCAGGTCGGCTTCGCGCTGCTGCACCTGCTCCACCATCCGCTCAAAGCTGCTAGCCAGTTGGCTAATCTCATCTCGAAAATAGCGACGCTGAAACGGCGTTAGCACTCGACCGTATTCGCCTTGGCTAATTTGCTTGGTCGCGTTGGTCAGATCGATGATCGGTCGTGTAAAAGAGCGAGCCAGCAGAACCACCAGACCCAGCAGCAGTAGATAGGTGCTGCCAAAGGCGATCGCCAAACTCCTGCGAACTTCTCGCTCAAGACTTTGGATTTCGTCGGCCCGAAAATCAATCCCCAGCAGCCCAATCACCTGCCCCTGAGCATTTTTAATCGGGCCATAGGCAGAAATCCAGCTTCCCCACGAGTCAGTGTAAGGGGTGAGCGTGAGGGTCACCTCTGAAAAGCCCTGGTAGAGGCGCGTTTTGTTGGGGGTGGCGAGGTAAGGCTCTCGAAAGCTTGTGGCGTTCTCCGGCTGCAAAACTCGCAGGCTGTCCCCAATCCAGAGGGTTTCGTAGGGCTTAGTTCCCTTGATCAGGGTATAGGGATTGGCCCGTGGCTCTACATTGTGAACATGAATCAGCCATTGCTGATGGCGCTCATAGAGGGGGTTGGAGGAGGGCACTGGCTGGTCTTGGGGCGCAGGCAACTGGGAGAGCTGCGAGAACTCGGCTGGATCAACACCGGCGATCGCCCCATCCAGCGTATTGACCATATCCTGCTTCAGCCCCTCCCTCACCCGGTTTAGCGCTTTGCTATAAAGCCAGCCGTATAGCCCGATAAAAACCATCCCGCTGACTAGTGCAAAGCCCAACATGAGCTTGAATCGGAGGCTCATAAAAGGATTGCAAGGCGGTGAAGGGGCGCAGCTAAAGCGGCCGCTGCGAGGCAAAAAGTCGAAGGACATAAAAGACACACTTTTGATCCAGATTAAGTAGGCCAGCCTTGGGATTCACTGAATCTGGCGATGGATCTCATAACTTTAAGATTCCCGATTTCTGAATCGTTTAACAGAATAGCTACACGAAAACCACTGACCCCAGCCATTCAGTCGTTTCCCAGACACCGCGGCTTGTGGCAATGGCGGATTCTCTTTAGCCAGCCTAAAAAACTTGGGAGCGACCCATAGATGATTAAACCTCTTGCATGAATGCTGTTTTGAGGTCAAGAATCGTAGCCCGGCGGTCCGCGCCACGATTCATGCAAGAAGTCTGTTCAGATGATTCAGAAACCTGAGCGCAAGTGCGGTAGTCTTAGCAAGTGCGGCAGTCTTAAGAGAGAAGCCGCATGGACGAGTGAGGCACATCACCTAGTTTTAGGTTACATTCACGAGATTGACCCTAAGACTAGAAGTTGACAAATTACTAGGGAAAGGACGGCGAAGCGGGGGTCGGCAAAACCGGGCTGTCCACGGACTGAGTTTGTCGAGGCGGGGATTCGGGCACGGCGGAACTGGGTTTGGTTTTATGGATATTTTCTGAGAACGGAGGGGATTGTGCCGGAGGTGGGGCATCAAACGTGCCAGAGGGAGCAGGTTCAGGCGAAAAGTCAGAGGGAGCCGGGGGCTGTGCAATTTGAGGGGGTGGCTCTACCGGAACCGTATCGGGAGCAGTCCCAGCGGGTTCATCAATCGGGGGAAGACTCAGCGGATCGGCGAACTCCTCTGGAATCTGGCGACGGCTTTGGGCAGGCGGAGAGTTGTGGAACTGTCGCTCCTGAGGGGGTGCTGTGTGAGGTCGAGTTTCGGGCAACACCTCTTCCGAAAAAGCGTCTGGAGAATACTGCCTGACTGGATCATCCCCCACCCAGCCTTCGATCGGCGGGAAGGATTGCTCATTATTCACAAACGGATCGAGCAAGGCTGGCGGGTCTGCTGCATAAGGCTTTTGGGACTGGTGGCGGATGACCCAGCCCAACGCCGCACCCCCTAATCCAGCAACCATAGAGGTGAGCAGCAGCGACGCAATCAGCCAGCGATGGCTGCCTTGGTTCGACAATGGGAAATCGCTGGTGGATACTATGACCGTTGTTTTGGGCTTTTCACTTGCATGGGCGATCGCCCCCTGGCGCACCCCCTGGCGCACCCCCTGATGCGGCTTCTCAAGCGTTTCTTGGGGTGTTGTTTGGGATGGCTCTTGAGACGGCTGGTTGCCATGGCCGCTGGCCCCGTTGCCGTTCATCTCTGCGGGGACGCTACTTGACGGGGTAATAGGATTAGAGCCAGCGTCATTAAGTGAGGTCATGGGCGGAGTTGTTTGGAAGGTCACTGCGGTTTTTTGGGCCGGCATATCCAGGTGCTAAAGCGTATTTGCCGAAGCATACTTTACCATTCCCAACCATCCTACCGTGATCAGGAGGAACCTAGGTTGGCCGCATTAGAACCAAGGAAACTGGCGAACCAGGAGATGCTCTGCCTGCTGGCGCAGGGTGTCTGGGTCGCCCTGCAATTCGCCATCCAGCACCGCCGCCAGTAGCCTGTCTAGTATCAGCTTGAACTGTTTTCCAGGTTTATAGCCGAGGCGTTTGAGGTCGTTGCCATCGAGGGGCGGTTTCACCTGCGACCAGACGGTGAGATAGTGCCAGATCAGGCGGCGGCGGGGGCGATCGCTGCGAACTGTGAGCAGGGCCAGCGTGGGCAGGTCGTAGGCCGCAAAGTGGCGCACGATTTGGCTAGGACGCAGGGGTTCAGTGGCGTGCTGCATCGCCTGCTCGAAATCAGACAGGGCAGACTCGATGGCGTGCAGGCTGGCGAGGCGCTGGATGCTGTCGGCAGGAAGTTGGAGTCCGGTGGCAATCCGCTCTCGGACGCTAGACGGATCGTTTGGCACGGCAGGTTCCTGTCCATTTGCTGGGGGGTCGGCAGGCAGGTGGGCGATCGCCACTTCTAGCAGCAGCAGCCAGTGTTCTAGTCGATGGTCAGGGTCGAATCGGGTGAGCCAGCGATCGCCCAGGCGCAGTTGTCGCCACAGTTCCGCATCCAGCGTCAGGGCAGGATGCAGGCAGCGCAGCGCGTCCAGGTCGGCCAGTTGCCGAATCGCGGCTTTCCAGTAGGGCGCTTCTAGAATGAACTTGAGTTCGCGCCGCAGCCGGGTTTGCAGCGCTGGGGCCCGCGCCATTTCTTCTTGAATGCGGAAATAGACACCGCTGGCGATCGCATGGCGAATTTGCTCCTCGGTCTGTGGGTCGAGGGTGAACCCCAGGCGCACGGCAAAGCGTACCGCTCGATAGATGCGCGTGGGGTCTTCGATGAAGCTGTTGGCATGGAGGACGCGAATCTGGCGATCGCGCAGATCGAGAATGCCGCCAAAAAAGTCGAGCAGTTCCCCCCGGCGCGGCTGCGTCAGGCGAATCGCCATCGCGTTGATGGTGAAATCGCGGCGATAGAGATCCTGGCGGATAGAACTGGCTTCGACTTCAGGATTTGCTGCTGGATAGGGATAAAACTCGGTGCGGGCGGTGGCGATGTCGATCCAGAGCGAGTCGAGCTGGGGATGGTGATGCCAGGTGAGGGCAGCGGTTTGAAACTTGCCGTGAACCTGGAGCCGGGCTTCGGGATGATGCGCCTGGAGCGATCGCGCTAGTTCCACGCCCGCCCCCTGATCTGCCGCCTGATGAAAGCCGTCCACCACCAGATCAATATCTGGCAACAGCAGCGGCCCGTCGGTTTGCAGCAGCAGATCGCGCACCGACCCGCCCACCATATATAGCTGCCAGCCCCGCGCTGCGGCTAGGTCAGCAGTGTCTCGCAAAATGTCCCACAAGGCGGGCACGAGGCGATCGCCCAGCATTTCCCAAATCGCGTCTGGCAGCGGACACAGACCGCCCCGTCCGGTGGCTCCATTCAACGCTTCCGACTCGCGCTGCTGCCACACCTGCCGCAGCACGTCCGTCCGCGTCACAATGCCCACCAGCCGCCCGTCCTCTAGCACAGGCAGCCGCCCGATGTCATAGGTCACCATCAGCGACTCGATCTCTGGCAGCGGCGTATTCGGCGTGATGGTTTTGACATTGGTGGTCATGTAGCCCTTCACCGGCGCGTGGCCAAAGCCGTGGTGCAAGGCGATATCCAGGTCGCGCCGAGAAATCACACCCACTAGCCGCTCTTGCTCGTCCACTACTGATAGGCCGGAGTGACCGTAGCGCAGGAGAATCCGCTGGGCTTCGGCAATGGTGGTGTCGGGACGTATCGTGCGGACGGGCGAGGACATCAGGCTACGGGCGGTGGGCGGCGCGGGAATGGTGGTTCGCAGTCGCTGCACCAATTCCGTCAAGGTTGAGGCTGGATCGCTCGTTCGCAGCGTCACTGCCGCCGCTGTGGGGTGACCGCCGCCGCCCAGCGGTTTGAACAGGGCGCTCAGGTCTGCGATCGCCCCCCGACCTCGCCCAATCACCGTCAGCCGCGATTCGCCAGTGTTGTCCCCCAATTCCGTGCGGCCGTAGTGTGCTGCCAGCAGCAGCACGTCGCTTTCGGTGAGCGTCGTCAGATGGCTAGCCAGGCTGGACAAACCGGGAATGTATTCCGCTGTAGGCAACAGCACCCACGCCAGCCCGTAGCCCTGCACTGTTTCGGTTTGCAGGTTTTCGAGGGCGATCGCCAGCAAGTCTTGAAGCTGAGGAGAAAGCCCCGGCTCTACATAGGTGGCGATCGCCTGCACGTTTGCGCCCTGCTGCATCAGCCAAGTGAGCGCCGCCGCATCGCGCACCGTCGTATGGTCGTAGGTCAGCGATCCAGTATCGACGTGAATGCCCAGCGCCATCACCGTTGCTTCGGCGGGCGTGAGGGCGATGTGCTGCTGCTGCAAGGCTTCAGCAATCAGCGTGGTGGTTGCGCCCACTGCCTCCACCTGCTGCGCCTTGGCGGGAATATCGCCGCCACCCTCAGGATGATGGTCATAAACGGTGATTTCGACGGGCAAATCCAGCCATTCGGCTGCTTTGCCCAGGCGATCGCGCCATTGCGTGTCTACAACGGCGATCGCCCGAATCTTGTCTGGGTTCACCGCCCGCCGCTCAATCAACGCATACTCGTCTCGGTGCAGCGCCAAAAATTCCTTAACCGCCGGATGGCTGCCCCCCGCCAGCACGATCCGCGCCCCTGCCCACAACCGCGACAACCCTACCGCCGCACCCAGCGTGTCGAAATCAGCCGTGGTATGGCAGAGGATGAGATCCATGAGGGTTCAATTTCTGATAGCTTAACTACTGGGGCTATTGGGGCACGGGGGTTGCTTCTAGTCTGCCTTATAAGTTTTCATTTTTTATCTTTTCATCTTTAGCTGTGTTGGGAGGAAACGCGATGTCTATTTTGTTCCAGCTTGCGCTTGCGGCTCTGGTGCTGTTGTCCTTTGTGATGGTGGTAGGTGTGCCGGTGGCCTACGCTTCGCCCCGCAACTGGGATCAGTCCAAGCAACTCCTATTTGTGGGTTCCTTCGCTTGGATAGCGCTGGTCATTGTGGTTGGTGTTCTAAATTATTTCGTGGTGTAGAAAACCAAGTCTGGTAAATTCATGGCCGTTTTTGAGGGAACGTTTACCCAAACAGAGTCGTTGCGCCTAGCGATTGTGATTGGGCGGTTCAACGACCTAGTGACGGGTAAGCTACTGGAGGGCTGTCAGGACTGTCTGAAGCGCCACGGCATCGATCCAGATCCGCAGGGCACTCAGGTTGATTACGCCTGGGTGCCAGGTTCTTTTGAAATTCCGCAGGTCGCACGACAACTCGCACTGACTCGTCGCTATGACGCGATTATCTGCATTGGCGCGGTGATCAAAGGGCAAACGCCGCATTTTGACTATGTAGCAGCAGAAGTGTCGAAGGGTATCGCCGCTGCGTCCTTTCAAACAGGTGTGCCCGTGGTGTTTGGCGTGCTGACGACAGACTCGATGCAGCAAGCGCTGGAGCGGGCAGGCATTAAGAGCAATAAAGGTTGGGAGTATGCCATGAGCGCGATTGAGATGGCGACGCTGATGCGTCAGATCCGCACGGCTCATCCCGACCTGGGCAACGGGCTGCCGGGTGCAGGCAATCCGCAATTGCCGTCACCGCTGAAAAGTGCGATCGCCCCTTCTGAACCAGACAGTTTCTAGCGTAGCGAATCGCTAAAACTCTCCCCAAATCTTCACTTCTGGCTCCAGCGCCACATCCCAGCGCTGAGCCACTTTTTCCTGGACATGGCGAATCACGCGATACACGTCGCTGGCAGTGGCGTTGCCCAAATTCACAATAAAGTTGGCGTGCATCGGCGACACCTGTGCCCCGCCAATCTGGAAGCCTTTTAGCCCCGTCTGCTCGATCAGCCAGCCCGACGTGCGCGGCTCCGGATTGCGAAAGACGCTGCCGCAGCTTGGTAAGTGGTAAGGCTGGGTAGAATGGCGGCGCTCCTGACAGGCGCGGGTTTCGGCCGTCACCGCTTCAGAGCCAGCATCGGGACGAAGTTGGAAGGTGGCCTGCGTTACCAAGCGGCTGGTGTCGCCTTGAAGGATGGACGTGCGATAGCGAAAGCCCAAGTCTGCGGGCGAGAGTTCCTGGAGCGTGCCTGCTTGGGTCACAAGCTGGGCGTTTACCAAAATATCGGCGGTGCAGGCCTGGTGTGCCCCGGCGTTCATCGCCACTGCGCCGCCTACGGTTCCCGGAATGCCCACTGCCCACTCCAGCCCCGCCCAGCCGCGATCGGCGGCTTTCCACGCCAGACGGGCGATCGGCTCTCCAGCAGCAGCCGTCAGCCGTCCCGTCGCTTCGTCAAACTGAGACTGGCGCAGGTGGCGCGTGCAGATCACCAGTCCTGGCAGACCGCGATCGCTCACCAGTAGGTTAGACCCCAACCCCAGCAGCGTTATCGGAAGTCCTTCTGCTGTGGCCCAGGCAAAACACGACTGCAAATC
This sequence comes from Cyanobacteriota bacterium, assembly GCA_046719575.1. GTDB lineage: Bacteria > Cyanobacteriota > Cyanobacteriia > Elainellales > Elainellaceae > Thermoleptolyngbya. The sequence continues at coordinate 7,794 of JBDNCP010000087.1, forward strand.
CTCCAGCGTGCGCGGCGAGACAAACCACTCCGCTGGCCCACCCACTCGGTAAGACGTGAATCCTGCTAGAGGAACCCGCGGACGGATCGCGCAGGTTGCGCCAATGGGCGTAAAGGGGACACGATGTTCAAAACCGGGTTGGGGAACTGGATTAGCCAATGTCATAACCTAAGAGAATGTAGCGCAGACGCAAGCGCGCGTAAAACTCTGAGCGTGACAATACAGACGGCTTTTCGCCATACTGTCCTGTATCGTGCCGCTTCTCAGTTTAAACCCGGCTTGAACCGGGCCCAAAGCACCCCCTCAAGAATCTATGCCTAGAAGTCTCCAGAATTTTTGCCAGCATTGATGGTTGGACTGCGGGCGACACGACTCTAAGCAGACTTGCGCTAGGCAGACTTGCGCTAGGCAGATTGATAGGTCGCTAGCGCATTCTGGGCTTCCAGGGTTTGATGAGCAGACACCAGTTCTGGAATGATGCGGTTCAGATTGCCTGCGCCCAAAAACAGGGCCAGGTCGCCTGGCTTGAGGGCGCGGGTGAGGAAAGCAGACACATCGTTGAGGGTGGGTTGGTAGATTACATTTGGATGATGCTGGGCGATCGCCGCTGCTAGATCTTCCCCAGAAATGCCTGTTGGATTGACCTCACCCGCGCTGTAGATGTCGGTCGTCACCACCAAATCGGCATCGCCAAACGACCGGGAAAATTCTTCCAAAAAGACCTGGGTGCGGCTGTAGCGATGCGGTTGGAAAATCGCCACAACCCGCCGCTGCTCGCTGGCAAACGACTCGACCCGCAGCCGCGCCGCTGCCAGTGTCACCTGAATTTCGCTGGGGTGGTGGGCATAGTCATCGATAAAGAGAATTTCGTTGGCTTCGCCGCGCAGTTCAAAGCGACGACGGGCGCCCTGGAAGCTCTTGAGAATGGTAGCGATCTGGTCAAATTCCAGATTGAGGTGGCGACCGACGGCGATCGCCGCCAGCGCATTGCTCAGGTTGTGGTGACCCAGCACCGTTAGCTTTAGTGTGCCCAGCAGCGTGCCCCGCTCCCACACCCGCGCCGTCGTGCCCGCCGCGCCATACACCACCTGATCCACCGTATAATCAGCCCCCAAAGCAGGATTGAGGCTATAGCTAATATGAGGCGGCACTTCTGCCCGCAGCAGGTCGCAGTCCCAACAGCCCACCAGCACCTTACAGTTGCTGGCAAAGGCTTGGAAGGTTTTGACAACTTCATCCACCGTGGCGTAATGGTCGGGATGATCTAGCTCGATGTTGGTAATTACGCCAATTTCAGCCGCTAGCTTGACCAGCGAGCCGTCCGATTCGTCTGCTTCGGCCACCAGATACTCCCCCTGCCCCAGCCGTGCATTCCCTTCCCATGCACTAACTTCACCTCCAACCACAATCGTTGGGTCAATCCCTGCCTGCAATAGCAGATAGCCAATCATACTGCTGGTAGTGGTTTTGCCGTGGGTGCCTGCAACGGCAATGCCCCGATACTCTCGCATTAGGGCCGCCAGCAAATCGGAACGATGAAAAATCGGACAGCCCAAATCCAGTGCTGCCCGATACTCAGAGTTATTGGGATTAATTGCAGTTGAACAAATAACCTGCGGCAACAGATGGGAACTAGACCCAGAATATGGGGCGATCGCCGCACGAGTAAGGGGATCTGTGCCAAGGCTAATCATAGCCAGATTACCTGCCTCTTCAGGGACGGCCCGTGCAATTGCAGTGCCGCCAGGATTTGTTCTGAAAAACTCTAGGTTAGAAGCGTCCTGACTCAGAAAGATATGAGCGCCTTCCGCCTGCAATCGCTGAGTAATATCATTCAGGCAGATATCTGAGCCAGAAACAGGCAGGTTTCGCTTCGCCAAGATGTAGGCAAGCGCCGACATGCCAATACCGCCGATGCCGATGAAATGGAACGGCATACCGCTAAAATCAACAGGATTCAACGTCCTCACTCCTTCTACACCACACCACACAATGTCACGCGATATCATAGCAAGAATTACTTTTTCGGGATAGCTAAGGTGGCAATTCACCTCCTGGCTGGAGGCGGTTATCGAGGGGCTGAATGGCTCAAATGACCGATGGATAATTTCTTGAGCCAATCGAGGTTGACGATCGAAAAGAAGGAATCACCTGCAAGAACTCCGCGACTCGCCCCTCATTTCATGACTTCCCAGTCGCAGCATGGTCGCAGCATTTTATAAAAAGAGTCTCATCAAGAGTTAGCCTGTTTGCTGATCTAAAAAAATTGTCCCTAAATATTGCCTTGAATAACTGCAAATAACTGCGAAACGTGTCGCTCATCAACTCATTCAATCCAATCCAGATATGCTGTAAAATCAACCCTTATGAAACTACTCAAAGTCCCTGACTGGCAAGCGATAGAGCGTTTGGCAGGTATTCAAGACTGTGCAAGTTTATCCTGGTTTTTGCCCCTCAAGGCAACTGAAATCCGGCCTTGCCTAATCCTCCTAATCCTTAATCAGTACACCAATCGGTACATTAATTAGTGCGCCAACTAGTAGTGCGCCAACTAGTACACTCCAAAACCATGCACAGATTGTGTATGGATGCTTAAGCTGGCACATTATTCAGCCCCTAATTTTCGGAGAAATCTGTCAGAGATCTCTGCCAAAGAGTTCTGCCAGAGATCTCTGACAGAGGGATCTGCTTGAGAGAATTCTGTCTCGTCACACCACAAAGACCTGAGAAGCGCCTGGCTGTTCAAAGGTAGTCTAGAATTGACACAATCTTACTCAGGATTCCCAAATTTATTGCAGTAATTCCTGAAATTACTCAGATTGCTGAGCTTTGGGTACGTATTGGGGAGCGCTAAGCTTTTGTGAAACAACTGAACTGGGCGATCGCCCCGACGCACCCTGCTGCAAGACAATGGGATAGATCCCGATCCTCCCGTCCACAACACCCATCCATCACGCTGATCATGGCAGGAGTAGATGGGCCTGCCGCTCGGCGACGCGACAAGCCGCCCATACTGCCGCCGATACTTTAGAAATACAATGCTCATCCCCCTGATTTCGGGATGAGTCTGATTTTGGGATAGGTGCGGACAGGTTTGAAACAACCTGCCGCTGAAAATTTGCCACTGCACCCCTACCCCCTGACAACCTGCCTGTGATTTCAACCCCCTATGCAACACCTGGGCATTTTTGGAGGCACGTTTAACCCGCCCCATCGAGGGCATCTGCACATTGCGGAGGCCGCTTTGCACCAGGCGCAGCTAGACCAAGTATTGTGGATTCCTGCGATGGTGCCGCCCCATCCGAAGGGATCGGACTTGCTGGCGATCGCCCATCGACTGGAACTCGTGAAACGGGCGATCGCCCCCTATGACCGCTTTGCCCTTTGCTGCGTTGAGCCAAAAACACCGGGCGACCGCTCCTACGCCATTGACCTGCTAAATCAAGTCCAGGCGCTCAACATAAATAGCAATATAGATAGCAATATAGGTAGCAATATAAGCAATCATCATGACACTGGAAACATCCATAATCAGTGGTTTTGGATTGTCGGACAAGATGCCTTTGCCACGTTGCCGCGCTGGTATCGTCGCCAGGAACTCATTCCCCGCTGCACTTGGCTTGTTGCGCCCCGCCAGCCCATCAGCCCAACATCTGACGACCCTGCCGCAACCGTCCAGATCCTCCAGTCCCAAGGGATTGATATCCGCTGGCAATGGCTTAACCTGTCGCCGCTAGACATTTCCTCCAGCCAGATTCGGCAGCGCGTGGGCGATCGCCTCCCCATTAATGCCCTCGTTCCTGATGCTGTGCGCGAATACATTGAGGAAAAGCAGCTTTATAGAAGAACCTGTGCAGATGGGTAAGTGAGTGGGTGAGGGAGTGAGGCGGTTTTGGAAGGTTGGAGCAATCAGAGCTTCGTCGCCTCATTCCCTCCCGTTCCTTCCCTAATCTCTAATTTCTGTAACAGGTGCGTCTTTTCTGGGTTTCCCGATCGACAATGTTGCATACGATGTTGCATACGATGAGGGATTTTGCGACTGAGGTATCACTCAGCACTCTATCTCCCAAGATTCCAACCCTCCATCCCCTTCGACTGGCGCTATGGCCCTGTTTCCTCGACCCACCCAAACCGAAGGCGAAACGCGCACGCGCATCCTGCGGGCGGCGCAGCGGCTGTTTGCGCGGCGGGGCTATGACGGCACGACGACGCATGACCTGGCCGCAGAGGCGGGTGTGGCAGAGGGGACGCTGTTTCGCCATTTTGAAAATAAGAAAGCGATTTTGGTGGAAGTGGTGACGCAAGGCTGGGTGGAACTGCTCACTGACCTGCTGACAGAACTGAGCGAAATGGGCAGTTCTAGGGCGATCGCCCAGGTGATGCGAAAGCGAATGCTAAACCTGCACCAAAATGCCGATATGCTGCGGGTGTGCTTTTTGGAAGCGCAGTTTCACCCCGATTTGCGCGATCGCATCCAGACCGAAGTGATCAGCAAAATGACCGACGTAGCCGAAGCCTTCTTTCAAACCGCAATGGACAACGGCATCTATCGCCGCATGAACCCGCGCACCGTTGCCCAGGTATTTTTGGGAATGTTCACGGTGGCAGGCTTTAGCCGCGACACCATCATGCCCGAACAGTCCTCTCCCGCTGCCATGCAAGAAATGGCCGAAGGCATTGCCGATATCTTTCTCCACGGCGTGCTGGCCGACTCCAGCGAAGCGTGAAGCAATTTTAGATTGCCGATTTTAGATTTTGGATTGTTGCCTCGCCCAAAATCCAAAATCCCAAACCTAAAATCCCAAATCTCAACTCTCCCCTCTAAAATTCTCCTAACCCCTAATCCCCAACCCCAACCCCCATTTCTGTCATACTGCGGGTGACAAGACGCAGGCAGAGGGAAGCTTGGCATGTTGAAAGCGCTGTTGTTTGACCTGGATGGAACCGTTGCCAACACAGACCCGCTGCACTTTCAAACCTGGAAAGCGGTGATGGCGGAGTTGGGACTGGAAATCGACCGCAAATTTTATGACGCGAACTTTAGCGGGCGGCTAAATGAGCAAATTGTCCGCGATTTGCTGCCGCAGCTATCGGCAGAGGCGGGCGCAAAGCTGAGTGCCGAAAAAGAGGCGCGGTTTCGCCAGCGGGCGACGGGCATAGAGCCAACACCTGGCCTGTGGGACGTGCTGGACTGGATGCAGCATCATGAGTTGCGACGGGCCGTGGTGACGAATGCCCCCGTGGAAAATGCAGAATTCCTCATGCGAACGCTAAACCTGGAGCCGCTGTTTTCGGTAGTGGTGCTGGGCGACGAGTTGCCCAGGGGTAAGCCCGACCCGCTGCCTTATCAAACGGCGCTGGATCAGTTGGGGGTATTGGCAACGGAGGCGATCGCCTTTGAAGATTCGCCATCGGGCATTCGCTCGGCGGTGGGCGCGGGCATCCCCACGGTGGGCGTAGCGACAACCCACTCGGCCAAGGAATTGGAACAGTTGGGCACACTGTTGGTGATTCAAGACTTTACCGACCCGCGCCTGTGGAGCCTGTTGGAGTCAGCGAGAAGTCTTCAGACGACCAATTTCTAAGTGGGTAGACATTAATCAACACAAAACCCAAAGACCCTGCGCCGTCCGCGCAAGGTTTGGCAGCCGGTTTTCAATTTGGTCTACCTACTGACCTAGATACAGTAAACCCCTTGCATGAACGCTGTTTCGAGGGCGTGAATCGTCGCGCGGCAGTATCGTCACACGATTCATGCAAGATGTCTAGTCCTCAAATAGCGGTTCTCAAGCCACCCGTCTTGAGCCGTCTTCCTTCACGAAAGCTTGTTAATCGGCTGGTGAACCCTCGCTGATTCCGGGAAACCTACGTAAATAGGACAGATGGCAAACCGCGTTACACGCAGGGCGCGTGTAATCTTCATTCTCCTAGGTGGCGTTGCGAAGGAAATCGCGGGAAGCCTAGCAGATGCTCGACGGGCAATCCAAAATCGTCAATCCAAAATCCAAAATCCAAAATCAAAAATCAAAAATCAAAAATCCAAAATCGATGGAGGGGTGTATCTCCAGGGGGGCGATCGCCCGTGCAGCTTGCAGTCAGTCCTGATCAAGCACAGGTCAGTCGCCGGGTGTTTTATCGGCAAAGCCTCCTGCGTGGTTTGGGGAGGGTTTGAGCCAGATCCACCCTGCCTCGCCGCAATCGCGCCCCTGTGCTGGCTTGCGTCGGAATCCTTCCAGAACTGCAAAATCACCCATGCCCTTGAACGTCAATCCATTTCTGAACGTGCGACTTCTAAACCTGCGACCCGACGAAACCCGGCTGGTGCTGACGCTGGGCTTTGCGCTGTTTGCCAATGCCCTCGCTCAAAAGGTGTCGGAAATCGCCTCCCTCAGCAATTTTCTGGTGGATGTCGGGCCATCACAATTTTTGGTGGTGCTTGTCTTCAGCAGCTTGATCACCATCGCCATGACGGGGTTGCAATCCCTTTGGGTCGATCGGTTTGATCGGCTAACGATGGTGCGCGGCATTTGCGCGATTTTGGCGCTGTCGTTTATGGTGCTGCGGCTGATGTTTTTGCTGAGAACCCCCGGCTGGCTGAACTACGGGCTGTTTTATCTGCTGTCGGATCAGCAGTTGATTTTCTTCCCGATGGCGTTTTGGGTGCTGTCGAGCGATGTGTTTGATGTGGCGCAGAGCAAGCGGCTGTTTCCGCTGCTGGGCAGTTTGGGCTTTGCCGGAAGTCTGGCAGGAATCGGGGTCACGGCCCTGTCGCCGGGGCTGTTTCTGCATTTGCAAATCAAACCAGAGGAACTGCTGATGCTGAATATCCTGCTCTATTTCTTAATGTATGTGGGGCTGGAGATAGGGCTAAAGGATACCCAACTGCGGCGGATTCAGCAGAAACCGGAAACCCTGCGCGAAGCCCTGTCTGAGGGATGGGAGTTTGTCAGCCAGGTGCCTGCGTTTCGCTATCTGATGGTTTCCATTTTGGCGATGATTGTCTGCGAAACGATTGTGGAATACCGATTTTATGCCGTGTCGGGCGGGGCGATCGCCAATGCGGGCGCATACCAAACGTTTCTGAGTCTGTTTACGTTGGGGCGCACGGTTGCCTATCTGGGCATCCAAACCTTTTTGACTCAGCGGCTGATTGCCCATCTCCAGCTAAAAGACCTGTTTCTGATTCAGCCCGTCAGCAGCCTGCTGGGTGCTTCGGCGATGCTGGCAATGCCGGGTCTGGGTGGGGCGATCGCCGGAGTGTCGCTGCAAAAACTCCCCCAATACAGCATCGACGAAACCGCCCGCAAGGCCTTTGCGGGGCTGGTGCCCGAAGAGCGGCGGGGGCGGGTGAGCCTGTTTTTGGACAGCTACCTTGTTTCCCTGGGCAGTATTCTTGGGGCGCTGATGACGGGAACAATCTTGCTAGTGGGGCAATTGGGACGGGGCGATCGCCTGCCCCCCCACCTGCTGTATCTGGGCGTTGCGGGACTAATGGCGCTGCTGTCGCTGTGGGCGGTTTTGCAAATGCGAGCCGTGTATGACAAAAGCCTGCTCAACTGGCGGCTAAAGCGTCGTCAGCGCGGCAAGAGCGTCCTCGATAAACTGGAGTTTTAGCGTGCAAAAGGTTGCCATGAGCCAGATCGTCTCCTCTGCATCTGCTGCCCAACTGGCAGAAAAACAGCGCTTTTGGAGCCTCCGCTGGAAACTGCTCACGGGTTTTACGCTCGTGTTCAGCACGGTGTTTGCAGTGGTGTATTGGTGGTTCTATAACTTTTCCACCGAAAAGGCGATCGCCCGTCTCAAGCAAGATTTAGAAAGTACCGCCATTGGCACGGCTCACCACATCGACGCAGAGGAACTGCTGGCGCTATATAAAACTGGCGAACGCAATGCAGAGGGCTTTTCAGACGATCCACGCTACCTGAATCAGTTGGAATGGTTTGAAACCGCGCACCGCATTTCGCCCAACGTCTACGCCTACAGCTTCGTCCTGGGCAAGCCCAGCGAAAACCGCCGCATTGGCGACCCAGCCACGACGGGCGATGAACTAGAGGTCATTTACCTGGTCGATTCTCTCTGGCGCTTTTTGCCAGAACGGGCGCTGCCGTTTTTGGAACCCGATAAGCCCTCGCCCTATTCGCTGCGGGCCTTTCAGCAGGGCGAAACGGTCAATCGCGACCTCTACACCGACCAGTGGGGGAGCTGGATTTCCGCCTACACCCCTATTCGCAATAAGCGCGGAAAAATTGTCGCCGTGCTGGGAGCCGACATCGAAGCCGACCATGTCTTTGAGGTGCAGCAGCAATTGCGCGATCGCCTCCTGCTTTCGTTTCTGGTGACTTACGGCACGCTGTTTGGCCTGGTGTATTTGCTGTCGGGCATTTTGTCGCGCCCCCTAAAGGAACTGGCCGCCGCTGCCGAGCGCATTGGGGAAGGCGATTATAGTCAGGATCTCAACGCACTCAGCAAAAGCGAAGTGCAGGACGAAATTTCTACCCTCGCTCGCGTGTTTCAACTCATGGTGAACAAAGTGCGCCAACGGGAAGAATCTCTAAAACAGCAGGTCGCCAACCTGAAAATCGAAATCGATCAGGTGAAGCGCCAAAAGCAGGTGCAGGAAATCGTGGAAACTGATTTCTTTCAAGATTTGGTCGTCAAGGCGCGGAAGCTGCGAAATCGGCCAATGGAAGAATAACTCAGCTATGAAGGGTTGCGTGGCTGGGCTGCATCACAATCCACCTGCCCAATCCACCTGCTCCAATAGTCCAAAATAATGCTGGCATCTACCCCTCCCCTCGTCATTCTCGGCAATACTCTTGAGGCAAACGGCTACTTGCTCTATCGGGAACCGGATCGGGCGCGGCGGGCGGCATTGATTCGCGGGTTTCAAGTGGCGAATGAGCGATCGCTCTTATGGCTGGGCGATCGCAAGCTGGTGATCACCGAAGCGCCCGTCACCCATTTGGACTATTTGCGCCATCGGCTGGGCTATTCGCAGCTTCGGCACGCCTGCCCGGAATATCCGTCCGATTCCATCTGTGCCGATATTTTGCGAGAGCCTGCGCTGCTCCGGCAAATCGTAGACTATGCGGGCGATGCGGGTGCAGTGCAACTGGTTCCCTACGCCACCACGCCTGCGGTTTACAAGCTGGCGGACGTGCTGCGGCAAGAACACGGGCTGACGGTCTATCTGCCGGAAAGCCCTGCGCCAGATCGGCTGTGGCTGCGGGAGTATGTGCAGACGAAACTGGGCTTTCGGATGCTGGTGGGGCAGTGGATGGGCAATTTGCCGGAGGGCTATGTGGCGCGGAGCGTAGACGAAGCAGGGGCGATCGCCCACACCTTTCTTCAGCTTGGCCAGGGCTGCATCGTCAAAGCCAATACGGGCTTTTTGGGCATTGGGCACACCGTGTTTCACCCTGCCCCAGTTCCCAGTCACGACGAGATCCGGTCAACGCTCCAGCAAAACTCCTACTATGCCGAAGATTTACTAATTGTGGAGGCGCTGATTCCTAGCGCTCAGGGGCTTTCTCCTTCGGCAGAGGTGGTTGTGCCTGCCAACCCATCAGAGCCGCCCTATCTGGCCGCCATTTGTGCCCAGCAGGTGTTGCCGTCGGGAGCCTACGCGGGAGAATTGGTCAGTCCAACCTGGGTCAATGCGCCTTGGTATGCCGATCTGAGCGCGGCTGCCCTAAAAGTCGGTCAGAAGCTTCAGGCAATGGGCTACGTTGGGCACTTTGATCTCGATGGAATTGTGGATGATGCGGGAACTCTATACCTGTTAGAAGTAAATGCCCGTCGCACTGGGGGGACGCATGTATATGAATTGGCCCAGTTTTTGCTGGGAGCGCACCGAGCGCAAACGGCAACCCTGCTCAGTCGAACCAGTGCGCCCTGCCCTACGGTGAGTCGTTGGGCCGACCTGGAAGAGGCGATCGCCGATCTGCTGTTTCCCCAACCATCGGGCTGGGGTGTGGTGATTACCAACAGCGCCGCGCTTGAGCAACAGCAGGTGGGGTACGTGATTCTGGCGGAGAGTGAGACCGAGGCGCTGAACCTCCAGCAAACCCTCCTGGCTCGATTATCGACTCGATGATCGATCTCAGTGGACAGCCTAAGTGGACAGCCTAAGTGGGCAGCCTAAGTGGGCAGCAGGCTATCAGGGTATCGAGATCGAGAAACCCTGAGTTGCCAGAAAAATCGCGCATGTCTATGTGACTGAAGTTTTTTGTGATTAAGGACTTTTTCGTAAATTCGGGCTGAAATCAGGGAAATTTATCCATGCCGAAAACACAGGACTTGGTTTGGTCAGATTGGCGATCGCAGCTTCAGCACCGCATTCAGACCCTCGAAGGCTTGCAGCAGTGGGTCAACGTCACACCCGAAGAGGCAGCGGCAATCCAGGCATCAGCAGGAAAATATCGCTGGAGTATCACGCCTTACTACGCTTCGCTGATGGATCGCGACGACCCAAACTGCCCAATCCGCCTCCAGTCGGTGCCCGCGCTGCAAGAGTTTCAGTCTTTTCCTGGCGCAGAACCAGACCCCGTAGGCGATACTCAATACCGCAAAACCAACCGCGTCGTTCACAAATATCCCGACCGTATCGTGTTGCTGGTAACGGAGGTGTGCGCTGTGTATTGCCGCCACTGCACCCGCAAATTTCACACCACTGACCTGGAAGGCACGTATTTTGAAACCAGCGAAGCCGCCTCCTGGGAGCAAGATTTTGAATACATCGCCAGCCACCCCGAAATCCGCGATGTGCTGCTGACGGGCGGCGACCCGCTCACCTATTCTGACGAAAAGCTAGAACTGATTATTTCCCGATTGCGGAAGATTCCCCATGTAGAGATCATTCGGATCGGCAGTCGCTATCCCGTGCTGCTGCCGATGCGGATTACGCCAGAGTTTTGCGCCATGCTAGAGAAATATCACCCCATCTGGCTGAATACGCATTTCAACCATCCCAAGGAAATCACGCCAGAAGCGGCAGCCGCGTGCGATCGCCTCTTGCGGCACGGCATCCCGGTGCAAAATCAGAGTGTGCTGCTAAAGGGCATCAACGACGACCTCGACACGATGCGATCGCTCTTGCACGGGCTGCTCAAAATCCGCGTCCGGCCTTACTATCTCTATCATTGTGACAACGTAACGGGCGTGTCGCACTTCGCCACCAGTCTGGAAAAAGGACGGGAAATCATGCGAGGATTAATGGGTCATACCACCGGGTTTGCCGTCCCCCAATACATCGTCACGACGAAACTGGGCAAGATTCCCCTTTGGGAGACTCAGGTTCATCCCGATGAACAGGGCTACTGGCTCGAAAACTATCAGGGTGAAACGCTCCACCTTGCTGCATCGGATGGATACTAGCCGCATCGCGCTGTCGCCAATCGACTGACTGTATCCACCCTTCCCGCTCAACGATTCTCGACCCGCCCCCGCCGACGCATTTTTCCGAGGTTTTTCATGTCCAAAGTGGTCTCCGTTCACTCCTATCGAGGCGGCACCGGAAAATCCAACACGACCGCGAATCTGGCCACCATGATTGCGCGGCAGGGCTATCGCGTGGGCATTGTGGATACGGATATTCAATCTCCTGGCATCCACGTCCTGTTTGGCTTTGGCGAAGACGACCTGGAGCGATCGCTCAATGATTACCTCTGGGGACGAAGCTCAATCTCCGATGTGGCCTACGATGTGACTTCGGTGCTGGAGGGCAAGGGGGGCGATCGCAGCAAGGTCTACCTCGTCCCCTCCAGCGTCAAGGCAGGAGAGATCGCCCGCGTGCTGCGCGAGGGCTACGACGTGGGATTGCTAAACGAGGGCTTTCGAGAGCTGATCGAAACGCTAAAGCTTGACTATCTATTTATCGATACGCACCCCGGCTTAAACGAAGAAACGCTGCTGTCGATTACGATTTCTGATGTGCTGGTGCTGATCCTTCGCCCCGACCAGCAGGACTATCAGGGGACAGCGGTGACGGTGGATATAGCCCGCAAGCTGGAAGTGCCCAAGCTGCTAATCGTCGTTAACAAGGCTCCGCAAGTGCTGGACTTTAATCAGCTCAAGCGCCGCATTGAGGAAACCTACGATGCACCAGTGGCCGGCATTTTGCCCCACTCAGACGACATGATGGTGCTGGCTAGCACGGGTATTTTTACCCTAAAGTATCCCAACAACCCGCTGACGAATGTGGTGGAGGCGATCGCCCATCAGGTCATGGTCTGAGTCGCCGCGTGCTTTGCTGGACAAATATTCCAACCAACGGATATTCCAACCAACGGATATTCCAACCAACGGATATTCCAACAAAAGGATAACCCTTGCTAAGTGACCTCCCCTGGTATGCATCTGCTCCGCCGCTGTGGCTGCAATTGGCAGCGGCGGGGCTGTGGGTCGGCGGAATCACGCTGCTGGCGGAGGGGCTAAATCGGTTTCAGCTAGTCGAGCCGGAAACCGTCCGCAAAATTGTCCACATCGGCACGGGTAACGTGATTTTGATTGCCTGGTGGCTCAAGATTCCGCCTTGGGTGGGGCTGAGCTTTTCGGTTCTATTTAGCTTGGTGGCGCTAGTGTCTTATCGCTTCCCAATCCTGCCGGGCATCAACAGCGTCGGTCGCAAGAGTTTGGGAACCTTTTTTTATGCCGTCAGCATTGGCGTGCTGATCGCTCTATTCTGGCAGGCGCGTCCATATTATGCTGCGCTGGGCATTTTGATTATGGCCTGGGGCGACGGGCTGGCGGCGCTGGTGGGCCAGTCCTTTGGGCAACGCCGCTACAAGATTGGCGAGATTGAAAAAAGCTGGGAAGGCACGCTGACGATGGCGCTGGTCAGCTTTGTCGCTGGGGGGTTGGTGCTGGCGATTTCTCAGGGCAGCCCAACTCAGAGCAACTTGGCGCTGTGGGGCGTGGCGGCCTTGGTGGCGATCGCCGCTACGATTCTCGAAACTTTCTCAAAATGGGGCATTGATAACCTCACGGTGCCCCTTGGCAGCGCCCTG